>CAIJLV010000202.1 GCA_903821635.1 uncultured Verrucomicrobiota bacterium | reverse complement strand
GCGCCAAGCAGGAAGTATCCAAGACGCCCATGAAATCCCTCAAAGCTATGTGCTTGAGGCCGATGAAAGGTTGGATACTATTACGATTGTTAAACGCTTAGGACTACCCCGGTTCGCCCCCGCTCGACCCATAAAACAAAATTGTTTTCCGCCGCGACCTTGGGGTTCGCTCTATTTACGACATTGCACCCAAGTTCGATGCAATCGAACGAATCATTCCCAGCCCAAATCAAAGCGCCACCTGTTCACTCCCGAAAAATAGGCGCCGGTGAAGTATTAAGTTCATTTTGAAGATTTACGGGCAGCCGCCCAACACCGGTAAACTAAATGATCAATTGGAATGCGAACTGAGGTTGTCATCTGGGGGGCGGGCGGCCATGCCACGGTAGTTGCCGAAACCTTGGCCGCCTGTCCGGGTTATCACCTAAGCGGCGTTCTGCTTGATAATGAGTGGCACCAATCAGCAGAACCCTGCTTGAGGCCGCTCATCCTAGGCGGACGTGACGCATTAAAACCACTGCTCGCCAAGGGTATCCGCCATATTATCGTCGCAATCGGTGAAAATCGGGCCCGTCTCGCCTTGAGTCTTGAATTGGCCGCAACCGGCTTTGAGTTCCCGACCCTGATTTCCCCACGGGCTTACGTATCCCCCTCCGCCACCGTCGGGAGTGGCTCCGTCATTTTTCCCGGGGCCCTAGTGAACGCCAACGCCAAGATTGGGCGTCATTGCATCGTGAATTCCGGCTCAATCATTGAGCATGGCTCCGAACTCGGAGAGGGCGTTCACATTTCGCCCGGCGCGGTTCTCGCCGGAAACGTCATCATCGGTCGCGCCACGTGGATCGGAGCCGGAGCAACGGTCATAGAAAAAATTACAATCGGCCCCGGTTCCCTCATTGGCGCCGGCGCCGTGGTCGTTGACAACTTGCCCGCTGGCATCGTTGCTTTCGGAAATCCGGCGCGCGTGCGTCGCCCTTATGGGCCTGCCTAAACCATTTTGAACACTGCTCCTCTCGCAATTCTCGGCGGCACCCCGGCTTTCCCCGCACTATTGCATGTCGGCCGCCCCAATATCGGCGACCGCGAGCGCCTGCTGGCCCGAATCAATGACCTATTGGACCGCCGCTGGCTGTCCAACAACGGTCCATTCGTCCAACAACTGGAACGCCAAATTGCAGACTACGTAGGCGTGAAACACGTCATCTGCGCCTGCAATGCGACGATCGGACTTGAAATCGCCATCCGGGCGGCGGATCTCAAAGGCGAAGTCATCGTTCCCGCCTACACGTTTGTCGCTACCGCCCACGCGCTTCAATGGCAGGAAATCACGCCGGTCTTTGCCGACATGGACCCGGCGACCCACAATCTTGACCCCGCGCGGGTTGAACGACACATCACGCCACGGACCACGGCCATCCTCGCCACTCATGTCTGGGGCCGCCCCTGCGATGTCGATGGGTTGGCTGAAATCGCCGAGCGCCGCGGCCTGAAGCTGATGTTTGATGCCGCGCACGCCTTCGGTTGTTCGCACAACGGGCGGATGATCGGCGGGTTCGGGCTGGCCGAGGTATTCAGTTTCCACGCCACCAAGTTTCTGAACTCGTTCGAAGGCGGCGCCATCTGCACCAACGACGATGCCCTAGCTAAACGCATCCGCCTGATGACCAATTTCGGCTTCGCCGGCTTTGACAACGTCGTCCACATCGGCACCAACGGGAAGATGACCGAAGTTTGTGCTGCCATGGGCCTCACCAGCTTGGAAGGGATCGACGAACTCATCGCCACCAACCGGCGGAACTACCTCGCTTACCGCGAAGGTCTTGCCGGGCTGCCGGGAATCTCGCTCATCGACTATTCGGATGGGGAGCGGAACAACTACCAGTATGTCGTCGTCGAGGTGGACGAAGCCGTCGCTGGCCTCTCCCGCGACGAACTGGTGGGGGTGCTCCACGCCGAAAACGTGCTGGCCCGGAAGTATTTCTGGCCCGGGGTCCACCGCATGGAGCCCTACCGCTCCCTGTTTCCCCACTCCTATCTCCTGCTCCCGGATACCGAACGCGTCGCCTCAAAGGTCATTGTGCTGCCCACTGGAACCGCCGTGGGCGAGTTGGAGATAGCGACGATCTCCCAACTCATTCGCGCTGCCTTGACCCACCGGGAACAGGTAGGCGCCGTTCTTTCAAACTCTTCCAACTTGGACCGCTAACATGCCCTCAGCGACACGTCCGGCTTCGATCACAAACACGCCCAAAGTGAGCGTGGCCATGATCACCTACAATCACGAGCGCTACCTGGCGCAAGCGATCGAAAGCGTGCTCGCGCAAAAGACCGATTGGACTTTTGAAGTCGTGGTGGGCGAAGACTGCTCCACGGATGGCACTCGCCAAGTGCTTTTGGACTTGGTCGCCAAATATCCGGGCCGCATCACTCCCCTGCTTCACAAGCAGAATCTAGGTCTGCTGGGTAAGCGAAACTTGGTTGAGACCTTTGCCGCGTGTCGCGGAGAATACCTCATCTTGCTTGAAGGTGATGACTACTGGTCATCACCCGACAAACTCCAGCGGCAGGTCGATTTCCTCGAGGCTCATTCGGATGTTCCAGCCTGCTTTCACCCGGTTTGGATCCAAGGTCCTGACGGCAAGTCCCAGCCCTGCGACACCGGATTCCCGCCTGAACTCAATCGCGTTGGGCCCAAAGAACTCCTGCGGTTTGGCTTCCCGCACATCATGTCCGTCATGTTTCGCCGG
>CAIJLV010000201.1 GCA_903821635.1 uncultured Verrucomicrobiota bacterium | reverse complement strand
TCGGACCACGATTGCTGGTAACGCATGCCGCCACAGGAAAAGACGGGAATTTGCAGATTGGTGCGACCGAAACGGCGATAACGCATGGGGGAAGCGTGGCGGTAAAATAGACCGCCGACAACGCTGCAACCGACGCTTCCCGACCGGGGGCGCGCTCCTTACCCTGCGCCGCATGAAATCACCCGTGCGCTTCCTGATCTGGCTGCTGGTCGCCGGTCTGGGCGCGTTCGCCTACTGGACACTGGCCACCCATCGGGGGGAGACGATCAATTCGGCGTTTCTCGTCATTGCCGCAGTCTGCACCTACGCGCTCTGCTACCGTTTCTATTCGAAGTGGCTCGCCGTCAAGGCGCTCATGCTCGACGACCGACGGGCGACTCCCTGTGAAGTCAACGAGGACGGCCGCGACTTCGTCCGCACCAACAAATGGATCGTGTTCGGCCACCACTTCGCCGCGATCTCCGGGCCAGGGCCGCTGGTGGGACCGGTCTTAGCCGCGCAGTTTGGTTACCTGCCGGGCACGCTGTGGATTTTGATCGGCGTGGTGCTCGGCGGCGCCGTGCAAGACTTCGTGATCCTCTTTGCCTCCTTGCGCCGGAACGGCAAATCGCTGGGACAGATGGTGAAGGACGAACTCAACTCCTTCGCAGGCGGCCTCGCACTGGTCGCCATCCTAGGCATCATGATCATCCTGCTCGCCGTGCTCGGACTCGTAGTAGTCAAGGCGCTGGCGGAAAGTCCCTGGGGCGTCTTCACCGTGGGCGCCACCATCCCCATCGCCCTATTGATGGGCGGTTACCTGCGCTGGCTGAGGCCCGGCAAGACGCTCGAAGGCTCCCTCCTCGGCGTCGGGCTGTTACTGGCCGCAGTTTGGGGCGGACAATGGATTCACAGCCATGAAGCGGCGGCGAATCTCTTCACCCTCGGCGCCGAACCGCTCGCCTGGACCCTCATCGTCTACGGCGTAGCCGCCAGCATCCTGCCGGTGTGGTTGCTCCTGGCCCCGCGGGATTACCTGAGCACGTTCATGAAGCTCGGCACCATCCTCGCCCTCGCGGCGGGCGTCTTACTGGTGCTGCCGGAGATGAAGATGCCCGCCGTCACGAAATTCGTGGATGGCTCCGGTCTGGTCGTTGCCGGGAAGCTGTTTCCGTTTTGTTTCATCACCATCGCGTGCGGCGCCATCAGCGGCTTTCACTCGCTCATCTCCAGCGGCATCACCCCGAAGATTATCACTCGCGAAAGCTACTCTAGGCCCATCGGTTACGGGGCGATGTGTCTCGAATCGCTGGTCGCCATCATGGCCATGGTCGCCGCCTGCACGTTGGAACCCGGCGTCTATCTCGCCATGAACGTAAAGGGCGCCGGCCCCGATGCCGCCGCGATCGCCCTCGACACCGTGGCCAAGGTCAACGCCACCGGCTTCCCCGTGAGCACGGTTGAGATGGACCGCTTGGCGAAAGCAGTCGGCGAAGCCTCGCTCTACGGCCGGACCGGCGGCGCCGCGACGCTGGCGGTCGGGATGGCCAACATCTTCAGCAAGGTCACGCAGGGCCGCTGGCTCGACCTCTGGTATCACTTCGCAATCATGTTCGAGGCGCTGTTCATTCTGACCACACTCGACGCCGGCACCCGAGTGGGCCGCTACCTTTTACAAGACTTCCTCGGGCACCTCTGGAAGCCGCTCGGCGACACCCGCTCCCTGTCGGCCAACACCCTCGCGAGCGTGCTGGTCGTCAGCGGCTGGGGCTACTTCCTGATCCAAGGCGTGCGTGATCCGCTCGGCGGCATCAATTCGCTCTGGCCGCTGTTCGGCATCGCCAATCAACTGCTCGCCGCCATCGCCCTTTGCCTCGGCACCACGATCCTGCTCAAAATGGCGCTCAAAACGCGAACAGCCAAGCCAGGCCCCCGCACTTCTCCGGCGTTGGCCTTGATCACCCTGATTCCCCTGCTCTGGTTGCTCGCAGTCACATTTACCGCGGGCTGGCAGAAGATGTTTCACGCGTCACCGAGGATTGGCTTTCTGGCGGCCGTGCGCGACTACGACCAAAAGCTGCCGGCGCTCAGGGCCGGCGTCGAAACCATGCGGGGCACCGCCCCCGAAAAGCTCGCGGCCGCCGAGAAGGCGCTACAGACCACCCAAGCACTGCGCTTCAACAATGCCCTCGACCTCGGCGTCACCGGCGTGTTCCTCGTGCTCGCGGCGGCGGTCATCGTCGTCAGCGTATGGATCTGGCTCCGCCTGCTGGCGGGTGCCCGTCAACCCGACTTGACTGAAACCGAGCCCGTCTGGCTACCCGCTCAGGCCCTCCGCGAAGCGAACCCCTTGGGTGCGCTCGGCGGTGCCGCGGCGTTGACGCTGGCCCTGGCCAAAGAGTGGTCCGGCGAAAATGCCGTGGCACGCGCCCAACTTCAGGCCTGCGCCTGCGCGGCTCCCCAAGCGGCGCCCCAAGTCTTGATCGACGTGCCGGAAGTGCGCGCAGCCCTCGAACGGGAGGTCCAGCAGCAAGCCTACATCACCGCCAGCGAGCAGCAGTTCTCGGGCATTAATCGGTGCTGCTAACCGCCGCCGAAATTGGAAACCAGCCAGCTTGCGATTAGTCTGCCGCCCATGCGGATCGGTCTATACGGCGGTTCATTTGATCCGGTGCACTTCGGGCACCTGCTGGTCGCCCACGCAGCCTTAGAGGAGTTGGGGCTCGACCGGTTGATCTTCATCCCGGCCGCCCAGTCCCCGTTTAAGCCCGGCACCAGCCCGGCGCCGGCCGCATTACGGACGCGAATGTTGAGAGTGGCCTTGGCCGGCGAACCCCGTTTCCGCGTCGACGAACTGGAAATCCACCGCGGCGGCGTCAGTTACACGAGCGACACCGTCCGCACGCTGGCGGCCCGTCATCCCGACGCGAAACTCTACTGGCTGATCGGCGCCGACCACGTGCCTACCCTGCCCTTGTGGCGCGAAGCCGAAGCACTGGCACGCGCGTTGACTTTCCTCGTCATCCCCCGACCGGGCGAGCCCGACGCCACCTTGCCAGAACCGTGGCGGTTGCAGCCGCTGCGGGGATGGCCCCTCAAGGTTTCCTCCTCGGAAATTCGCCAACGTGTCGCCGCCGGACGAAAGGTGGCGCAACTGCTGCCGCCGGCCGTCGCAGAAATCATCCAAGGCGAAGGGCTCTATCGCGGCGCCGGCGCTTAAACGGGCGACCCGCATAGCTCACGCGGGGGAAGTTCGTCGCTTTCACCCGGCCCGATCAAAACTCATGGCCAATCGCGTCATCACTCTACAGGGGCGCGATCGGCACCGCCTTCACCAACGCCCGCCAGCGACTCACCGTGGGCAATTTGCCCGGGGCGACTTCTGTGGCGGCGCAGCCCGTGGCCACCGCCCAGCGGAGCAGGGCTTCAGGAGCCTCGGACGCCAAAGAAGCGGCCACCGCGCCCGCCAGCATCGCGTCACCCGCCCCCACCGTATTGCGAACCACTACCCCGGGAACACTCGCCGTTAGTTCGACCGCTAAATTCACGTTGATCAGCAGCGCACCTGCAGCGGCGCGGGAAACCAACACGTAGCCACCAGTTTCGGCAGACAAGGCCCGCCCCGCCGAACGCACCGAAGCTTCGTCCCGCAGTTCCCGGCCGACCCATTGACCCAGTTCAAATTCGTTGGGCTTTACGAGGAAGGGGCGTTCCGCCAAGGCGCGCACGAAGGGTTCCCGGTCACAGTCGAGGAACACCCGGCGGCCACGGAGTCGGGCAGCCCGTGCGATGCGAGCGTAGCTGTCAACCGGGGCTCCAAATGCGAGTGTGCCGCAGATAGCCACCGGGTCGGCGGTCGCGGCCAGTTTTGCCGCCGCCCCCACCAGGCGGCGGGCTTCGGGAAGCGTCAGGCGAGCCCAAGCTTGGTTGAAGCGATACTGGGGCCCCGAGTCCGGCGTCACCACGACATTGACGCGATTCGGTTTGCTCAAGGGGAAGCGAACGAAACGAATCGTCTCCGCCCGAAGGCCGGTCACCAATTCACGCCCCGTCGCGCCGCCGAGCGGCACAAACAGTCGGTTTGACACTTTCAGCCACCCCAGCCAGCGGGCGACGTTGATACCCTTACCGCCGGGCCACCGAAACTCGCTGGCAATCTCGTTTTTCTCCTCAGCCACAACCGTCTTTAGCCGCCATTCACAATCAATGGCGGGATTGAGCGAAATGACTAGCGCCGCCATGAAATCAGGGACTGGCGAGTTGGATGATCCGGTAGAAGATCGTCGGGAAGACATTCGGATCGACGGCCGGAACGGAAACCGTTCCCACCTCACCCGCGGCCGTCACCGGAGGCGTGGCGGGCAGCCAAACCAGCGGAGAATCATCGAGACTTTCCGTGTATTGCACCTGATACGTTTCACCGGGTATGGCATTCCATCTCAGTATTGGCGTCTGCCCAACCTCGGTCGGCAGGCTGTAAATCCCGACCAACGGCGTCCCGCTCTGCAATAACCCGTCTTGGCGAGTGGCGGCGCGCACCGTGAAGTTAACCTGATTCGTGGCGGGGAACCGCACGTCCACATACCACTGCCCTCCGAGTTGCGAAAATTGGGACTCGGTCACGACGATTAGCTCATTCAGCAGTCCCGGCTTCAGCGCAGAGAGGGAGTTGGGATTACTCCCCGGGGGATTGTCCCGGGCCACCAACAGGTCCGCTTCACCGTCGAGTCCGTAGATTTCAAACAGTAGTCGACTGGTGGAGTCGAACGGGACATCAAATCGGTAGAGACGGTTAGTTGGGCCAGCTTCGACCAGACTGGACTGCGGAATTGAATCAACCAGCAGCTCAATATCGGAATTCGGGACCGTATAGGAGGCGGCTACCGTGAAGGAAACCGGCGCTGGATCAGTGGCAATGACCGCCAAGAACCAGCGACCCGGCGTCTGCAACTGAGGCACGACCGTCGCTTGAAGGAAGAGCCCCTCATCGGCCAAGCCCGCATTCGTGCTCGAGAATTCAAACGAGTTTGCCGCCGGCAGGGGTAAACCTTGCCGGACGAACAAGTCCACGTTTCCGGTCAAGTTGGTCACGACAAACGTCGCCGTCGCCGCCTCGTTGGTGATGTCGAGGTAGTAGTAAGCGATCTGGCCGTCGTTAAGGATCGTGCCGTTGATCGGCACCCCATTGGTTATGGGCCCCGCGGTGCCGGACAATTCCGAGGCGTTGATCGTATAGGCGATCGGATTCGTGCGATTTAAGGCGTCGGCCGGATACACCCCGAGATACCACAAACCGGGTTCAAGCGGCACCGGCTGGCTAAATGGATCAATCTCGATGGATTCGGGCACGGTGCCGGTGTTCGTGCTGGCGTAGTCATGCACCGTGCGCGTTGGCAGCCCCGGCGCCTTGCTGACGATTAAATTGACGTCGCCACCCAGATTCGAAACCGAGAAGCGAACACCGAGCGCCGCGGGTGAAACATTAAACGAATAATAATCAATCAGGCCGAGATTGGCGTTGTTGGCAGCCACCGGAACATTGTTGGTCAGCGGCTGGATTGGCAGGCCGAAGTCCACGCGGATGGAAAAGGCATTCGACTGGCTCGCAATCAGATTTTGCACGCCGAGGTAATAACGCTGCCCTGGCCGGAATGGCGGCAACACGTTGGTGTAGAGCAAGGCGGACTGCGGCACATCCTGCACGCCGGAAAGGAGGTAGTAGTCCTCAGTCTGCAACCCATCCGGCAATCCAAACCGACTGAAGAGCAGGTTTAGGGGGCCACCGCTGAGACTGACCAGCGTATTGGTGGTGTAAGTGGCTTCTGGCGGCGCTTCGACGATGAAATACGTGATCGCGTCGCCCACGACGTTTGTCGCAAAGGGGACGCCGCCTGTCAGCCGGTAGGCGGGCGGATTCGTCGGCGCAAAGGTCAATTGCATCTGCCAACTGAGCAGTTCACCGACTTCCCCTCCCCGGCTGTCGGTAACCTCCAAACGCCACTCGCCCACCGCGGACCCTTTAGCGAGGGGACGCAGGGGTTCTTCGGGGACATAAAGCCCCTTGGGTTCCTCAACGATCAGAATTTCGTCGAGCAGATTTCCCGCGAATACCGGCCGCACGGGGGGCGCGGCCACGACCACTTGAGTTCCCGGAACATAGTTGGTTCCCGGGTTGGTGATCTCAATCCTAGCCACGTAATCAAATTCCAACGTCGCTACCGCCGTGGCTCCCGATCCGGCTCCAACGAGACTTACCGCCGGCGGTTCACTGTAGCCCGCGCCGGGATCGATCACTTGAATCCCAGTGACCTGTCCCACTGCGTCAATCACTGCCACCGCAGTGGCTGGTCGCGCCACTACGTTTCCTTTGGCGGCATTCGCGATCTCAAATTTAAGCGTGCTGCCAACAGCCTGCACAAACGTCAGATTCGTCTGCCATCGCTCCCCCCCAATGAAGCCAGCAATCTCAACCCCGTCCGCAAAAACATCCACCTGACTGCTGGGGCCAAAGGAACCCGGAACCCGACGGTAGCCCGTGCTAACCGAATAGAAACGGCCGGGAATGGTCGGGATGGTGCGTTGAATCTGACTGCCGGTGCCGTTGCCCAAGTTGGGGAAAGTTTCCATGAAACCACTGCCCGTCAGCGCCCACTCGCCGTCCACTCGCCACTGCACCTGATTGCTGACGACCGTCCACCCATCCACGATTTCGCCGAACTCAAAAATATCGTCGCCCGTCGGACGCGCCAAATCGAAGGTCGAACGGCCTAACACGCGCGTGCGGGTATCTGTCACATACGGCGGAACCGCGAACTTGATGAGCTCAGACGTAACGTTAGTCAGCTCGGTGAAGACCGCATAAAGCGTATTTGTAACGGTGGTCCCGGGCGTCACCAAGCCGCCCGCAGTCGCAAATCGAAGGGCACTGCCGTTGGTTTGCAGCACACTCAAGTTGGTATATACCACGCTGAACGACCCGGGGCCATTGCCGATGGGCGGGGGGAAATTGGCCACCAGCAAGGGCGCGGACACGTCATTGGTGCGGGCCCAACCCGCGATGATTGTCGGCAAGTTGGTGTCGGCTTTCACCCAACCTTCGAGCGTAAAACCCGAATTTCGCACCACATTGAGTTCTGGAAGTGGTTCAATGAAACCAATCTGCCCAGGGCCAAACTGGAGCGCTTGACCAATCTGCCCAACGACCGCGGTCGAGGCCGGATAATCTACTGCGAAGTCGAACAGCAGCTCTGCGCCAGTGCCGTCAAAGGGCCACAACGCGAGCAGACCCGCCTCCCGGTCGTCAACGACCTTACCTCGGTGATCTTCCGCGCCATACCGGTAGAGGTCACGCACGTTGTCCGGGGTCAATGCCCGCTTCCACAGCCCGAAATCGTCCAAGGCCACCGGCCCGGCGTTACGTTGAAATCCGTCGGTCGCGAACAGCACCGCATTGGTCGTCACCGGCAACAGTCCGTCGAAGGTCTGTTCGGCCACCTGCCGGCCATTGACGTAGAGTAACGAACGCCCGGAAGCGCGTTCAAACGTAAAGGCCACGTGTGAGAAATCGCCGTTGGTAATGATCAACTCTTGGCCGAAAGCATTGGCACTGGTGCGCCCGCGGTTTTCCACCAGCACGGTGCGGTCGCCTTGGGGATTAACCAACCGGACTTCCAAGTCGGAAATTCGCGGGTGATTGATCCGGAGACCGGCCCCGATGGCGGTCACGGAGCGCGAATCGTTGACGGTCACCGACGATTCCGTCAGCGCCTCGTCCGTCAGCGGGTCACCGACCTCCCCGGAATTGAAAACCTTGGTCAAACTACCGTCCAAGCCGCGTTCTAGCCGGGCTCGGATGCGGTAACAGATCTCGAAGCTGTTCGGGTTGTAAACCGCCACAAAATAGCGCCCCGGAGTCAGCGGCGGCACATCGCGCAGGCTAATCGTGAGGTCGCCTCCAGTGGGGGGGAAAACCGTTGCATACTTGTCGTTGTTAGTCGGGTTAACTAGGTCGGGAATGGCGTCCCGCCGGACGTAAACCTCCAAGGGGCCAGTGAGTTGTTCGTTTTGCCGGTTGGTAATTGTAATCGTGAGCCGATTGGCATCCACGGGCACATTAAAGACCTCCAATTCTACCAACCGGGCCCGCACACAACGCTCAACAAACTGCGGCCCGAAATCATTGGGCATCAGTCGCAGATCAAACCCGGTGATGGAGCCCGTATTGCCCAACGCGTTATCGACAGTCGTGAAAAACCAAGGTCCGCCGCCGGTCTGGCCCATGAATTCACCCAAGGTGCCTGGGCCATCGGAGGGACGAGAATTGGTGGCGGAAAGGCTGTCTCCACTACCCGAATCGTCATAGAGCACCGAGATATTGACCCCGGACGTCTGGTCCAACAACGGCCCGTGGTTGTTCAACACCGCAAAAGTCGAGCCCAAGCGGAGTTGCCCCACCAAGTCGGGAAAGTTTTCGTGGGTCGTGGTTACCGTTGGCGTAACCCGGCGCAACTCCTCGCTGATGAGGCTGATCGCAATCCACTGCCCGATTCCAGGCCGATCCGGGGTGCCGTCCTGGAGCGGCTGGATCGGCGTCGCAAATGCATGGGGCATGCCCTCTTCGTCAATCGTGGTAAACGGTTGGTCCGTGCTGATGCCAAAAAACGAGAATTCACCCGACTGCTGGTCCTCGGATTTCACGCCGACATAGAAAACAACCTCGTCGCCTTGGGGTTGATTGGTCAGCGCAATTAATTCAGTGCCGCCCTGAGAAGTGGCCTGCCAAGCGTTGGAGATCGACGCCGATTCCAACGTTAGAAGCCCGGAATCCCGGGAGACATAAAGATCAAGATCCGGACCGTTGGTTCGAACGCGGGAAAGGTTCGCCTGCGGGTCACTGGGGAAGATAACAAAGGCCACGTTACTGCCGAACTTGCGGATGATTTCCGAATCGGTGCCCGCCCCGTTCGTGATGGCCCCCATAATGTTGGTGAAGGTGAAGAAGCGCCACTGATTGGTCGTTCCATTGGCGCCCCCAATGAGTGGGGAATGGGCTCCAACCCGCAGATTAAACAGTGCCACCCCGTTGGTGATCACCGCCGGAGTGGTCGGTGACGGCAGCCCCAAGCTAACAAAATCCAACAACTCAAAATCCTTAACCTCGCCGGCGACTTCGCCTTCGGCGACGTCTGAGGAGATAGCCAAGGAGAAATCTTGAGCCACCTGCTCGGGATGATCCCAACGGGCATTCACGTTCACCCGGTGGCCGACGATGAGAACGACGTATTCTTCGTCCAACGGGTTTTGGAGCACGACCCGCTCCACGTTGTTGATGCGGTCCGCTCCGACCGGCTCATTGGTCGTTTGAAACCGAGAAAAACCGCTGCCCGGGGTGAAGTCGTTACCGAAATACACTTTACCGCTGGCCGTGTTGGACACCACGAGGTCGAGATCATTCACCAACTTGGCCGCCGCTGCCGGATTACCTGGGGGATCGGTCCAGACCAAAGTTAACCGTAGCGGGACATTGGTCGACTTGAGGCTCACCCGGAAGCGCCCGACTTCGCCGGTGCCGACGCCGTTGCTCGCCTCGATGTAAGCCAACTCCTGGTCGCCGCTCGGGGACTTGAAGCCAGAGCGGACTGAGCGCGGCAGGCTCGGTTGGCCCCACCCACCGTAGTTAAAGACCTCTTTCGGATCAGGCGCGTAGGTTTCGCTGGTCGCCAAAGAACTGTTGATCAGCATTGCCTTATACGTGGAGGCGGCGGGAAACAGGTCCTGTTTCTGCTCAAAGTATTCCTGCATCTGAGCCAGCAAGCCCGAAATGGCCGGAGCCGACATTGAAGTGCCCGATTCATAGCGATAATTGGGCTCATTGGACCGCTCCAACTCCTCAAATAGGTAGAAAGAATCACTGTCCGGGAGGAATTGGTTCTCAATCCGCCACGCCGCCGAACGGGCGGACAGGATGAACGAACCCGGCGCCACGACGTCCGGCTTGAAGCGCCCGGATTCGCCTTCGATTTCCACGCCAACATTGCCACGGCTGGAGAAACCGGCGACCTGATAGTCGGTATCAGTGAACTCACGCAGCACCTCGTTCGTGAAGTAATTTTGGTTGGTGGCGCTATAGCCACGGTTCGGAAATTCCCGGGAACCAATTTTTACCGCGATGCCGTTGGTGTCGTAAACGATGGCGTTGGTCAGGTTTCGCGGACTTTCCAACGCGCCGACAGTAATCACGTTCTTCGCATTGCCCGGAGAAGCGATGGAATCTGGAATGCCACCGACGCCAGAGTCACCGCCAACGCCTTCATTGCCGGCGCTAAAGACATAAAGAATCGGCTGACTGCCCGATTCCCGGGGCAAGGCGTCACGCACCGCCGCGTCATAACTAGCGGAATGGGAAGAATATTCTCGGCTGAGGTAACCCCAACTGTTGTTAGAAATGAGCGGTCGGTTGCGCGAGGGACGCCCTGGGGCTTTGGCCGCTTCCTCTTGGAGGAAGGTGTCCCCAGAAGGTGGCCCCTGGATCAAATCGACCGGCAAAACAAACAAGCGCGCCTTCGGAGCTTTGCCTTGGACGCTGGCATTGGTAACCGAACCCGAGGGTGTGCTCCCGAGCGAAGCGGACGCCGAACCATCTCCTGCAATCGTGCCCGCCACATGCGTGCCATGGCCATCGAGATCCAACAACACGGTGTCCTTCAAGGCGTCCAACGTAAAAACCCGATCCTTCAAATCCGGGTGGCTCGCATCCACCCCAGAATCGTTGAGGTTGATCAGCACTCCTTCGCCGGTAAGGCCAAAATAATTGCTCGTATTGAGCGCGTTGGTGGTCGAACCCAGTTTGGGGCCGGTCAGATCATTCGCGAACGCTCGCGGCGTCCATCGCTCCACCATTTGCACCCCGGCCAGCCGAGCCAAAGCAGCCAAGGCCTCGGTCGGGGCGGTAACCGTGATCAAGGTGCCGAAGGGACCGCGTTCACTTAATTCTTCCTTGGCCCCCAGCGCCTTCAACTCAGGCCAGGTGGCGGCCGGATCGGGCACGGTCAGGATGAATTTCTGTTCCCCCAGCGGCAGCGCGTTGGCGAGCAATTCGTTCAACAATTCCGGCTCCAATTTGAAGGCCGGTTCATAAGGCAATATCGCCGCTACAGTGCTAGCTGAAGCCACTCGCTCGGCCGCGGCCCGGGAGCCGCGAACGAGGTAGGCGTTGTGGGGGATGTAAGAGACGATTTCGAACCCGGCCTCATGCAATTCCCGACGGAACGCATCCGTGGTCAGCCCGTTTGCCTGCACCACATAAGCACCTGGATTGCCGTCGGACTGCAACGCGGCGGGCAGCGCCAACGGCTCGCTACTAGCGGTATCGATCAGCGCATTGCGGAACTGCACCGCCCGGTCATTCCGTTCCAGTGCCTTCATCGACGCGTCCGTGTTACGGAAGCGGTTGGTAAATTTAGCGTCTGCGAATCGCGCTGGCTGGCCCGGGTTCAGCGTTGAGATCTTGACCCATTTTGCGGCTGCCGCCGCGGGTGACACCCGAGGTGTCGTCGCGGGCGTGGACGACGGCGGCACCGATTTTGAGACTTCGGCTGCCCGCTCAGATTCGAGCGCGATTTCGGGTGAGTGGGCGAGACGCTGGCGGGCACGCCACGTCAGCAGTCCACACAGCAGCGCGAGCGCGACGAGTGCAAGTTGGGTGCGGCGAGGAGAGGGCATAGACACGGCGGGCGAAAACGGAGTTCAGGGATTTTGGAAAAGGATCCGATGATCCTCGACCTTGGTCGTGGGAGCGTTGGGAGTTCCCTCGAAACGCAGGAGGGTCTTGGTGGCGAATTCGCCGGTGACCACGTAATTCGTGACCATGCCGTAGAAATTGCCCGGCTTCAGATAAAACGAATTCGGCGCCGGCTTGAGGGACTGGCCGTAGGCGTAGACTGTCACGGTCGGTTCATCCGCCCGCAACAGGGAGAGGATCTGCTGCGGCAACCGTTCCACGACCTCATCCGTGACGTTGATAGCGGAGGGATCCGCAATGACGAACGGCGCTTGGTCCGACAGCGTGGGCACGCTGAGAATCGAGCCCAAGTTAGTGAAGGTGCCACCCGGGGCGCGCGCCGTGACCGGGAATCCTTGGGCCAGCGAATTGGTGACCGTCAACATAGTCAGGAGCCCAGGCGTCACCACTTGGGCCTGCTGGTTTGTGTAGCCGCTGAGAATTTGGGCTACTTCCGAAGAATCAGGCCGCAAAATCAGTGACTGCGGATCGGCAGAGTTAGCGCGGTTGTCCAAGACGGGCACCCCACTCAAAACCGCCGCCCAAGCCGCAAGATTAGTCTGGTTCACCGCCAGCAAGCCATGCGCCGCGTTGTCATTCACCGCGGTGGTAAAGAGATCCATTAGTTTCCAGTCATTGACCGGATGCGTGTTGGCATTGCCTGCCCAAGACGCCCAGTCATTGATCTCGCCGAAGAACAAGGCGATCCAGGGAGCACCTTCCAGCCCATTTTGTTGCCGTAAATCAACCACGGCTGATTTTAGGTAAGCGGTCTGCCATGGGGTTCCACGGTGCACCCGCCCGAGCCAGCCCAGATTCGGGTAGGAAAGGTGTTCCAAATCCGTGGGGGCGTTCGTGGTCTGCGCCAAGAATCGCCAATTATCAGAGCTCGCGATCTGCGGATCTTTAATCCCCAAGTTTTGCCGCGAAAAATCAGCCCCGCCGGTCGCGGTCGCTCCCAACTGCGGAACTTTACCCCAGGGTGACCCGGCTTGCTGAAACTTCCGCAGGGCGATCGGGTCGGAATTCCGATAAGGCCGGATCTGCGCCGTCCAATAGTTCGTCGTCAAGTTGGCTGGCCAATCGCTGGAAATTCGAAAACCGACTGGGCCTGTCACCGCATTAAACCATCGGGTCAGGGGTTGGCCGGGTTGCACCGGGCGCCAGTTCAACGGCCAAACGCTGCCACCTTGAATTAAGCGCGCCCCGTTACGCTCAACCTCAGCCGCGTAAGCCCCCGGAAAACCGGGTGCTGCGATCGCCACGGCCGTGTAGCCGGGCAACAAGTCATCCTTAAGTTGATGCACCAGCGGATCGTTCGCCTGCCGGCGGTCGGTAAAAACAACCAGCGGTGACGGATTGAAACCAGCTTGGACGTTCGTGCCGCCAAATTGTCGGCGGATGGTCTCAATCTGGGCGGCCGTGAGGCCGGCGCGGTTCGTCTGGTAGAGGAAGTAGTTCAGGCCATCGATGGCAAACTGACGGTCTTCCAACCGCACACCAGCGCCCCGCGCGTCCCGCCACAAATTCCCGATGTTGTCATAACGTCCTAACGAGGCGGAAAGCTGGTTTGAAATGCCAGCCGTGCCGGCCAACCCAGCGGAGTTGGTCAGCCAAAACTGAGACATTTCTCCACCCGGCCGCGAATCCGACGAGCGACTGCTGGCGATCTGAATACCACCAATGCCGGCAGGCGCGCCAAGATAGCGCAGGATGTTGGTTTCATAAACCACACTCTGCATGGACACCACGTCGAGCACTCGCTGCGGATTCCCAGCGGAAAGGATCGAAAACACCATCTGGTTAGTGACCGCCAGCGTCAGCGCGGGCGGCGGGGTGGCCACGTCTACCCAGCCAAAGTTGGTCGCTGCAGCCGGGAATGCCCGCAGGGTGCCGGGATCATAGATGAAATCTGCTAAATAGTTGGTCGCCACGCCGACAAATTCTGAAGCCCGCCACTTGCCGGCCGGCAGAGTGTGGGTCGTAAGTAAATTGTTGGCCACAATCGGCGCAGCGGTGGCCGGCCATACTTTGCGCAGACCGTTCTGAAACTCGGCGTAAACTGCGTAATGGTTGGTTTGCCGAACCTGAACCTGCACGGCCACCGGGAAATCAAAATTGTAGCTGTTCCACGCCTCGACTCCGACGGAATTGGTCAGCGTCACCCGGTATTGGACTTGAGCCCGGACCCCGCGACCCGCCGCCCCAGATGAAAACGGGGATTGATTGGCCGGAAGTGTGGTGGCGGCCACCGGCTTCACCAACCGCATGCGGCGCGTCACCTGCATGGCCGATTGCCAAAACCCTTCGTTAAAGTTCGGCAAACCTTTCTTCGCCCCAATGATCCAAGGCATACCCAAAACGTTGATCTGGGTTGAAGGTTCGATTTTCCCTGGCAGCCCCCGGGGAACTGTTGCCACAGCTTCTTGGGGCGTCAGCCATCGATCCGCGACGGCCGTGGTATTTTCCACCAACTCGTATCCGCCAATCCGCAGCACCGGATTCAACGCATCCCGGTCTAGATCCCGTTGATCCACGTAAAAGCGGGGCCGGTAAACATGCGGCGCTTGGAGTCGGTAATTATTGGTGCCCGGGCCGGCCGTCACCTTGAGGTCATATTCCGCCGAAGCATTGGCGTAGTCGTAAATATTGGCGGCGAACTGCAGCAGGCGGTGAACCTGCGAATCGTAAACGTAGTTGGTCAACGAACCGTCCCGAGCCACTACAGAACCAAACACCGGAAAACCATAAGGAGTGTAGCCAGTCGGATCATTCGCAATAAGACGGCGAATTTCCGGGGAACGGACGATCGGTAAACCATTGGTGAATTCCGACAGTAACAATCGATCGGCGGCATTGATGAACCAATTCAGCGGTGTCCACCGCTCGAGCGCCGCGACAGAAGCATTCGCTATCCCATCGCCATCGGGATCGTGGGCATAGTTTAAATTGAGCTTGGCCCGCCGGTAATAGGTGGGTAGGGCTGCTCGGCCGCCATTGACCCGCCCGTAGGCGGAGTGGAAACCCGATTCGAAGCGGGCATCCGGCGAATCGGTGCCCAACTGCCCAATCGCGCGGTAATAGGTGTAGGCGTTGTAGGTGCTGTTGGTATGGCCCGCCCGGCGTTGCGCGAGTGGGACCGCAAGCAGATCTTGGCCCGTAATTCGGGCACCAAGGCCCAAAACGGGGTCAAACAATTGGTTGATGTCAGTGAAGCGACGTCGTTCGTCAGAGCCCGACCACGGCTGGCCAGTCTCATCATCATCTGCGTTCGTCTGGACCGAGGGTTGGAGCACCTCGTTGATCGAGTTAAGCACTGGTCCGTCGGCGTAGGTATCAACGCGATCCGAACCCAGTCGGGCCCCTTGGCTGGAAGCCAAAATTCCCACCTCGTAGCCAAAGAACCGCTCGGCGTCGTCCTGAAGAATACCGTTGCGGCGGAACCGAAGCACCCGCTCGGCATCGGAGAAGGCCAATCCTGTATTCGCCACGGGG
>CAIJLV010000200.1 GCA_903821635.1 uncultured Verrucomicrobiota bacterium | reverse complement strand
GCCGGCCGGGCCGGGCGGCTTTAGCCGGCGGGCCGAAAACCCGGTTTGCCGACGAATTGCTTTACGCGGGAAAGAGCACGTCCAACAGCGGTCCGAGATCCTTGTAGTCCGGCACGCAGAGGTCGGCGCCGACCCCGAGCAGGCGTTGGCGTTTCCATTCGTCCATCAACCCCGAGCCGTTGCGCGCCTCGTCGCTGGCCACCGCCACCGCCACCCCGCCGACCTGCTTCGTGTTTTCGATCTCCACGTAGCCGTCGCCGAAGGACAACAGGGCTTCGCCGGGAATGCGGTTTTCGGCGAGGATGCGGTCGATCACCATCTTCTTGCTGAACTTCCGGTAGTCATCCTGCGCGCCGTAGATGTGGCCCTTGAAGTAATGGGCAATCCCCAGGGCCTCGGCTTCCGCCTTCACAAACTGCTCGTCGGTGCCGCTCGCTAGGTAAATCGGCAGGCCGCGCGCCGACAACGCGTCCAGCAAGGCCCGGGTGCCAAACACCGTCAGGTCATCCGCCCGGATCGTGCCCCCACGAATTCCCGCGACGCGGTGGTGGATGCGTTCATCGAGTCGGCGCAGGTATTCGTGTTTGTAGTTCAGCGGTTCGTCCGGCGTGCCGCCGCGTTCCTTCACCCGCTCGGCCAACTGCATCATCTGGTAGATCGTCTGCTTGCCGTTCAACTTCATGATGTCCTCGAACGCCAGCGCACAGCGCGCTTCATAGGATTCCCCCGCCACCTCCGGCAGGATGCTGGCAAACATCGGCACCATGATTTCCGGCCAACCCTGCCGCACGAGGGACAGCGTCCCGTCGAAATCAAATAGCACGTGACTCAGCGTCCGGCGCGGTTGGAAACCCGGGGCGAACTCGACCAACCCTTGGAAAGCAGCAGCAAAATTCATGAAGTCGGAAACGATTACGAAATTCAGGTCAGCGACACCAGTTTTCCTGTGCGGATGGATTCCTGCTCCGCCTCGCACAAGGCCACCGCCGCCGCGCCATCCGCCGCCGTCACCACGCGGGGCGCCCGCCCCTGAGTCACGCAGTCCACGAAGTATTTCAGCTCCCCAATGTAGCCGTCGCCGCCGTCCGGTTTGACCGTGACCGGAGCCACCCCCGCCGCGATCAACCGCAGGGCGTCAACCCCGCGCGTGCTGTCCATGTCCACAGTGGCTCGCTCGAAATTGACGGTAAACGCCATCTGAAACCCAAACCCCTCGGTCATCGCCCAACTGCCTTCTGCACTCACCGTCGGCCCGCCGGGATATTGGTAAAGCGCCACCACGTGATCGATCGCCCCGCTAACCTTGCTGTAACCACTCGCAAAGACCGCTTGGGGCCGACCCCAGCAGGCCTGCAAGAAATCCACGTCGTGAATGTGCAGGTCCAGCAACGCCCCGCCCGACTCGCCGCCTTGGAGGAAATGGCTGTGCCCCCACGCCGGGGCCGACGCCACCCGCCGAAACCGGGCATCCAACACCTTGCCGTAAGTCCCGGCGACCACGGTCTGTTGGAGCCATACGTATTCCGGCCAAAACCGGAGGCACATGGCCGGCATCAGATACACGCCCCGCTCGGCCGCTGCGGCCGCCGCCTCGACAATCCGTTGGGACTCCGCCGCCGTCCGGGCCATGGGCTTTTCCAGCAGCACATGCTTGCCCGCAGCGAGGGCGGCCAAGGCCAATTCGACGTGTGTTTTCGTCGGCGTGCAGATGTCGATCACATGGATCTCGGGGTCCGCGAGCAAGGCCGCCACGTCCCGAAACGCCTTCACCACCGTCATGTCCAACTTGAGCGCCGAGGCGTCGCCCACATTGCCCGCGACCTTGGAAAAATCGCCGTCCAGATTACGCCCGCTCGGATTGCAGAGTGCGGCGACGCGCACGCCCGGAACCCGCGCGTAAGCCTTGAGGTGAGCCACGGTCATAAAGCCCGTGCCAATGATGCCGACGTTGATCATGTGCGGACCGAAGTAAACACGGGGCACCGCCGCAAAACACCCACGAAATGGGGGAGTCTTCGGGCCGGTCGAGACGCCAAGCGCCCCGACTGCCTCACCCCACGCGGCGCAGCACCCGCAGCCGCTCCCGGCCTTCGCGCCCGGCAAAAGCCACCGCCGGCACATAATCGTCCACGATCTCGTAGCCGGTCGCAAAGAGCGCCGTCAGGTCGGCCACACTGAACGGAAAGGGCGGCCCCGCCTCCCCGGGATCGAGCTCCGGATTGATGAACCACACCCCGATTAACAGGCCCCCGCGCCGCAGCGTTAGGTCAATGCCCCGCCGGTAATCGGCCCGCAGCGGCGGCGGCAGTGCGCTCATACACGTGTGCTCCAGCACCACCTCGCAGGCGTCCCGCAGCGCCGCCGGCGGATCAAACAAACTCCCCGTCACGAAGCGCGCCGCCAGTTGCGGATACCGCGCACGCGCCTCGGCAATTGCCGTCGGCGCGACGTCCAGTCCCGTCGCCTCCAATCCATGTTGGACCGCCAGCGCCACCTCATGCCCGCGACCACACCCCGGCACCAGCGCCCGCCCCCGCACCAACTGCCGCTCTAGATAGTGTTTCAGCGCCGGCGCCGGCGCGCCTCGATCCCAAAACACGTCGCCTTTTTGATACATTTCTTCCCAGTTCATACGACTTAGTCCGTCCAGTTCAGCGCGGGTTACCGGTGGCAACCAGCTCATCATCCGTCGAGCCGGTAGGTTCGCCGCGCTTGGAGTGCGACGGTAAGGTCTTGGGCCAGTTGGGTCAGCTCGCCAATGAGCGAGTGCTTCGAGCGGACGTCGGATTGGTTTTGTTCAGGTTCATCTGCTTGTTCCACCCCCCTTCTTAAGCCATTCGGTCCACTGCTCCCATACAGGCTCAGTGGGCCGAGGCAGAGCCGGGTCGAGGAGTCCGGTGAAACCGAAATAGAACCGCCCGCTCTTCGGAGAGCGGGCGGCCTAAGGGGAACTTACTTACCGAACGCCGCGTGTTTGGGATCGCCACCCGACTGGAGGTAAGCCAGTAGGTTGAGCAATTCCTCGGCGTTCAGCGCGTTGACCATGCCCGCGGGCATCAGTGACACCGGGTAGGGCTTGCGGCTCTTCACCTGGGTCAACGGCACCGCGGTTGAATCGTCGGGATTGCGCGGGTCCGCCGTGACCACGAGGCGACCGCCTTCCGAATAAGCCCGGCCCACCAACGTGGAGCCGTCGACCAGTTCGATCTCTTCGGAGCCATACTGGTCCGAAATTACCTTGGAGGGTTCGATGATGTTTTCGAGCAAGTCGCGGAGCGTATAGCGCGACGCGACGCCCGTCAGGTCGGGCCCGACCCCGCCGCCCGCTCCGTTGAAGCGATGGCAGGCCGCGCAGCCCGTGGAATGATACATGGCCCGTCCTTGTTCATAATCACGGCCCTTGATGCCGCCGGCAGTCAGGCTCAGCGCCTGTTCGAGGGTGTAAGCGCGGCCGGGTCCCTTGGGCGCCGCGAATTGGGTATCGGGGGCGCCTATCTTGGTTGTGGATAGCGTCTCCAAAGTGGCGCGTTCGGCAGGGTCGGCCACGGTGGCGAGGGCATCCTTGCGGATGTTTTCCAAAAAACCGCGGAAGCTGTTGCCTCCCTGCCAAGGGGCCGTCCGGGGAAACCAACTAAAAAACGATTTGCGGAGGGCGGGCGTCCAGCCGGTCTTGGCTTCGCGCAGCAAATAAGCCAGGGCGATTTGCTCCTGATTCGGCCGACTGGCCGCCGCTTGGGAAAAGGCGCTGGCGTAACCGCGGTTACGGTCCAGCAGCGCATCGCTGGCATAACGCAGCGTGGCGTCGTTGGCCGTCAGCATTAGGGGCACCGTCTTGGCGACCACTCCCGGGGCGCCTAACTTGATCAACGTGCCGGCCAGTTCGCGGTTCAAATCGCGGCTGGTTGACGGATATAAGGCGTCGAGGCGTTGGATGACGGCGAGGCGGATGGCGCCCTCAGGAACCCCGCGACGAATCAACACAAGCTGATAGGCCCGCACGACGGCAAGGCGGGCCGCTTCGTCGAGCGCGGCAAAGTTGAGCCGATTCAGGGATTCCAAGAGGCGATTCCGATGCTCCACGGTGCCCACGCGGGCCAAAGCGACGGCGCCTTCGATTGTCGCCCAAGGACGGTTTTCCGCGAAAACCCGCTCCGCCCAAGTCGCCACGGGTTGCCGCTCAATCGCCACCCGCGCGGCGTAGCGGACCCAGCGATCTTCGTGTGCGAGGTGCGGCCACGCTTGCGCGACGGCAGCAGGGCTAGTGCCTTCGGCGTGCAGCGCTTCCAGTTCGCGGCGCAATTGGTGGGCGGCGTTCAGCGCGGGAGCTTTTGCCGGGGCCGTGCTGTCCGGTCCGGTGTAGGTGACACGGTAAACCGCCGACTGCGTTCCGCGCCCGCCGAGGGCGAAATACATCGCCCCATCGCGTGGGTGGATCAGGACGTCGGTGAGGGGCAGCGGCCGGCCGCTGAGAAATTCCTCCTGCTCGGCTTTATAGCCGGCGCCCTCGGGAGTGAGGTGGATGGCATACATGGTGCCATAGGTCCAATCGTTGGCGAAGATGGCGTGTTGGTAACGTGCGGGGAAACGGGAACCTTGGCCGGAAACCACGCCCGTGGGACTGCCCGGACCGATGTCCACCAGCGCCGGCAGGCTGTCAGGATAATACGTCGGCCACTTGCCCGCACCCGAACGCCAACCGAGGTCACTGCCGCTGGGGGCCATACAGATACGGGTTGGCCGATACCACGGCGTGCCCGCATCCCATTCCATGTCGGAATCGTAGGTGAACAAATCGCCCAGCGCGTTGAAGGCGAGGTCGTATTGGTTGCGATAGCCGTAGCTGACGAGTTCGAACGCTTGGCCGTCGGGATCAGTGCGGCAAATGTAACCGCCGGGCGCGAGAATGCCGCGGGCGTGCCCGTTGGCGTCCCAGAGGCGGGTCACGATCTGATCTTCATCCCAAGCGCGCGCCGCTCGGGAGAGGTCTAGCTTTTCGGGCAGTTTGGTGTGGTTGCCGATCGCCATGTAGATCGACTTGCCATCCGGCGATAGCACGAGGCCGTGCGGGCCGTGTTCCCCGCCACCGTCGAGGCGGCGCAGCAGCGTTTCTTGGTCATACTGGTCGTCGCCATTGGTGTCCCGGAGGCGCCAGAGACCCTGCCGTCCGCCCTGCTCGTTCACCATCACGTAAAGACTGTCAAACGCGTGCAACAAGCCATGGGCGCCGCCGACTGCATTGGTCAACTTTTCAACCGTGGCCGGCGCTGAGGAACCCGGGGCGGCCAGCGTCAAACGGAATAAGCCGCCACCTTGATCGCAGGCCAGCAATCGGCCCTTGGGATCCACCGCCATGCTCACCCACGAGCCCTCGTCGGACTTGGGCACTGCGTGGATGAGTTCCACCCGGAAGCCCGGGCGAACCTGAATTTCCTCCACGGCCGTCACTTTGGGGGGACCCGCCGGAACCCCGGCTCCCGCCAAGGCGTCGCCCCAAGGCTCGTCGCCGTAACTCGCCACGACCTTGGCCGGCTGCCATTGACTGCGCCCCGGCACGGTCGCTTCCCAAGCGGCATCGGTTTCCACAAACGACTCCTTGCCGTCCGCCGTCTTGAGCCGCAACCGGGCGACCAAGCCCGCCACGTTGCCCTCGTTCTTGCCCTCGACCCGCAGCTCGTGTTTGCCCGGGGTGAGTTGTTGGGTGAGGTTCACCTTCACCGGGGCATTCCAGTCCGCGTTCGTGAGCACCGATCGACCGTCGAGGAACACTTTTGCCCCGTTGTCGCAGGTCAGGAACAGAACCCCTTCCCGCAGGTTGGGCGGAACCTCAAAGGAGCGGCGAAACTGAGCGGCGGTTTCACTGCCCGGCCCTTCGGCCCAGATCCATGAAGTCCCGGCCGCCAGTTGACCGCCCCCCAAAGCGAGCAGGGCGGAGAACAAGCCGGCCGCAAATCGAACGCGCGGAGATGGAAGCATCTGGGAAGCAACGCCTAAAACACCCAACCGATTCAAGCCCCGAAACTAAGCGGTTGGCGCTCCAGACGGACTCACTTCGACACGGCTGAAAAGCCGCCCGGAATTCGGACCTGTTTCAGGGGGCGAGAGTAATTCATAGGCTGGGTCGAATTGCGGGCTGCCGTGGGTCGCCGTTATCTTGACCTTCACTGTCTGCCGGAAGGCAGGATCACCGACTCAAAAATGAAACAACCCGCTGCTTATCAGCGGGTTGGATCGTAAACCGTAGAGATTAAGTGGTGCCCCGGTGCGGACTTGAACCGCAAACCAATTGATTAAGAGTCAACTGCTCTACCATTGAGCTACCGAGGCACGAAAAGCGGCCGCGAAACTGTTTACTACCGCTTGGTTTGTCAACGCCCTGCTTCAAAGAATTACAGTTGCTCAATCAGCGAGTGCAACCCGCATTGGGACCGGCGCTGGCTCGGACCCGTTGGGCGGAGCAGGTCGGGCCGCGTAATTAGCTGCTACTTGCCACCCAACGGCTTCTCCGCACACTCCACCGCCATGTCCACCCGCCGCGCCGCTTGGGTCCTTGGCTCATGGGCCATTTTGCACTTTTCGTGGCTCCACGCGGCCGACCTCGCGGCCGCCGCGGTCGGCACCAGCACCAACGGCTTCAAGCCCCTCGTGAAGGACGACCGGCCAGCCACCCCGACGCTGGCCCCGGCGTCGAACGAAGGCGAAGTTCGGATCAAGCAGTTCAAACTCACGCCCGGGCTCAAGGTGGATCTCTGGGCCGCCGAACCGATGTTGGCCAATCCGGTCGCCTTCTCCGTGGACGAAAAGGGCCGCGTCTTCACCAGCGAAACCTACCGCTACCGCACCAGCGTGCTCGATATCCGGCATTACATGTTCATGCTGGAGGACGACCTCGCCTCGCGCAGCCTCGAAGACCGCCTGGCGCAGATCCGGAAGTGGTTCGGTCCCGAGGGCGAAAAGGCGTTGAGCAACGAGTCGGAAGTCATCCGCCTGCTCGAAGACACCAACGGCGATCACAAGGCCGACAAGTCATCCATCTTCGCCGACGGCTTCACGAGTCCGCTCAGCGGCATCGCCAGCGGCGTGCTCGCCCGGAACGGCGAGGTGTGGTTCACGGAGATTCCCAGCCTGTGGAAGTTCCGGCCAGCAACGACCTCTGAAGCCGCCACGATGGAGCGGGACAAGACCAGCCTTACCGTCACCAAGACACCCACGCCCAAGGAGGCCGTGCTCCGCTCCCTGCCCCACGTCCACGGGAAGAACCTGGTCGCCGAGGAACTCCTCCGCGGCTTCGGCATCCGTTTCAGCTTCACCGGGCACGACCTGCACGGGCTGAAGTTCGGACCCGACGGCCGGCTCTACTTCTCCTGCGGCGACCGCGGCGCGCACATCGTCACCCAGGAAGGCACCGTCATCGACCTGCCCGACGAGGGCGCCGTGTTCCGCTGCGAACCCGACGGCTCGAACCTCGAGGTCGTCCACCGCGGCCTGCGCAACCCCCAGGAACTCGCCTTCAACGAATACGGCGACCTCTTCACCGGCGACAACGACTCCGACCAGGGCGACCGCGAACGCTGGGTCCAGGTCATCGAGGGCGCAGACTCCGGATGGCGCGTCGGCCACCAGCACGCGCCGCTCGGCAATGCTGGCATGTGGAATATGGAACGCCTGTGGGTGCCGCACTTCGAGGGCCAGGCCGCCTACCTCATGCCGCCCATCGCCAATATCAGCGACGGCCCCAGCGGACTCGTCTATGACTACGGCACCAGCCTGCCGGAGGAGCTGAATGGCCGCTTCCTGCTCGCCTACTTCAAGGGCACCAGCGCCAAGAGCGGACTCTATTCGCTGAAGGTGCGGCCCGCCGGAGCCGGCTACGAACTCGTGGCGCACGACGAGTTCGTGTGGAACTCGCTCGTGCCCGACGTGGACCTCGCGCCCGACGGTGCGATCCTCTTCGCCGACTGGCACGAAGGCTGGCCCAAGAGCAACAAGGGCCGCCTCTACCGCGCCTACTTCCCCGGCGTCATCGCCGACCCGGTGGTGCAGGAAACCGCCAAGCTGCTCGGCGAAGGCTTTGCGAAGCGCGGCGAAAAGGAACTGCTCGGCCTGCTCGCCCACCGCGACATGCGTGTGCGCCAGGAAGCGCAGTTCGAGCTGGCTGCGCGCGGGCCGAAGTCGTTCGACGGGCTGAAGAAAATCGCGTTCGAGTCGAAGAACCAGTTCGCACGGCTTCATGCGATCTGGGGAATCGGTCAAATCGCACTCGCGCCTCCCTATCAACCGTTGGCCGATGAACTGAGAGCGCTTATGCCGTTGCTCTGGGATGAGGATGCGGAAGTGCGTTGTAAGGCAGTTCGCCTGCTGGGTGAGACGAAGCTAGAGAATGCCATCGCTGTGACTTGGCAGTTGCTCGAAGACGCGAGTCCCAGGGTCCGGTATCATGCCTCGTTGGCATTGGCAGACCACTTTTCAACCAGGACCGGGTCTAGAATCGCCAAGAACTCCACCCAGCGTTTGGCATTGCGCGCAGCCAGTGATGCCCGCGTGCCAAAGGCGATCCAAGACGCGTTGACCCGTTATGCCAACACGAGCGGATTTCCGTTGGACTTCGCCAAGATTCCAAACTTGTTGGGCAAATCGATCGGAGACGATCTCCTTATTCAGCATGCATACGTGCAGGCAATGATGCGACTCACCAACTCAATTGGCTTTGCCGCGAAGTTGGAAAATTCAAATGCAAGGATGGCGGCTATCTTGGCGCTCCGCGGCTTGCGGAATGCTGGAGTG
>CAIJLV010000199.1 GCA_903821635.1 uncultured Verrucomicrobiota bacterium | reverse complement strand
TCTTTGCCGATCCAGGTGAGCGTGGGCATCCTTGCTTAGCCAGATGACTTAGTTTGCTCGTAAAGCAACCGAATGCAGGGAAGGTCCGATCCGAGAACTTCGTCCACAAGGCCGAGCCAGTAGGCGTCTTTGGCCGACAGGCTGTGTTCGCCGCGTTGCAGGCCACGGCAAAGGCAAATGACAAAATACCAGAACTCTTCCATACGGGGCTCCACGAGAGCGGCCAGCCACTGGGCACTGTCGGGCAAGTCCGGGCCGCGCTGTTTGAACTCCGCCAGCTCTGCAGCATCGAGCAGCATGACACCGTAGTCCTTGATCAACTGCTGAAGGTAGGTTCGATGACTGCCGCCGAGATAGTCGACCAGTTGGAGAAAATCCGTGCGAAGCTCGTCGATGCCGCCGTCGTGCAAAGACCACTCTTGGCCGCGGTCTTTTCGCTTCAATTCGTAGTCCAAAATTGCCTTGAGAATCCGAGCCTCCACCTCGACGCGTGGCTCATTCTCCGGAAGGTTTGCCAACAGTTTCTCAACCTCCTGAACAAGCGTGCGAGTCTGGCGTTGGAGCTTGGTCGCCTCGTGGACGGTTTGGACGAGTGACGAATCCAGTGCTTTGGTGAAGATTTGAATCAGAACCTCAACGGGCGATGCAGCCGCTGGTGACGGAGAGTCCTTCGTGGAGTTAGACGGCAGTGATCGGTGCGCGGAGAATACGAATAGCAGCCGCGCCACCACGCGTTTGGCGAGTCGCAAGGCGAATTTCTCGTTCGCTCGATGTAGGTCTCCGGCCAATTGCGCGGCCTTTTCGATTGTGATTCCTTCGGCGGATCGGCGCGTGCCGTGGTAGTGGACCGTGGCTCCCGGAAAGGCGATAGCATAGTCCCCCGCGGCGAGCAGATCGGCGCCAGCGCTGGCGGCCACGGTCGTGACTACCGTGGTCAGTGGGCACGGCTGGCCATCCTGCGTTGGTGCCCGCAAGAGTCGAACCAATGCATCGGCGTAATACGTGCTTCCGCCAAGGCTATCAATGTAGACGGTAATGGGCTGCGGGGCGTCTACTCGAAGTGCGGTGATGGCCGGTGTCAGACGACCAACCAGTTGATCGTCGATAACGCCGGAGATATGAACCGCGCGCGCCGGGCTTTCTCGATAGAGAGAGGATTCCACAGCGGGTTTATTGCCAGCCTACAGTTGCTTTTGTAGCAGTCGGCCGGGGAGCGTCCACGAGTCGCTGGGATCGCTTGCCTTGGGGCGAACCCGGGCAATCGCTGCGAAGAATTCGGTCAGGTTGCCATCGTTGCGCAGATATTCGTTGCGCAAGATATGGAGGGCTTGTTCGCCAGGGGTGGGCACAACGATTTCAAGCGATGTCTGGCCAGACTGAGGCGTGACTTCCATGGTAGATAGACTATTCAACGGATCGAATGGGGCAAATGTGAAGCGGATTCAGTACGTGCCGACCCGAACCTGCTTCGCCTGTTCGCGGTAGATACGCAGGCGCTCCAGGTGTTCGCGCGCCTGGCTGGAAACCTTGTATTCCAATGGGCGGGGAGGTGTGGCCGCCGGCTTGGCATTCGGCAGAGTCGCAATTCGATTCTTGACGGCCCGCCGCAGCTCCTGGGTGAGGACAGTCGATGCGTAAGTCATGGGATGAGCGAGTAACAGCCAAAGGTAGCGTCGTTTCGAGCAAT
>CAIJLV010000198.1 GCA_903821635.1 uncultured Verrucomicrobiota bacterium | reverse complement strand
GCTGGATCACCTGCTCGCCGAGGTGAAATTCGACCCGCAGGCTCCACTTGAGGTCGTGGATATGGGTTGCGGCAAAGGTTACCTGACCTTTGCCACCTATGAACATCTGCGGCGCCTCCATCCGGGGGAAGTGCGCGTGCGGGGAGTCGAAGTCCGCCCTGACTTGGTGGAGCTGACCAACCGGATCGCGGGCGACGCCGGACTCTACGGCCTGCAATTCAATGCGGGCTCCATTGCCGACGCTCCGCTGGATCAGTGTGACATTCTGGTGGCGCTCCACGCTTGCGACACGGCCACGGACGACGCCTTGGCGAAGGGAATCGCAGCCGGCGCCCGGTTGCTGGTGGTGTCCCCGTGCTGCCATAAGGAAATCCGCCCCCAAATCGTGCCGCCTCCCGTGCTCGCCGGGGCCTTGAGTCACGGAATCCTCCTGCAACGGGAAGCGGATTTTGTGACCGATGGGTTGCGCGCCGCCCTGCTCGAATGGGCCGGTTACGATGCCCGGGTGATGGAGTTCATCGCGCCGGAACACACGAGCAAGAACCTGATGATTGCGGCGGTGAAGAAGCCGGGTCATTACGACCGCGAAGCGGCCGCCTCCCGCGTGCGGGAACTGGCCGCATTTTACGGCCTCCGTGAGCAACACCTCGCCCGAAAGCTTGGGTTTCCATTGGAATTGGAAACTGCGGCCGCCAGTTAGGTCGGTGCGCTTTCCGGCTGGGTTGGTCGGGGGCACGGAGGTTTAAGCGTATTAACCTTCGGGCCGGCGGCCGAAGCCGATTGAGGACTGGCTCCCGGAAATATCCGCAGCGGCCGACATTCTGCTTGAGCGACGGGTGGTTCGGGGGCAGTGAAGGGGTGCGTAGTTAACCCAAATTTCGCCACGCACACTCCCTTATACCCATCCCATGCGCCCCTCTATCATCTCCGGCTTGGTGGTCACTTCCAACCTCCTGATTGGTTTGAACCTGCCGGCGCAGGTCGTGCTTTCGGGCGGTGGCTATCTCGAAACCTTCGATGACCTGGGCGACGGGTTACCGTCGGGTTGGAGTGTCCGCACCGGGGCGGATGCCAGTGAACTTGGTTCGGTCGCGGTTTTCTCCTCGGCCCACGCCAACTGGGGGAATACCGGAGGGTCATTCAAAAATTTGGCCTCGGTCACTGGGCTTACCTCGTCTACGACCACCGAAACGCAGGCGGCCGCGGTAGATCGGGCGTTGGGACTCCGCCAAACCGAATTATTTGGTGACCCCGGAGCGGCGTTCATCCTGCAAATTCAGGATACGCTGGGAGTGTCGGGATTTTCGGTGTCGTTGTCCGCGGAAATGGCCAACGTCCAAGGCCGTAGCACGCTTTGGTCGTTACAATATGCGTTGGGTTCCAGTCCGGTCGCGTTTACGACGCTGACGACTTGGGCCGACACGGCGGTGTTCGGCGCCACGACCGTGAGCGCGAACTTACCGCCCGAGGTGGAGGGCCAGAACGAAAATTTATGGCTGCGGTTGGTGGCCCTCAATTCGGCGACGGGAACTGGCAGCCGGGACATGATCGCCCTCGATGATTTTGCGCTGAGCTACAGCATCGCTGCCGTGCCCGAGCCGGGCGCTTCTGCCGGCGTTGCCTGTGCCGTGCTGCTGGGATTTGCCGTTTGGCGGCGTTCACGGGGCCAGAATTGAGTCCGGAGTGGGCGGCCAATTCCGGCCCAATCGCCGAGGTGGGTGGGTGTTTTGGGGTCCGCCTGCCTCGGCGGCGTCAGGGGCTGCCCTGATTTGGCCCCGCAAATTTTCTTCCGTTCCCGGCCCCGGTCCGCATCGTGCGCCCGTCTCGTGGCTACCCCTTCCCATCCGAAGCATTATTGCGGCGTTTTTGGCATCTTTGGTCATCCGAATGCCGCCGAACTCACCTACTACGGACTCTACGCGCTTCAACACCGCGGACAGGAGTCGGCTGGCATCGTCGCGACCGACGGTAAACAATTCTATTCGCATAAGGGCATGGGTTTGGTGCCCGCCGTCTTTACCAGCGACGTGTTGCACTCCCTGACCGGGCCCGCCGCGATTGGGCACACGCGTTATTCGACGACGGGTTCATCAACGCTCGCCAACGCGCAGCCACTGATGGTCGATTGCTCAAAAGGCAAAGTAGCCATCGCCCACAACGGCAACCTCACGAACGCGGCCATGCTGCGCCATGAACTTGAGGCCAACGGCTCCATCTTCCAGACCACGGTCGATTCCGAGATCATCGTCCACTTGCTCGCCCAGCCGGTTCGGTCAGGGGTGAGCCAGAGTTCACTGGTGGACGCGGTGCGCCGGATCGAAGGCGCCTATTCGTTGGTGATCCTGACCGAGCAGGAGTTGATCGGCGTCCGTGATCCGCATGGCTTTCGCCCCTTGAGCATCGGGCGGTTGGCCAACGGCGCTTACGTGCTGGCCAGCGAGACCTGTGCCTTTGACCTCATCCAGGCCGAATTTGTCCGCGACGTGGAGCCGGGTGAAATTGTCATTATCAACGCCAACGGGATGAGCTCCATCCAAGCCTTTCCGGAGCATAAGCGTCGGGCGTTCTGCATCTTCGAATACGTCTATTTTGCCCGGCCCGATTCCACCATTGCCGGCAGTAATGTTTACAAGGTCCGCACTGAAATGGGGCGGCAGTTGGCGCGTGAGCAACGCATCGAGGCCGACGTGGTCATCCCGGTGCCGGACAGTGGCGTCTGCGCGGCGTTGGGTTATTCGCTCGAGAGTGGCATCCCGTTCGAGATGGCCTTCGTCCGTAACCACTATGTCGGCCGCAGCTTCCTGCAACCGTCACAGCTGATTCGCGACTTCGCGGTGCGGGTGAAACTCAATCTCATCGGCGATCTGGTGAAGGGGAAACGCGTGATCATCGTGGACGACTCGATCGTCCGCGGCACCACGAGCAAAGCCCGGGTCACCAGCCTCAAGGAAGCGGGGGCGACGGAGGTCCACTTCATGGTCAGTTGCCCGCCGCACATAAACCCGTGTGTTTACGGAATCGATTTCCCGGAGCGGAGCAAGCTCATGGCGGCCAATCATTCGCAGGAGGACATCCGCAAATTCCTCAATGCGGATTCGCTTAGCTATCTATCGCTCGACGGCATGGTCAAGGCGACTGGCCAACCGGGAAACAGCTTCTGCTTGGCGTGTTACACCGGCGACTACCCGGTCCCCTACGACGCCTCGGTGGACAAACACATCATCGAGAATCGCAAATCGCGGGGCAGTGGGTTGGGCGCGGAACTCGCCGCGGAAGCCGCCCAACGTCGCCTTTTGTAAGCAGGGTTTAACTCCTTTGAAAACCAAGCCGGCCGCGGGTTGCCCCCGTGGCCCCGGCGGCTGAAAAGAGTCGGAACCTGAATCCGCCGTGCACGAAAGCGGTTACGGCGGTGGCCGGGTGAAACCCCTGAGCGTGCGGGGCTCTTGGGCCGCTGGGCGGCTTACGGCCGGGGCGCTGGCTGGACCGAGGAACTGGGGACGGCATTGGTGTCGGGCACCCCGAAATTAGCCGGCAAGCCCAGACGCGCGCGCAACGCCGACTGAAATTCAGCACTCACCTCAGGGTCGGGACGGAGCATTTCCAGCAGCACGTTGCGCTTGAGTTCGCTGATTGCCGGCAACTGGACCCGCTCCACACTCTTGCCGTAGTCCGTCCGACTGGCGTAGTTCGCGTGGATCTTCTGCACCATGCGTTCGAGGCCTTGGGCTTGGTCCTCTTCCCCCATGGCGTAGTTGTAAAACGCTTGGGACAGCATGCCCTGAAGGATGGCCGTCTGGCGGTCCCGGGAGGTTTCGTTGATGTCTTCCTGCACGCGGCTAAGGGCGTATTCGTCCAGCGTGGCGTTGGTCAGGCCCACTTGGGGACCGAAACCGTAGAGCTGCTGGACGCGGCGGAACCAGTATTCGGCCTCCTTCGTCTTGTTGTTCGTGTAGAGGAAATAGACGGCGTCCTTGATGAAATTGCGGTGGGCGCGGGCGATGTGGTCGGCCTGTTCGGGTTCGGCCCGGATCGAATCTTCGTAAGCGCGGGAGGCGTTGGTGACCATATTCAGGTTGGGCACCACCTCGATGCGTTTGGCAAAACGGTTCGTAATGATCTTGCCGCGGTGAAACGCGGTAAGCATCGGCTGAAAGATCGTTCGGCGAAGCGGCATCTTGTCCTGCGCTGAGCAGTTTTCCACACCGACCATGCCCCAATAGATGGCGTGGGTTTCGGGCAGGCGCCATTCCAGCGGGCCGTAGGTGTCGTCCACCTTCTTCATCATGGCCGGCTCCAGCTTGTATTTGGTTACCAACCGTTCGGCGCGCGCCTTGGTTTCGGGCGTGGTCGGTTTGAAGAGCTCGGCGTAGTCGGGTTTTCCGCCCGGGATGACTTCCTCCATGGCTTTGGCCCATTCGGTTTTGTAAAGCCAGTGGGCGTCGTCGAGGTTGGCGCCCATCTTGTGCTGAAACAGCCACGCCAGTTCGCGATACATCAGCGCCTGGTTGGGATTGTAAACCAAGCCTTGGTCGCGGAGCAGTTCGATGCCGCGCTGCACCCAGAGCCAGCGATCCTCGGGATTGGGGAACTTGACCGAGATGTTGTAGGCCATGTTCCAAGCCTGATAGAGCCAGACTTGGTTGAAATGCGGCTGCAAGGTGGTGATCCAATCCGCCAACTGGACGGCCTCGAAGTATTTGCCCTCCTCCTGCAATTGCGTCGTGCGAATCCAGAGCGCGTTGGCGATGAGCCCGCGAAAGCCGCCCAAGGCGACGGTCGTGAAGGCCAACACCGGTGGCGCATTGCTGATGACTGCCGTGCGGGTGAGGCCAAGCGTCTCGCGCTGGCGGGTGAGCGAGCCCTGGATGAAGCTGCTCGCGACGAGCGCGGCAACCAGCACCAAAGCGTAGATGGCCTTGCGTCCGTTCATTGCGGGGCCGCCAGTTCACGGCGGGTAAAAATCCACATTCCCAAGCCGGCAAAGGTGCCGCCGGTGACCACGACCACCAACCCGAAGGCGGCGGCCAACTGCGACCAAGTGATACTGCGGCCCGTGCTCAGGGCATCCACGGGGTTGTAGCCGGTGACTAAGTCCAGGGCTTGCTTCAGCGAACCATAAATCTGGACCGACACTTGATTGATGAAAGTCTGTTGGGCGACAAAACCCGTCTCGCTGTTGATGCCCATGATGCCGCCTTGTTCGACGACTTGGCCCAGCGTTCCGCTGGAGAGGCCCACGAACAGGATGCTCATCGACACAAACGCCGCGACCGCGAATTGAAGTTTCGCTGCCGCAAAAAGGCCGATCGCCGCCAGCAGCCCGAGCCAACAGAAGATGATGCCCAGACCGCGAGCGAAGTTCAGACCGAAGCCGCCCTCGCGGTAAAGCACCTCGAAGCTGTCCTCAAGCGGGAACAGAACCGGTTTTTCCGCCAGATTAAAGCCGTCGATCGTGATCGTGCCATCAGCGGCAATATGATTCGGCTCAATGGGAAAGGTGGTGAACGAATCCGGCGCAAAACTGTTTTCTAACGTCTGCCGCCGGTGACCCTCCGGCGGGCCAACTTCCCAGCCGAAGGGGAACGTGGTGCCCTCGCTGGTGTAGTCGGGACTGATGAATTTCACCCGCAGATGCAACGGCACATCCTTCAGGCGCGTGGCAGCGTCACGGCCGAGATTCACGACCCAGCGGCGGCCGGTGCCCGGAGGGAGATACTGCTGCACGGCCTTGATCTGTTCCCGGATCTGTTTCCGCACGAAGTCCCGGTCCATGTTGGCCACGGCCGCTTCGCGGATGCGTTCCTGAAACAACTGCTCCACCTGCGGTTCAATGTCGGGAATCACCTCGCGGGCGCTCGCCCGGGCCACGAAAATCTCCTCGCGCAGCACCTGTTGTTGAGCCGCATTCAGACCCGCGGCCTTCCAGCGCAGCAGGCCGTAAACCGTCAACCCGGAGATACTGAGCAGAGCCGCGTTCAGCACCACCAAGCCCAGCCATTTACCCAGCCAGATTTGCCACCGGGGAATCGGTTTGGTGCAGACCAACTGCATCGAGTAATCCTCCACTTCGCGGGCTAGCGAACCACACGCCAGCCAGAGGGTGGCGATGCCCAGCAGCGCGGTGATCGCCGTCAGCGTGTAGGTGATCAGGATCTGCGTGAATCCCTGCGCCGAACCATCGTGTTTGATGATGACCGGCAGGACCACCACCGCCGTCATCAGCAGCGTCAGCAGCACCAAGACCAAGCGGAATCGGAACGCGGCGCTGATCGTGATTTGGGTGACCGCCAAGAGCGGCTGGAGCGCCCGGGGTGTGAGACTCGGGAGGGTCATTCCCCGCTTGGCGCGCCACTCTGCGAGCGGGGTGCCCCCGACCGCGGCCAGTTTGGCGAGCGCGTTGGGACCGTCGGTGGCCTCCAGCGTGCATAGGTAAGCGTAACCGTGCCGTTCGGCGGATAGGGCGCGCAGCTTGTGCGCGCCGATTCCGACCGCGAGGCCTTGGGCGATCTGGATGACCGCGTAGGTGGGCCATTCGGCCCGGTTGATGTAGAGCAGGAAGGTGGTGATGACATTGAACAACGCCAACAACCCGGCCTCCAGCCAGAGGTGCAGCCACAGGGCCCAAATCCAGTCGAGCAAAGCGGCGGTGAACGAGAAACCGCACGGCACCGCGAGGCGCTGACGATCGGCGTTCTGATAGATCTCGAACCGGCGGGACATGATCGAAGGGCGGCGCTTAGGGTTTTTTCCCGCCGAGCAGGCCGGAGAGTTTTTCGTTGGCCTGGCTCAGGTCGGCCGGCGGGGTGGCCGCGGTGACGCTGGGCGGCGGCCCGGTCTCAGGGGTGGGTTCCGGCTTGGTCAGGGCGGCGAGCCGGGCTGTTTTCACGGACGCCGCGGGCGCCTGGGCCACCACCTCTGGTGGCGCGGTCGGAGCCGCCTTGGTGAGTCGCTCCAGCACCCGGTCCGATTGGGAAGTATTGGCCTCCGCGCCGCCGCGGATGAACTCCGCCACCAGATTGCCGCTGGTCGCGCCACTGGTTTCGGCCTGCGCCCGGGCGCGTTCCACCACCCCGAGGAAATAGGCTTCGAGATTCTGCGTCGGGTGGTCGACCCGGACGTTATCGCCGGCTTCGGCCCGGAGAATGTGCAGCACCTTGTCCATCGTCTCCCGGCTCAAAGCCGGCGTGGTGATGCGGACTTGATCGCGTTCGGAGAGGAGTTCCTGAAGCGTTCCCTGAGCTTGGATCTTGCCGCCGTAATAGATGACGGCGCGATCACAGACGTCTTCCACGTCGGAGAGCAAGTGGCTGCTGAGAATCACGGTCTTGCCGCGTTTCGCGAGGGCGAGGATCAGGTCCTTCACCTCGCGGCAGCCGATCGGGTCGAGGCCGGCGGTCGGTTCGTCCAAGATGACGAGGTCCGGGTCGTTGATGAGTGCCTGGGCCAGCCCGATGCGACGTTGCATGCCTTTGGAGAACTCACCGACCGTGCGGGTGCGCGCTTGGTTGAGCCCCACCATTTCGATGAGTTGCTCGGTGCGCTTGTGGCGGTCACCCGCGTCGAGGGCGAACAGGTTACCAAAGAAGTCGAGCGTCTCGCCGGGGTTGAGGTAGCGGTAAAGGTAACTTTCCTCCGGCAGGTAACCGATGCGGGCCTTGGTCTTTACGTCGCGCGGCGACGCCCCGAAGACGGTTAGGTGGCCCTTCGTCGGGTAGAGCAGGCCGAGCAGCATCTTGATCGTGGTGCTCTTGCCGGAGCCGTTGGGCCCGAGCAACCCGAAGACCTCGCCGCGCCGGACTTCAAAGTCGACGTTGTCCACGGCGCGCGCCTTCGGTCGCCCCCAGAAGTCCTTGAAGACCTTGGAGAGACCGGTGGCCTTGATGACGACTTCGGCGGAGCCGGATGAGGTGGACGGATTGGTCATGGTCTGCGAGCGGGCTAGCACTGCCTGGACTTCAGGCCGTCTGCGGCGTTAAGCCCAGCGGGGCTTCGGGCGAACTGGTTTCAGTCGGCTTGGCCACCGCGACAAAGGGTTCCAGTTCTTCACCCTGCCGGACGAGGCGGGCACTGTTAAAGACGACGACCAGCGAACCGGCGTTGTGCAAGATCGCGGCGACGATGGGGTTGAGGTAGCCGGAGGCGGCCGCGGCCAGACCGCCGACGATGAAGACGACGCCGAAGAGGAAATTCTGGTTGATGACTGAGCGCGTGAGGCGGGACAGCTTCAACAGGAACGGGAGCCGGCGCAGGTCGTTGTTCATCAAGGCGATGGTAGCCGAGTGGATCGCCACTTCGCTGCCGGCAGCGCCCATCGCGATGCTGATGTCGCCGGCGGCGAGCGCCGGGGCGTCGTTGACGCCGTCACCGATTACGGCCACGCGGTAACCCTTGGCCTTGCTGGCCTTCACAAACTCCACCTTATCCTGCGGCAGGCATTCGGCGACGACCTCGGGCACGCCGATTTCTGCGGCGACGCGTTCGGCCACCGGCTTGCGGTCGCCGCTAACCATCGCGATGCGGCGAATGCCCGCGGCTTGCAGCTCCTTGATCGCTTGACCGGCTTCAGCTCGGACTTGGTCCTGCAACCCGACCCAGCCGACGCATTGGCCGTCCTTGGCGATGAACAACAGGCTGAAGCCGGCAGTTTCGTCGAGATCGACCGACTTCATCAAGTCGCCGGGAATCCCTTGGTCCCGCAAGAACGCGGCGCGACCGACGATAATCGTCGAGCCTTCGACGGTGGCGGTCACGCCCCGGCCGGCGACTTCCTTGAAGTTCGTCACGTCGGCGTAGGGCACCCCGGCTTCGTCGGCCAGTTGCACCAGGGCCTTGGCCGTCGGGTGATTGGAGAAACGCTCGGCGCTGGCGGCGAGGCGGAGAAATTCGGCGGGGGCCAAGTCCCCCAGCGGATTCAGGCGGCTGACCACGAGTTTGCCCGTGGTGAGCGTGCCGGTCTTGTCGAAGACGAAGGCGGTGATGCGGGCGGCGGCTTCGAGATCCGCGATGTTCTTGATGAGGATCCCGAGGCGGGCGGCGGCGGCGATGGCGGCCACCATTGCGCTCGGGGTGGCGAGGATGAAGGCGCAGGGGCAGGCGACGACGAGCGTGGCGATGACGCGGTTCAAATCCTTCGTAAGCGCCCAGACGATGGCGGCGATGACCAGCACGAGCGGCGTGTAGTAGCTCATGTATTGGTCGATGATGCGCATGAACGGCAGCTTGGTCTTCTCCGCCGCGAGGATGAGATCGCGCACGCGTCCGAGCGTCGTGTCCTGACCGGCCTTGGTGATCTTCACTTCCAAAGCGCCGTTGAGATTGATGGTGCCGGCAAAGACTTGTTCGCCGGGGCCTTTGTCCACCGGGAGCGATTCGCCGGTGATGTTCGCCTGATTGATCGAGCCTTGGCCGGTGGCGATCACGCCGTCGGCCGCGATGTTGTCGCCGGGACGGATGCGGATCACGTCACCGACCTTGAGTTCGCTGGCCGGGACTTCTTCCTCCTTACCGTTGGCGAGGCGCCGCGCCTTGGTGGGCGTCAATTTGATGAGCGACTCAATCGAAGCCCGGGCGCCGGCGGCGGTGCGGGTTTCGATGATTTCGCCGAGCAACATGAAGAAAGCGACGATGCCGGCCGTGCGGAAGTCGCCCGTGGCGGCGGAGGCTAGCACGCCGAGCGCGACCAGTTCATTGATGCTCAACAGGCCTTTTCGCAAATCCTTGATCGCCACGATAATGATCGGATAGCCGAGGATAATGGCGCCGACCATGGCGCTGAGGCCGGCCACGGTGCTGCCTTTTTGGAAGACCCAGTCGATGACGAAGGCGTTCAGCACAAAGATCAGGCCGACTAGGGTCTGCGTGAGCTTGGTGTTGGTGTGTGAATGTTGCAGTCCGCCGTGGTCATGACCGCATTCGCATTCGTCGGTGTGCTCGTGCTGGGTAAGAAGCGAGGTGACTTGCATGGTCGTCGAAGATTCGAAAGTTCAGGTTACCGCGCGGACTGGCCACCGGGACCGAAAGCCCCGGGAGCCTTCGGAGTGAGGGGTTCGCGATTGAGGAGGAGACGCACTTCCCGCGACTTGGCGTCGGCGCGTTCGGGGAGGAAAAATTTGTCGGTGGCGTTGGTCAGCACCTCGGCGGTGGCCGCCGTCAGCAAACGCTGGCGGAACAGGTCGGGCGCCCGGTTGTAGGAAACCAACTGGTCGGTGAAGAACTTCGCCTCCGCCGACACCGCCTGCACGAGCAGGTTGCTGGCGACCATGCCGCCCGCGCGGATCGCGGCCGCTTCGCCGTCGGCTTTCCGGACGGTTTCATCCGCGTAGCCCTGGGCTTCGCTGATCCGTTTGGAACGGTCCTGCTCGGCTGCGATCACCGCGTCAAAGGCGCTCTTCACATACAGCGGGGCGGAGCGTTCGACTTCGAGTGTGTCGAGGGTGATGCCGAGGTTTTCCTTCACGATCCATTGTTCCATGCGGAGGCGCACGGAGTCGTTGAAGGCGGCGACATCCTTGTAGAGGGCGGCTTCGGCGCTGAACCGGGCGCTGGTGTGGTAAACGGCGTTGTTCAGCGCGTTGATCAACAGGTTCGTCGTGTTGGAAAACTTGAAGGCGTAGGTCACCGGATCGGCGATGCGATACTTCATCGTGGACCGGACGTGCAGGATGTTGCCGTCGCCGGTGAGCGTGTGACCTTCGAAGACTGGCGAAATTGTCGGGGCGCCTTCCGGCAGGGTGCCGGTGGCTTCCTGTTCCGGACTGACGGCATACCAAGCGTGTTGGGCCCGCACCGTCTTGGTCTCGCCGACCTTGAGGCGGACGATTTCATCAATCGGATACGGCAGCGCCCAATGCAGGCCTTGGCGCTTGAGCATCTCGGCCCCGGTGCCTTGGGGTTTGCCGAAGCGCAACACGACCGCCACCTCGTTCGGGTTGACGGTGAACACGCAGGAGGCGACGAAGGCGACGATGAGCACGCCGGCCAGCAGGCGGACCAACAGGAAACTGCTGCCCAAGGCCTCGTTCAGCGCCTGACTCGAAGAATCGTCGGCGCTGGTCACCGGCGTGGGCGTCAGCTTGAGTTGACCGGACTTTTTCGGTTGATCGCTCATGGCGGCGTTACTTGGAGGTGCCGGCCGGGGCCTTGTCGCCGGTCAGCAGGTTGAAGGGCGTGGTGCGCTGATCGAGGATGATCGTGGCGCGATCCTTGAGGGATTCCTTCAGGGCCTTGAGTTGGAGTAGGTAGATCGCGAGTTCGGGCTTCTGCTCAAACACAGCGTAATCCCGGGAGGCCTGCGCTTCGGCTTCGCCGATGATGCGGAGGGCGTCCGCATCCGCCTTGGCGAGCAGTTCGTCACGCTTGCGGTTGGCTTCGCTGCGAATCTCGATGGCCCGGGCCTCGCCTTCGCCGGTGAACTGCTTCACGAGCCGTTCCCGCTCGGTGCGCATGCGTTCAAAGACCTTGCCGGTGATGGCTTCGGGCAGGCCGAGTTGTTTGATGCCGACCACTTCCACGCTGAGGCCGTAGGTGTCCTTGGCGGCGCCTTGGATTTCCTTCAGCACCTCGGCTTCAAACTGTTCGAACTTCACCTGCTTCGGATCCGGCGAAATGAAGTCGCTGAACCGGTAGCGGCCAATCACGGCGTTCTTGGCGTTGCGGACCAAGCCCTCGAGCTGTTGTTCCGCCTTCACCGGGTCGCCGTTGAAGCGCTCGAGGAAAATTCGCGGGTCGTTGATTTTCCAACCCACAAACAGGCTCACCAAGATGTTTTTGGCGTCGCGGGTCGTGGTCTGTTCGAACTTCCGCTCGAAGTTCTGCAACCGGTTGTCGAACCGGTAGATGTTTTGGATCGGCCACGGCAGCCGGAATTTGAGCCCGGGCTGGGTGTGGCTGGTCGTGTATTTCCCAAAGGTGGTCACGACAGCGACCTCGGTGTTGCGGACCTGGAAGGCGAACAGCACGGCGAGGAAGATCACCAGGAGCAGGGCACCGATGACGAAGGAGAGGCGGGTCTTTTTCACGGGGCGGTCAGTTAGGAATTCTAAATTGAAAAGGGTAAGACAGGGCGGGGTCCGGAGAGGAGCAAGCTGGGGGGCGCGGGCTTACTTCTTCTTGGCCGGCTCTTCGACGTAGAGGTCGGTGAGATCCTGGCGGAGTTTGTCTTCGAGGTTGAACTGGAACACGTCGGCCGTGTTGGTCGGGCCCAAGACCAACTTGCGGGTGGGGCCGAGGGATTTGGCCAAGGTGTCGAGGTAGGTGCGCTGCATGAACACCTTGGGCGCCGCTTGGAAGGCCACCATTTGGTGCGCAAACTGGGCCGAACGGCCGGCCGCTTCCGCGGTCAATTTAGCCGCCTTCGATTGGGCGTCATTCAGCTTCTGGGTGGCGTTGGCCGCCGCTTTGGGCAGGGCTTCGGCCCGGTAACCTTCCGCTTCCAGAATCGTGGCTTCCTTTAGCGCAATCGCGCCGATGACCTGTTCGTAGGCGGAGGCCACTTGATTGTCCTTGGTGCCCATGGGGGGGTGAATGTCCTGCAACCCGACGAAGACGATTTCAGTGCCGAGGTTCAAGGCATCGGCCTGCTTCTGGATCGCGGCTTTGAGCTCCGCGGCGGCCTCAAGCCGGCCGAAACTCATCACCTTGTCCATGTCCACGCTGGCCAGGTGGCGGACCACTTCCCGGGTAGCGATGCGCTCTAGCAACCGGGCTGGCTCAGAGTGGTTGTAAGTCCAGGCTTTCACGTCCCGCACCACAAATTGCACCGGAATGCTCGCGGTGATCAGGTTCACCGGCACGGCTTGTTCCCCGGCGGCGCCGCCCGTTTCCTGTTCCCGGCTGGCGACCAGCATCGGGGTCTCTTCTTTGTAGTGGGCCCGGGTCCAAACCAGCACGCGTTCCCGGTCGAGGTTTTCATCCGGCACGACACCCACGACAAAACTCTGCAATTCCCGGGCCTTGAGCGTGTGGATGGCGTCAATCGGCCACGGCGCCTTAACGTGCAGACCGGGCTCGAGCACGGGGTTCGCGGTCGGCTGGCCAAAACGTTCGAGCAAGCCCTGTTCCTGCGGTTCAATCACGACCAAACACGATGCTAACCAGAGAATGCTCAACCAAAAGAGGGCAAAGGCGGCGACGGACTGCTCCAAGTAGTGGTAAAACCACGTATCACTGACCTTGAAGCCAAATTGGTAATCCAGCGCCTGCGCCGCCGTGTTGAACAAACCGCCGCTCTGCCCTAATAGGCCGAGGATCCGGCTTTCGTAGAGCACCCGCTGGGCTTGGCCCTTGGAGCGCGGCCGATAGATTTCAAAAACCAGCGAAAAAAGGGTCTCCACTGCCACCAACCCCAGCAGTCCGGTCAGGAACCACCCGAGATAACGGTCCCACATGGCAAAACCGGCCCAATCCAGCCCCGCCGCCACCGCGGCGAGGGCGGCCAACAACGCCCCGAGCATGACGGCGGACGCACTCGGCCGCAGGAGGCGGGAGTTTTCGAGCTGCGCTAAGCGGGCGCCATAACGGCCGAAGAGGAAGAGGAAGAAACCGAGGGCGGCCGAGATCGCTAGCGTCAGCGGCGTGGCCGACTCACTGCCCGCACGGTCTAGGCTGCCCGTCAGGTCGCGGTAGAAGTAAACCGCACCGAGGGCCTGCACCACGAACAGCCCCAAGGTAAAAGCGGGCACCAGCCACTTTTCAAACTGTTCCCGCGCCCGGCGAGCCGGAAACGTCTCCGCGGCGGACTCAGTGAAGAGTGCCGAATCGTTGCGGGAACGGCCCAACGCCTCGATTTCTAGCCGTTCAACCTCTTCCCGGGCTTCGAGCCGCATCTGGAACCAGCTCACCAAGGACACCAAGAAGCCGACCAGAAACAGCGCCGCACCCACCTCGGCGGTCGCGGATTGGGATTGGCGCGATAGCCAATGCAGCGTGAGACCGGCGACCAGCAGGACGATCCAGTTGGTGGCGCCGCTTTTGGAAAGATTCTTTTCCATGCAGTAAAATTTGAAACGAAGGGCCTAGTTTAGTTCGCGATCTTCAAAAAGGGCCAGCGCGACCGCGAGCGCCGCCCCCACATAGGCCACCACGTAGGCGGTGGCCTTGCCGACATAGCTCCACGGAATGCTTTTTTTGTCTTCCAAGGCGTCGGCGAGCCAAAATTGCTGCCAATTAGGGGTGATCGCGTAGGCGAGCTTCGCCCACCACGCCCCGGCGTCAGCCGCCCCTTTGAACAAATAATCAGCCATCAACCCGAGCAGAAAAAGCGCGGAACAGATCGCCAAGGTGGGAATTGTGTCGAGTCGGGTGGAACACGCCAGCGCCAGCGCCGCGAGCACAAACAGGGCAAACAGGATCAACACGCCGGCCGGTAGCAACCGCCAATCCACCGTGGATTCGCCGTCAAAGGCGCGCTCCTGATGCGTAAATCTGACCACGATGAACAGCGCCGCCGTGGTGCAGAGGACGAAAGCCCAGACGGCATCCGAGGTGAAGGTGCGCCGCAGGAAGAAGTTGGTGAAGCCGCCTAGGGCAAACGCCAACGCCGCGCCGCCGAAGTAAATCGCAAGGGACCGAGTGTCAGTCTCCCCGTAGGCGTCAAAGGCCATCCGGCTGGCCAGCAGGGCCGCGACCATGTTGGTAAAGGTGATCAGCGTTAGCGTGCCCGAGAGCCCGACGAACTTGGCCAGTAGGAACGTGATCCGGCTCACGGGCTTCGACAGCACCGTCAGCGCCGTGCCGGTGTTGATTTCCTGCGCTACCGAGGCGGACGCACACAGCACCGCCGTCAGCAACCCAGACAGCAGCGTGGTGGCCAGCGTCATGTCCTTCACCAGCTTGGGATCGTCACCAAAGCCGAAATAGGGCACCGCCGCCAAGAAGACCGAGAAGCTGGCGGAAACCGTCATCAGGATCAGGAAGATCGGCTGACGAACCAGCTCCATGAACGCGTTCACGGTGATGGAGACAAATTGACGCATCGAAGGGGGGTGACTGTGTGGCGGCGAGAATACAGTGGCTTGGAAGTCGGTCAAATGCTTCCCGAAGTCGGTCCGCTCAGACCGGTTCGGCGATCAGATCGTAGTCGGTGTGGCCCACGACCTTCACTTTGGCGAATTTCCCGACCGGGAGTTGGCCGCGCAGGTAAACCCGGCCATCGATGTCCGGGGCGTCGGCTTCACCCCGAGCCACGAGGTAGCGGGCTTGGACATCGAGGGTGGCGTTTTTGCCGCTCTCGGTCTGCCGAATCAGTCCGTGTTCCCAAGAACTGACCCGGGCGGCCTCAATTTGCTTCGGCGTGGCTTCGCCTTCGACCAGCACCTTGAGGGTCCGGCCGACAAACGACTCGGCCACCGCGATGGCTACCTCGTGTTGGGCGGCCATGGCCTGTTCGCGGCGCTTCTGGCGCTGTTTGGGCGGGACTTGTTGCTCCATTTTGCCCGCGGTGGTGCCGTCTTCTTGGCTGTAGGCGAAGATTCCCAGGCGCTCGAACTTCGTCTCGCGGATAAAATCGAGCAGCGTGCGGAAGTGGGCCTCTTTTTCGCCCGGAAAACCGACGATGAAGGTGGTGCGCAGTGCGATGCCGGGAATGCCGGCGCGGATCCGGGTAATGAGCTCGCGGATGTATTGGCCAGTCGTCTCGCGCCGCATCCGGGTGAGCATGTCGTCGTGGATGTGTTGGAGCGGCATATCCACGTAGCGCGCCACTTTCCGGCATTCGGCGATGGTCTGGATGAGCTCATCGGTCCAGTGCGCCGGGTGCGTGTAGAGGAGGCGGATCCAGAAATCGCCCTTCAGCGAATTCAATTCACGGAGCAACGTGCCGAGCGTCGTGGCGTCGGCGGCCAGTGTCTTGGTGGCCGCGGTGAATTTCTCCGGCGACGAAATGGCCCGGCTATGATTCGGGCGCAAATCGAGGCCGTAATAGGTCGAATCCTGAGAAATCAGGTTCAACTCCTTCACGCCGTCCTTAATCAGCGCCTTCGCCTCGGCCACGAGGTCGGCTTGCTGCCGGCTGCGATGCGAACCGCGCATCCGCGGAATAATGCAAAAGCTGCACGGATGATTACAGCCCTCCGCAATCTTCACGTAGGCAAAGTGCTTCGGCGTCAGGCGGAACCGCGGGGTGTCGTGGTGCGGGATGTAGTTGGGCCGGAGGGTCACCTGGGCCGCAGGTGGTTCGGCCTTCAGGGTGATGACCTGCTTGGTGCGGCCAAACTGGGCGGAACCCCGGAGCGATGCCTCATGGTCATGGTCGTGGTCGTGGTCGCCCTTGGCCGCTTCCAATTCGGCGAGTTTGGCTTGGAGCGCTTTCTTCGGTCGGGCGCCCTTCACGGGCGTGGCGTTGAGTTTGGCGCTGCGGGCGGCGATGGCCTGTTCCACGATCTGGCCGACTTGTTCCACCTGGTCGATGCCCATGAACACGTCCACTTCGGGCATCAGTTTGGGCAATTCCTCGCGGAAACGCTGCGGCATGCAGCCGGACACGATCACCGCTTGTCCCGGCCGGGTTTGTTCCCGAAACGCGGTCGATTCAAAGATCGTGTCCACGCTCTCCTCTTGGGCGGCATCAATGAACGAACACGTGTTTACAATGACCGCGTCGGCCTGCGCCGGGTCATTGACGATCTCGACGCCGCTCTTGAGCAGCGAGCCGAGCATGATTTCGGCGTCGACCAGATTTTTGGCGCAGCCCAACGAAATCAGGCCCACCCGGCGGGGTGGAATGGAGGAAGCCGCGACGGACTTCGGCGAATTCATGGACGGGTAGGATAGGGGACCGGGTTGGGGGCAAGCAATGCCGGTTTGGGCGGCGGCGGCCGGGAACCTGCCGGAAGGGGCCGCCCAGCCGCCTTTTTTCTGGCCGGCGCGCACGGGTGTTAGAGGGCGCCCGCCCGGCCGTGGTGCCGCCAGTGCCACGGTTCGTAGATCACCCCATGCGGGTTGCCGCGGGGAAAACTGAGGCGAAAGCCGAAGTCCGCCGCCCGCCGCGCCAGCCACGCAAAGGCCAACGTGGCTTCAAACGCTTCCGTCAGTGGCGGACAGCCCGGTGTGCCAATGTCCACGGCCCGGCCGGTGTGGTGTTCGCTGAATCCGGGGGCGGCGTTCACTTGCAGGATTTGCTCCAAGGTTTGGCCCTCCGCCAGCTTGCGGTCCAGAATGCTGCGCTGGTAGGCCACGCTGCGAAATCCGGAAATCAGCAGCAGCGTGATGTTTTCGGCGGCGGCCGCGGTCGTCAGCGCCTGCCATGCGTGGGCGGTGGCCGGGGCCAGTTTCAGTTCGCGCCCGTCTTTCAAGACGCGGGCCGTGACCAGTTCGCTCGCCTCGGGTTGCAGTGCCAACTGGCGTTGCTCGCCGTAGCCGGGCGCGATACCTAGCGCCTGCAATTCGGTGGCGATACGTTCGGCGAAGGGATCGTTAGGCGGTGCGGACACGGTTGGTGCCGGTAGGCTAGCGTGCCCCGGGCGCCGACCGAAGTTCATTTCCCGGCCGGGTCGTGCCACTTCCACGCGGATAACCCGTCGAGTTCGCGGATGAACAACTGGTCTCCGGCGGGGGCCACGTGCGCCCACGTGTCGGATTCGCTGATCTTGCGCCGGTCCACGAGGTCAAATTTGTCCGTGTTCGCCCGGAAGAGCAGCAATTCGCCACGCTCATCCAAGGCGAGCAGGTGGTTCCCATTGGCCACTAGACTCCAGTATTTGCCAAAGCCGTCCGGGGTCGTCCACCGCTCGGCCCCGCTCGCCAGATCGAGACAAAGCACCCGCTGGTTGCGCAGATGCAGATAGGCGTGCCCACCCACCCAGACCGGCGTGCTCATGTAGCCTTGGGCCTTGAACTGCCACGTTTCCTTAAGCGTGAAACCGTTGGGGCCGCGCGGTTGCAACTCAAAGGCGCGCGTCTTGCCGCCATAGGCTGACGTGAAAATCCGTTCGCCCACCACGACCGGCGTCAGGATGTTCATCCCGCGGAAGGCCTCAATGCCTTGACTCCACAGCACGGCACCGGTCTCGGGATCCAGCCCGGCCAAGTCCGTCCGGGTCTGGGCCACCAACTGGCGCCGGCCCGCGAGGGTCGCCAGCACCGGCGAGGAAAAGGGACTGCCATTCATCGCGTCGTCGCTGCCCAAGGCGCGCCAAATGACTTGGCCAGTCCGCTTGTCCAGGCGCACCACTGCCCCGGCCGATTGCACATACAGCGCCTCCCCGGCCACCAACGGGGACGACACATTACCAAAAGCCGGCACCGGGGTTTTGAGCTCGGCCACGAAATCCTTCCGCCAGCGCACCGCGCCCGTGCGCGCCTCCAGCGCCACCAGCACATCCCGCATCCCAGCCACAAACAGCGTCTCCCCGTCGTAAGCCGGTGTGGAACGAATCCAATCGCCGTTGGAACGGGCAAAAAACGGCACCTTCATCGCCCCGGTCCACTCCTGCCGCCACAATGGCTGCCCCGTGGCGCGATCGAAGGCGTGGACCACTTCACTCTCCTTATCCTTGGATTCGGTCGTGAACACCCGGTCCGCCGCCACGATCGGGCCGGAATAACTCGGCCCCAGCGGCAACCGCCACTGCCGATCCAAGTGCCCCGGCTTCAAATCCGCCGGCCACGGCGCGCCCCGCACCTGCCCGTCCCGATCGGGTCCGCGCCATTGCGGCCACTCGGCGGCGCCTAGTTCGGCAGCCAAGATGCACAGTGCGGCGAATCGAAGGATCATTTGCGAACGAAGCACGAACTCGCCAATCGGCAACTGCCAGCCGGGCTCAACTGCGGCACCCCCCATCGGCCCGATAGCGGACGACATAAACGTCCCCGGGGAAGTGGCCGGCGGAAAGTTCCCCGATGATGAAGTCCTGAATGCGCTCGGGCGAGCCGCCGCCGGAGCCCGCGCCGATGAGCGGCAACGCGAGCGACCGAAACTGCTGCTCGTTCGCGATTCGCAGCGCGCTCCGCACCGACTGGCGGACGGAAAACTCCGACGACCGCCAGAGCAGGTTGATCCCCGCGACGTGAATGATCCCGCGAAACGGCAGCCGCCCGGCCGACGTGAGCACCGCTTCGCCCAAGGGAATGACGCCGTGCCGAGCCACCTCGCGAAAGGGTTGGCTGCCGGCCCGCCGTTTGAGAGCGCCCGAAACGCCCTGCGGAAGCAGCAGCCACCACGGAATAAGGTTCCGGTTCCACGCGTTGACGATGGCTTCAACCGGTTGGTCGAGGAGATCGCCCTCGGTCAGGTGGATTTGCATAAAAAATTCCAAGTTTGGGAAACCCGCTTCGCCTTCGTCCAAACCCAGAGCGGGGCACCGGCCTACGACTCCAGCTCAGCGACCCGGCCCACGGGAGGTCACGATTACAACAGTGAGGCGAGGGCCGGGTTAGCTGCCATGAGTGATTGCGCGGCGCGGCGCCAAGCGGCACCCGGGCCGGAGCATGAACACCCTTGAAGCAACCCGTCCTGACGCCCCGACTGCAACCGCCCCCCCGGCGCTGGCAAGCGCGGCGAACGGGTGCGCTACGTCCTTGGGGGGTAGGCCGTGGACCTGAACTGCTGTGTCACCGCCCTCGGCTTCACCCTCGTTCCAGCCCAATGACTTCCGCGGGTAGTTTCTCAGGAGGCCGGTGGTTCATTTCGCTTTTTAGATAATTTCCAATCACGTAGGCCGAACAAACTTAGTATCAATATAAAAGAAACTGCTATATGCGGCAAAACATTGAATGATTGGCCTGCTCCAGCTTCGTGATGAGGCGGGAAGCCTGCGTGTAGAGGAGGCATCACAGCCATAATGCACGCGTAAAATACTCGCCTAATAGGGTTTGGATCCGGATCACCAGCGTTGAGGAGTCCAAACATAAAACCTCCAGTAGGACCTGCAGCAAGCAAGCTAACTGCAACATAGCGCCATAGTCTCTTTGGTCTCATAGAGTTTAGCCTAGCTCGCCCGCCGCCAGCACTCCGCCGCCGCCCTTGGCTTCCCCCTCGTTCCAGCCCAATGACTTACCGCCGTAGTTTCTCAGGCGCCCATGTCATAACTCAACTGGCTCCCTGCTGCTCCAACTCCGTGATGCGCTCCCGCGCCCTGCGCGGGGCTCACCTCAGGGAAACAAACCGAAGAAAGTAACGCCCGAATCCCGCGGCGCATTGACAACCCTCATAGGCGCTGCAGCGCTTGGTTAGGCGGCAAAATCGTCATAACTCAAATCCGAACTCAAAATAAATGTGCAAGAACGCCGACACTCTGCAAATACCAAAGAAACAAAACGGCCAGCAGCCCGAAAAGTGTCGCTGCTCCGGACTCTGCCAGCACCACGCGCAACTTCTCGCGTCGTTTCCATGCGCGAATCGCTCTGACCAATTCGTAAATCGGCAGAATGACTACCAGACAAATTAGTGCCAATCCCCAGTTCATGCGCTCGGATGCCGCCTAACGACCCAAGCTCGACGTCAACGGGTGCGGGTGAAGGGTGGGAACCATGCGCCTTTGCGCTCAATTCGTGAGTGTTTTCGGGGATTTCGGTGAGTGATACAAGGTTGAACCGCCACTGCCCGGCCACTGCCCGGACCTGCTCGGTCAGGGTGGTTTGCTGGCAGAGCTGCTGGCAGTGGAGCGGGTTCAAAGCGGTTGGGCGTCGGCCGGGAAGTAGGTGAAGAACCGCTGGCGTGGATTCCCGACGGCACCGGAGGAACGTCGTCCCCCGCCGGGGTGCTGCCAGAGCTGCCGGGTGCGGTTCCAATGGAAGCCGAGTTCGGCCAACTGCCGGCGCAAGTTCACGGCGGGCGGCTGGTGGAACTGGACCCACACCCAACGCCCCACCACCTCGGCGCGTTCGTAGAGGTCGGGGGCCACGGCCCGGAGCCGATGCACCAAACGGTCGGC
>CAIJLV010000197.1 GCA_903821635.1 uncultured Verrucomicrobiota bacterium | reverse complement strand
TAAACTCCCGCCACTGACTCCAAACACTCCACAGGCATAGCGGTCGCAGCGTGGTTCAGGTGCAAGTTTGGGTCGTAAGTCACAAAGCAGTTTCGGCATACGTCGCTCCCGCTCTGGTCTATCTGGATGCCGGTAAGCTCATGGCAATGGCGAGTTACGGCTTTGAAGCCTGCCTTGTGCAAGGCGGGGTCAGCCGGGACGCGGAACAGTGCTTTCAATCCGCCGCCTGTCGCGGAGAGGAAAAGCGCGAACAGGTAGGGAGATCGGAGCAGCGCGACTCGCACCCTTTTAATGGCGTCGTCGGGCTGTTTGTCGAGGTCGTCGAAGTCCGCCACGATCAACCCAGAATAGGTCTGGAGTGAAGCCGAGTCCCGGTAGCTGAATCTTCCGGAAAACAGGATTCCCGGCCCTTTCACCTTTAGCGGATTGGCAGCGTCTTTTCCGCCGGTCTGATACGCGGCGCGGACCTTTTCGACTGCCGTCTTCCAGCGGCCGGTTTTGATGCCGTCCAACGCGGAGGCTAGTTCAATTTCTTGGCAGGCAGTGGCCTTGCCGTGAGCAACCAACGAGATTGTCGGGTTCATGGGTGTGCGCCCTTGAGCCCGCGCCGGTCCGGTGGTAGAGAAGACGTGTCTAAGGTTTCTCTGCCCCGTTAGCGCAAGCTGGCGGGGCTTTTTAGTTGTGACTGACTGACTTGGTTTCTTCGGTGGTGTCCGACGGCGCGACCTCACACGAGGCCACGTAGTCCAACAGGCTTTGAAGGCTCACAGGCCGCCTCCAATCCGCAGGGCGTCCATCGCCGCTTCCACGTCGGCCCGCTTGAAACGGATTGCCCTAGCCGAAAGGCGAACATAGGCAAGACACCGCCTTGCCATAAGGTTTTCGACGGTGCGTTTAGAAACACCCAGCAGGGCTGCGACGGCGTTTTTGTCGAGGTAGGGTGACGGCGCCCCGGCAACCGGGAGCCCTTGAAACACTTGTTCTTTCATGTCGCCGACACGTTGACAGGAACGCCAACGGGTCAGGGCCAACCGCTCCGGGGGTAGTTTACACGTTCACGCCAGCGCCAATGGGGCGGGCATCACGGTTCAACGATGCTTGGGGGGTAGTTTGCCTCGTTTCTGAACGCCGAAATCAGGGATCAGCTCGTCAAATGGCATCTTTGGAAAATGTTTCGATGACTTCGGTCTTGGGATAAGGCCAGCCAAGTCCCTCCACTCGTCGGCGTTTTGCACCCCGAACTTCCTCAGGCGCGATTTCCATGCCTCGAATCCTGCACCAAAATGCCCGCGATACCGGGAAAGCGCGGCGCTCCACCGTCTCGCACGGCTCCATTCGCTTTCACCGGGAAACTGCCATTGGAGAAACGTATCGAACGCAATGGGAAAGTCCGCGCCTTTCGGAGGTCCCCACTGCTTGGCCAACCCGCCCTTGGAAGCCTTGTCGGAGGCCTGCTTTTGCTTCCATTCGTGGAAGGACATTGCCGTTTCAACCCACGCCTCCTTGGAGGGAAACCCATGCTCTTGAAGTCCATCAAACTCGCTGACGCGACCCTCGCTCTGGAGAAATTCACGAAATTTCGTCCGCCGTAAACGCCGGTCTTTTTTGGCATAAACCGCGTTCACAAGGCGGCGGACTGGAAATTCAGGTTCCCCCCTGAATCGTTTTGAACTCTCCATTCGTTCAAGTAATTGCCGATGGCGGTCACGCCTCGACTGACGTGCATTCGCGACCAATCGCGCAAGTGAAGCAAGCGGCCCACACGCGGCGGACGAGATGGCCTCAGCAACCAGTTTGGAGGCATTGCGGCGCATCCTCAGAGGGTGGCGGCGCTCGGCTTCGGCGATGCTCTCAACCAAGCGAAGGCGGTCCGCCTCGTTGTCGGGCATTTGGGGATGGGCAAGCAACGCGACCGCCAGTTCCGCAGCGCGGTCGGGTTCAATTCGTCGCCGCGCAAGTTCAGCCGCCAGGGTCGCCAGTGTTATCTGTTCTTCGCGGGTCACAAGGAAGGGGATTCAGGCGGCGACTGCCGGCGGCAAGGTCAGCAATTCGCCGGCAGGGGTTGGCGCGATGGCAAACCAAGTCGCCGCCTGAGCAGGGGTGACGAGTTCCCGGTAGTGGCGGAAAATCATCTGCGGGGAATTGCCCGCCTCCAATGCGACCTTGGCCGCGTCGGAGGTGATGGCCAAGCGATAGGAGCAGAAGGAATGACGGAGCCCGTTTCGCACCCATTGGACGCCAGCCGCCTTGGCCGGCCCGCGGACGAGGCGGTGGTTCATTCCCCGGTCATCGGTGCTGGGATTGATCGGACCGGCGGGCGAGGCGTGGGGGAGGAGCCACGACCGCAGATTGTCCGGGATGGGAACCAAGCGGCGGGATTGAGTCTTGGCCTTGTCCGCCCCGACGGTGACGAATCCGCGGGCAAGGTCCACGTCGCGCCAGTCGAGGCGGGCAATCTCGGCCGTCCGCAAGCCGCAGAAGGCGCCGATGGCCAGCGCGGGCAGAAGATCGCCGGGGCAGGCATGAAGCATGGCGCTGAGTTCGTCCGGGGTGAAGATGCCGGTCTTGGTGGGGGCAGCGCGGCCAACATCAATCTCGGCAATCTCGTCCACCAGTTCGCGGCTCACGTATTTCTGCCGGCGGGCGAAATGGAACAGGCCGGTGACATAGCGCACGTAGTTGAGGCGGCTGCGGTTGGTCAAGGGTGTGCCGTCCGGTTTGGCCAAGCCAAGAATCCAGTTCCGCACGGCAACGGCTTCCACGCTGGCAATCGGCATTTGGAATGCCCGGCCAAAGGCCAGAACCCGGCTGCCAAGCCCGCGCAGGTAGGCGAGCGAACATCCGGCCGCCTCGCGGTCTTTTTGGTATTCCGTGACCACTTGATCCACGGAGAGCTTCGGAGCGGAGGCCGGATGCCGGCGCACAAAATCGGCGACCGCTTGGGCAAGGGTGGCACCGGCCGGCAGTTGTTTCCGGGCCGTTTCGTATTCCGCCACCGCTTCCAATAGCGACACGCCTAACGCCTTCAACCGCAGGAGGGTATCCGCGTAGATGGTTGCGTCGGTCCCGGTGAAGGTGGAGGCAAGGGCATCGCCACGGTTGAGAGCTTGAGCGGTGTGTTCGGCAAACTGGCGGGCTTCCTTCGCATCGGTGAAGGACTTGCGCTGGCGTTTCCCGTCGGCCGCATACCAAGCGACCCGAAATTCCGGGTAAGGCTCGCCGGCCACGGTGCGAGTCCGGGTGTAGAGCTTAACGACGACGGAGCCAACCTTGATGACGGCGGGCTTGGATTTGCTGGTTCGCGATTCTGCGGGCATAAGGCGTCTTTGGCAGCAAACTGTCCGCAAAAGACACCACCCAGTAGGATTTCCCAGCAAAAAGTGGTGGAGGCGGGGGGAGTTGAACCCCCGTCCTTGAGCAGCCAACGAGCAACGAACTACATGCTTAGCCAATCTTGTATTTTCTACGGAATCGTGACCGATCGGCTTGGACCGACTCCGCCTAGCTCGCATGAATTTTCTCGGTCGCCGTCGCGCGAACTCCGCCGACAACCTTGCCTGCTAGCAGCGCTCGCATCCCCCAGCAGGTGTCAGGGCACGAACGTCGGACCTAATTAGGCCGCGAGAGCCAACTCTTCGTTAGCAATTACAATTTTGGTTCGGTGTTTTACGAGGCCAACGAACCGTCCTCGGCATGCCGTCACAGGCAGGTTTCTCAAGTCGAAACCAGTGCGCCCCCAACAACTCCCTTACTCTCGCGGGCGCGTCCGAAACGTCAAGGTCGGCGGCCTTCAAGTTTACCACCGAATCGCACCGCCTTGTTCGGCGGCGGGCTTACTCAGTCCGTCTTCAAGGAGCTCAACCTTGCGAGCAGAAGGGCTTTTCCTCCAGTTTAACGGCATGAAGTTCGCCGCTACACTGCTGTTCTTTTCACTGCCGTGGACGACGCTCTTGGCCGACGGTCCCAAGCTTCTGCCCGCGGTGCCGGTGCCGGACGGTTACCGCTTGGTCTATGAGCAGCACTTCGATTCGGCCACGAGTTTAGGGGAGTTGGCCTGCAGTGATCCCGCAGCGTGGAAGTGGACCAGCGATGGCCAAAGCCTGGCTCTCGAACTCACTCAGCAAAGCCGGTATCAGCCGAAGGTTCGGTCACCGGCCAACCTCGCGTTGATCGCAGACCGAGTCTTTGGTGATTTTATTTTGGAGGTAGACTTTGTTCAGACCGGCAAAGAATACGGGCATCGTGACATGTGCCTGTTTTTCGGAGTTCAGGACGCCACCCATTTCTACTACACCCACCTCGCAACCAAGGCGGACGCCCATGCGCACAACACGTTTATCGTAAATGACGCCCCTCGGAAAAGTTTCGCGAACCAAACCACCTCGGGGGTTAACTGGGGACTGGGAATATGGCATCATGTGCGGCTCGAACGGCGGATCAAGGAAGGCACGATCCGCGTGTTTTTCGATGACCTGACACAGCCGATCATGCTCGCCCAAGACCACACATTCGGTGCAGGCTGG
>CAIJLV010000196.1 GCA_903821635.1 uncultured Verrucomicrobiota bacterium | reverse complement strand
GTAGAAAGGCGTGCTAAGTTGGAAGTAGGCAAAAGAAGTTGAGCCGTCCCCCCCGATATTCCGTTAACCAATCCCCGCAAACATGATCGACGAAGGCCTTAAAAACGAACTCGCCAAACAGGGCGTGGTCGCGACCTCGTTGCAGGAGCTCTACAACTGGGGCCGGAGCAATTCCGTCTGGCCCCTGTCGTTCGGGCTCGCTTGCTGCGCCATCGAGATGATGGCTGCGAGTATGTCCAAATGGGACATCGCGCGCTTCGGTTCTGAGGTGTTCCGGCCGTCCCCTCGCCAAGCTGACCTCATGATTGTGGCGGGCACGGTGACCAAGAAGATGGCTCCCCAAGTGGTGCGACTCTACAACCAGATGGCGGAGCCGAAATACGTGATCGCGATGGGTGCGTGCGCCATCTCTGGCGGTCCGTTCAAGAATGGTTACAACGTCCTCAAAGGCATTGACCGGTTGCTGCCGGTGGACATTCACATCCCGGGTTGTCCCCCGCGGCCCGAGGCGTTGTTGCACGCGTTGATCACGCTGCAAAAAAAGATCGCTGAGCAGGAACTTACCGGCCCGAACCGCCCCCGCCATCTGCGCGCCGAGGCGCCGAGCGAATTCCCGATCCCGGAGTTTGGTGAGCATGATTTGGTGCCGGCCAAAAACGACCAGCTCTGGAAACCCGAACCGGTAGTCCGCGCTGGCTGAGCTCCGCCATGTCCCTTCCTACTCTTGAAGAATTGAAGGCGCGCTTGGAAGCCGCCTTACCCGGCGTCCGGCTTGAACTGGTGCCCAACGGCGCCATCCCGGCGCAGTCTTCCTTGCTGGTGTCGCCTGCGGATGCCTTGGCGGTGGCCAGTCATCTCCGGGACGAAAGCCAACTTGGACTCGATACTTGTTCAAACGTCACGGGCGTGGATTGGCCGGAGCGGGAGGACAAGACCAAGGTCAAGCAGCTCGTGGACGGCGTGGAGAAGGAAGTTGAAGTGGTCCGCTTGCGGCCGGGCTATTTGGAAGTCGTCTACCACCTTTATTCGATGGGCCAAAAGCACGGCCCCGTAATCTTGCGTCAACGCACCGCCAACCGCGGTGAGGGCTGCTCGGTGGCTTCGCTCACCCCGGTATGGCGGGGCTGCGAATTTCAGGAACGGGAGGTTTACGACCTGTTCGGCGTTCATTTCGCCGGTCATCCCGATCAGCGCCGCATCCTCATGTGGGATGGGTATAAGGACCATCCGATGCGCAAAGACTACGTTGAGCCGGATGATTACGAATACGAGCCCACTCCTCACGACGATGTTTGGGAGCGGTCCAAGGCGCATTACCCCACGCCGGAGGCCAAATCATGAGCAGTCCGGTCCCAACACTTTTCGGAATCCGCCCGCGCTTGGGTCCGGATGGCACCGAACTCGAAGGCGACATGTTGGAGGTGTCGATGGGGCCACAGCATCCCTCGACTCACGGCGTATTCCGCATGGATGTCGTGCTGGATGGCGAGACGGTGGTGAAGTTGAAACCAGTTTTCGGTTACCTCCATCGCAACCACGAGAAGATTGCCGAGGGCACGAGCTACCTCGCTTCGATGCCTTATACGGATCGCTTGGATTACTTCTGCTCGCTGACGAACAATTGGGCCTACGCGCTCACGGTTGAAAAGTTGTCCGGTTTGCAGGTGCCGGAGCGGGCCGAATACATCCGCGTTATCACCGCCGAACTGACGCGCCTCCAGAACCATACGAGCCTCTGCGGATTTTTGCTGCAAGACATGGGTGCTTTGGGCACGCCGTTGATGTGGGCATTTCGCGAGCGGGAAAAGATCCTCGATCTGTTCGAGTCGCTGACCGGCGCCCGAATGATGTGCAATTATATGCGCTTTGGCGGTTGCCGCTGCGACCTGCCGCCAGGTTGGCTGGAGCGCGCCCGCAAGGTGGTTGACGAATACCCGTCCTTCTTGGAGGAGTTCGAGACGCTCTTGTCGGGCAACGAGATATTGCTGGCGCGAACCCAGGGTGTCGGTCGGCTGTCAGCCGAATTGGC
>CAIJLV010000195.1 GCA_903821635.1 uncultured Verrucomicrobiota bacterium | reverse complement strand
GCGACGACGTTTCCTTTTTCCAAGCCCTGCAAGCCGCGCTGAACAAGCAGAGCAGCCAGAACCGCAAGACGCCCGAACAGATCGACGCCGCCATCCGCCAACTCGTGAGCAAGGCGATCACCACCGAAGGCCAGGTGATCGACGTTTTCACCGCTGCCGGATTTGAGCGCCAACGGCGCGGCCCATGCCAGCCCAGGGCATCGCCCTGGGATTGCGGTCCCCATTGGATCAAGCCCTGAAGGGCGGCACAACCGTTGTCCCGCCCCTTCAGGGCTTGGAATGTTTCTGCCGATTCCCAGGGCGATGCCCTGGGCTGGTATATCACGCCCCTTTGGGGCTGAGCGCGCCATCTCCACGATGCAGGTCAGCGAAGAACTGATCCACCGCGGTGAGGACCTCGCGTGGGGGATGCGCTCGGGAGCGAGCCCGACCGGGCCGCTTGCCGGGGCCACCGGCTTGTGGCCTGCTCCGCAGTGGCCGACGGCGGTCGAAGTTCACTCGCGCTCCGGAAGCGCGGGTGATCGAGCGCCGCCCCTGAAACTTGTTTCCATGAACCGCCGCCAATTCCTGACCGCCAGCGCCGCCGTGGCGGTGGCTGCTCCCAGCTTCGCCGCCGATCTTCGTTATGTCCCGCCCGTGCTGACGCCGCCGTTGGTCGGTTCGCAGCTCTACGGTTGGGGGCAGTATTACCAGCGCGAGGGCAAGAACTTCGACGCCCACCTCGACGACGTGCTGTCGGTCCTGCGCGATGCCGGTTACGACTACGCCGAGGGTTCGCTAGACACGGCGACGCCCGAAAATAACGCGAAGTTTGCCGCGCGCCTGAAGCAGAAGGGGCTCAAGCCCGTGAGCCTCTACACCGGCGGCGCGTTGCATGTGCTCGGGCAAGCCAGCCAGACGGCCGAACGGATCGCCGCCGCCGCCAAGGAGGCCGCCAAAGCCGGCTTCGGCATCATCAACTTCAACCCCGATGCCCTCGGGCGAAACAAGACGGACACCGAATTGGAAATCCAAGTCGCGGCCCTCCGGGAGTTGGGTGAGGAAATTGAGAAGCTGGGCCTCCGTCTGGGCCTGCATCACCACACGCCGGAGTTGGCCAACGGCGCCAAGGAGTTTCACTACAACTTCCAAAAGTGTCCCGCGCATCAGGTGGGGTTTTGCTACGATGTCCACTGGGTTTACCGGGGCGGCATCGCGCCCCAAGAGTGCCTGCGTCAGTATGGCGACCGGATCGTTTCCTGGCATTTGCGCCAAAGCCGGGACCAGATCTGGTGGGAAGACCTCGACACTGGGGACTTGGACTACGCCGCCATCGCGGCGGTGGTGCGGGAACGGCGATTGCCCCGCTTCTTCACCGTGGAACTGGCGCTTGAAGGCGGCACCAAAATCACCCGCAGCGCCGTGGCCAACCACGCGCGGAGCCGGGAGTTCGTCAAACGCGTGCTGGGCTCCTGAGCGCCAAGCGGCAAACGCGAGTGCGAACTGGGGCCTTCAAAGCACCTCGCCGCGCCAGACCGTGACGGCGTGGCCAGCCAGTTCGACGCGATCCCCGTTCAGCGTCAGGCGGACCTCGCCCCCCCGGGCGCTGGCCTGCCAAGCACGGAGCGTGGTGCGGCCGAGTTTCGCGGCCCAATACGGGGCGAGCGTGCAGTGGGCGGAACCCGTCACCGGATCTTCCGCCACGCCGACTCCGGGCGCGAAGAAACGGGAAACCAAATCAAAGCCGGCACTGCCGGGCGCGGTCACGATGATACCCCGCACGGGTAGCCGGGCGAGCGCCGCCAAGTCGGGCTGCAAACTTCGCACCGCCGCTTCGTCGGGCAGCTCACACAGGTAATCGTAAGCCGAACGGCCCACCCACACGGGCACGCACCCGAGGGCCTCGGCCAAGCCGGCCGGGACCGCTGCGGGTTGGGCGGGCAGGCCGGGAAAATCCATCGCGATGCCGTTGGCTCGCCGCACGCAGGCGAGCAGCCCGCTCTGTTCCGTGTGAAAGTGAGCCGGTTCGTCCGCCCGGAGCCGGCCGGCTTCCCAGAGCACATGAGCACTGGCCAGAGTCGCGTGACCGCACAGCGCGACCTCGACCGTGGGGGTAAACCAACGCAGGCCCCAGCCGTCCGGCCGCGGCACCACAAAGGCGGTTTCGGACAGATTCAGCTCCGCGGCGAGGCGCTGCATCCAGGCCGGTTCAGCCGGCGCCGGCAGCAGGCATACCGCGGCGGGATTTCCGCGAAATTTCTCGGTGGTAAAGGCATCGACCACACAGATGGGCAGGTTCATCGCGCCCGCTTGATAGCGGCCCGGTCCCTTCGCGAAAACAGGGAAGAACCGGCGCCGACTGCGCTCCGTTGACTCGGCCCCGACCGTCCTTAACGTCGCGCCCCATGTTCCACCTGTTCCGCCGCCTGCCGGGGATGCTCCTGTTTGCGGCCAGCCTCGGCGCGGCCGAGCTCAACCCCGTTCCCGCTGAACTCCAAAGCACCGTGGCTCGCGGCCAAATCCTGTTCGCCGCGAATTGTGCCATGTGCCACCAACTCACCGGCCGCGGCACCCCCGGCACCTATCCGCCGCTGGCGGCTTCCGACTGGCTGCAACCAAACCGTAAGCTCGCCATTCGCGCCGTGGTCGCCGGACTCAAGGACCCGATCACCGTCAACGGCGTGCGTTACCACGGTCAGATGCCGCCGGCCCTCCTCACCGACCCGCAGGTGGCCGACGTGCTCACCTTTGTGCTGAATTCTTGGGGCAACCCGGGCGGCCGCGTGATCGCCCCGGAAGTGGCGGCGGTCCGGGCCAAGTCCGACTTCCCCACCTTTGAAGCCCTGAAACGGGCCAGCGATTTTCGGCCCCTGCCCCCGGCGCCCGCCGGCTTCACCGTGGCCGAGACGGCGCGGCTCCCCGATTTTGCCACCCGGCTCACCAGTGATCGGCAGGGCAAAAACCTCTTCGTGCTCGGCCTCAATGGCTCTGTTTGGCGCCTGAACCTGACGACCCGCAAGTTCAAGCAACTGCTCTGGCCCACGAACTATTCCGACCTGCGGCCGGGCGACTTCAGCACGCTCGGAATAGCCCTCGACGCCCAAAACCAGCTCTGGATCAGCTTCAATCAGCGCGTCGCCTCACGGCCGCTGGTCACGAATGAAGTCGGCATCCTGCGCACCTCCGCCAAGGATTCCGAGGGCGATCCCGTGGCCCCGAAGCTGTGGTTTCGGACGCGCTATCCTCAGGGGATCGGCCCTTACAATCACGGCGTCTCCGACCTGCGTTTCGGGCCCGACGGACGGCTTTACCTGACCAGCGGCTCGCGCACCGACGGCGGCGAACCCGGCACCGATCCGCAACTCGGCCAAATGGGCGAAACAGACCTCACGGCCGCCGTCTGGCGATTCGATCCCCAAGCCCGCGAACCGCAACTGGAAGTCATCGCCCGCGGCCTCCGCAACGCCTACAGCTTGAACTGGGACGGGGCCGGAAACCTCTTCACCGTGGCCAATGGTCCCGACGCCCACGCGGGGGAGGAAATGGACCATATTCTTCCACCGAAGGCCGGCGAAGCGCCGCGTCACCACGGTTTTCCGTATCAGCTTGGCCGGATCGCGGCCGGTCACGCTTGGTATGCCCACACGCCGGCCGCGCCGGCCGGACTTCAGTTTGTCCTGCCAGTGGAAAACCTCGGCCCCGACGCGCTGGCCGAAGGCCAACCGACCGCCACTTTCACCCCCCACAGTTCGCCCGCCGGCTTGGAATGGCTGGATGCCACTTGGCCGGAAGCGGTGCGCGACGGCTTCCTGATGGGCCGCTTCGGCAACCTCATCCAGACCAGCGACGGGACGGACTGCGGTTTCGACGTGCTGTCCGTGAAGCTGGAACGCACCGCCAACGGCGGCTGGCAGGCGCGCACCAAAACCTTCCTCGCGCCGCTTGGCCGCCCCCTCGACCTGCACGTCGCCGGCGGCAAGATCTACGTGCTCGAATACACGCGCCCGACTCGTTTCAAGGACCAACCCGGCTGGTTGCCGGGACGGATCCTCGAGGTGACGCCGCTCGCCCCGGCCGCGCGGGCTCCATAGGCGAACCGGGGCGGAAGCGCGCGCCGGTCATTGAGCCGACTCGGCCGGCTTGCTGGCCAAGCGTTCCGCCAGATTGCGCTCCAAGCGTTGGCGCATCACCTGATGCACCTCGTTGGTCACGGCCGTCAGGTGACTTTGGGCTTCCGCGAATTGGCCCACGCGCAGGTGCCAGCGCGCCAGGTGCAGATAGACGCCCTCGCGGTCCTCATCGCTGGGGGCTTGGGTCAGGGCGTTGGTCCACGCGCCAAGGGCGGTGTGCAGCAGCTTCAGCTCGGCTTGGCGTTTACCGGCGGCGGAAGCGGCCGGTTCCGGCTTCACGCCGTAGTAGGTTTGCGCGACGTCGGTGAGCAGATTGAAGTTCAGCGGGTCCAGCGAGATCGCGTGTTGATACATGTCCAGCGCCTTGCGGAACACGCCCTGTTCGTCGGTCTTGAAGTAATTGGTGGCGTCGGTGCGGTAAAGAAACGTGAGGGTGCCAAAATTGTGCCAATAGATGGGCTCGCCGGGGTTTAGCTTCAGCGCCTCTTCATAGTAGGAGAACGACTTCTCGACCGGCCCGAGGTGCGCGTAGCTATTGGCGAGGTTGTTCCAAGCGGCGGGGTTCTTGGGGTCCAGCTCCCGCGACTTTTCCCAGCGCCGGACAGCCCCCTCCTCGTCGCCGATGTCGTTGAGGAAGCTGCCGTAGGCGAGGTGGCCGCGGGCGTGCTCGGGATGCCGGAGCAAGAAGGACTCGTAGAGCGCCTTCACCTCGTCGAAGCGGCGGCTCATGCGGGCCTTCAATGCCATTGGCGACGGGGCCAGCAGCGGATCGGCGGGCGCCGCGGTCGGCTCCAGCCATTTTTCCACCTCCGCCTGCGCCGCGTCATCAGCCGCCAGCACCTGCCGAAGCTCCTGCTCGACGGGACTGTTGGGGTTCGCGGCGGACAGGACGAAGCCGGTTTTTTCCGCCACGAGATTGCTGAGGGCCGCCGGCTGGTTCGTGGACAGCAGGACACCGAGGGCACCGATCAGGAGGTCGCTCACCCGCGGAAACTAACCGGCCGCCGAGCGTGGACAAGCACGAGCCTGTAACCGATCGCGGACTGGCGCCGTCTCTCTCCGCACACGGCCAGTCCGTGAGTGTAAACTCCAATGAAACACCTGCTCCAATCCCTCCTCGCGGCGAGCCTGCTCCTCGGTGCCGTCGCCCCCCTGCACGCCGAAGACCAGCCCGAAAAGCCCAAGCGGGCTCAAAAGGGTGAAGGCAAAGAGCGTGCTGAACGTCCGAAGTTGACGCCGGAAGAACGGGCCGAACGCACCGCCAAGGCCAAGGCAAGAGCCGCGGGCAAACTCAAGGAGCTCAAGGAAAAACAGGCCGCCGGCAAACTGACCGAGGCGGAAGCCAAGCAGCTCGAACAAATGACCAAGCGACTTGAACGCGCGGCGAAAAAAGGCGACAAAGCAGCAGAGAAAACCCAACCGGTAACCCCGTAAGCCAACCTAACCCCTTCCCTTTTTCGGTTCGAAATGTGAGTTGTGTGTAATGTGTTGTGGTTGCCCGGTAAGCCGGGCTAGGCCGTCGTGTAAAGGCACGACGGCCTTTTTTCCGCGGCGCCCCGTTTAACCCGGCCGCTCCTTTTAACCCGCCCCCCGCGCTGTCAGGATCCCCCGCCGTGCCTCCCGAAGCCAGTGACCTCGAAGTCATCGTCGCCATCCGCGGCGGTGATTCGGCGCGCTTTGAGGAATTGGTTCGGCGTTACCAAGCCCGCCTGTTGGCCACCGCCCGGCGTTATGCCCGCCGCGAGGCCGAGGTGGAGGACATCGTGCAGGAAGTCTTTCTCAAGGCGTTTTCCAAACTGGATTCGTGGCGCGGTGACGCGCCGTTTGAACACTGGCTGATGCGGTTGGCGGTGCGCACCTGCTACGACTTCCTCCGCAGCCATCAGCGAAACCGGGAACACAACCTCAGCGAACTCACCGACGAGGAAGCCACTTGGCTGGAGAAGTTTGCCCGCAGCCCCGACACCTCGACGGCGGACGCCGACGCGGCCCGCACTCTGGTGGCCAAGGTCTTGGAGCAACTTTCGCCGCCCAATCGCCTGATCATTACCCTGCTCGAACTGGAAGATCGCCCGGTGAAGGAAATTGCGGAACTCACCGGCTGGTCGGTGCCGCTGGTCAAAGTGCGGGCGTTTCGGGCCCGGGCCGAGATGAAGAAAATCCTCCTCCGGCTGACTCCGGAAAAGTATCTGTAACCCGGCGGCGCCCCGCGCCGTCGAATTTGCCTGCCAACATGAACCTAGATCGTCTTCAACGAACGCTCCTGGAGGCCGCCCGCCAGAGTCCGCCGACGGATTCCGTGCCGGCCGCCTTCGAGCGGCGCGTCATGGCTCGACTCCGGACCGCCACCGCCGATCCGCTGGCCCTCTGGGGCGCCTGGCTCTGGCGCTCCGCCGTGTCGGCCTGCGGGCTCGCGCTCGTCACCGGGGCGATCAGCCTCGCTCAGAGCGACCTCCCGGCGGACGAAACGGAGCCCACGCTGGAACTCGCCAGCACCCACTTGGAGGACGCCCTGTTTGCACCGGCGGCCAGCAGCTCCGAAAACTGGTGAAAGCTTGGAAGGTCATTCTCGCCGCCGGGCTGCTGTTCGCCGCCGGCGCCGCCACCGGGGCCGCGGGCGCCCGCATTCGCACCCGCACCGCACTGCGCGCGGAGTTGGCCCGGCGCAGCCCCCTGCCCGGCATCGCGTGGCAACGCTACGAATTTCTGCGCCGCGCCCAGCGCGATTTGAAGCTGACGGAGGAACAGAAAACCCGAATCGACGGGCAGGTGCAGGCCAGTCAGGAACGGTTCCGTCAACTTTGGGAGCCCATCGCCCCCCAAGCGCGCGCCGAATTCGAAACCCTGCGCGAACAGATCCGCCGCGAACTCACCGCCGAGCAACAAGCCCGCTTTGACCAGCTGCTGAAGAAGTCCGAGAAGGAACGCCGGCGGCCCCGCGAAGGCACGGGCACCAACGAGTCGGCCGAAAAACGCGCCCCCCGCAGCGAAGGGAAATAGGCGTCGCCGCAGGGAGCAACGCCGCGACCGCGCCCACCGCAACGGGCCCCAACGCCTCCGCCGTTACGGCTCCACAAAACCCACCCGGCAGAGCATGGCGCGAATTTCAGCGGGCGTGGCCTTCAGCTTTTCGGCCGCGGCCAACAGATCCGCCGCGGCGCACGCATACCAGTTCCGCTTCGGGTCCACGAGCAGGCCGGCGACGTTGATAGGCGCAATGAGCTCCCCCACCCGCCGCCGCAATTCCGCGACGGGCAGGCCTGGTTCGCCCACCACTTGGTCGGCCAGCGCCAAGGCGGCGGCACCGAAGCCGGGCCGAGCCCGCAGCAGAAAACCATCCGCGGCGGCCGGTCGGCCCAAGCGGCGCGCCACTTCCGAAAAACTCGCCGCCGCGAAGTAAAGCATCGTGAGCAGGTTGAAGCGTTCCGGATCACCCCAGACCGCGTGTTGCGCGGCCAGCAGGCGCGACGCCGCCAACAAATCTCCTTCGGTCTCCGTGGCGTAGCGATCCAAGGCCGCCTGATTCGGCACCGGCCCCGACGCGAGCGCGGCCGCCAACCGTTCGAGGCCGAACAACGTCAGCACGAAGCCGGTGGAGAACAAGGGGTCAACAAACCCCGCGGCCGAAGGGAGCAACGCCCAGCGTTCGCCGACCACTTGCGCCGAACGGAAGGCCAACCGCGGGATGTGCATGAAGGGTGTGGTCGGCGTCGCCGACGCAAATTGGGCCGCCACCGAGGGCAGCCGTTGCAGCAGGCGGGACCACGCCGCGGCGCCGTCGGCCAGGTTGAGTTCCGCCGCCCGCGCGTCGCTGACCGAAACCCCGGCGCTGGTCAGGCCGTTGTTGAACCGCAGCACCCACATCCACCCCCCGTCGAAGACATGGTGCAGCGCGGCGTCATCGGGCGGGAACGGCGGCGGTTCGGCGGTGGGTTGGGTTTCCTCCCAGCGGCGCACCCCGCGGAAGTGGGCCAGCAACGCCTGCCGTCCAGGAAAGGTCGGCAGCGCCCGTTCGCCCAAGCCCAACTGCCGCCACAAAAAACCGCGCGGCCCGCTGGCATCGACGACGAACTGGGCCCGAAGTTGAATTCCTTCGCCCCGCCGCTGGCCGGAAAGCGTCGCGCCCTCCCCGCTAAACGTCACGGAATCGAGCGTCGTCGCATCGCAGTAAGCGACGCCGGCGGCCTGGGCTTCACGGGCGAAGAAGTGATCAAAATCCGGCCGATACCACTGCGTGTCCGCTATTTCGTCGTTGGGACTGGCCGCCACGAGCAGTTCAGTTTCCCGCCCGGCGCCGCGGTGCCACGGTTCGCCAAAACGATGATGGAAGAAGGAGAACCCGCGTTTCAGCCCGCAGCCGATTTCCGGGTAGGTGCGCTGCCACGGCCCCCATTTGCACAACGGCACCAAGCGCGGTAGATCGTAGCGGATGGCCAATTCCTCCAGCAGCAGGTTGGCCAGCGGGGTGGAGGATTCACCGAGGGCGAACTTCGGGTGCTGGTCCCGTTCGATCAACGCCACCGAAAGCCCCAAGCGGCGTGCGATCAGCGCCAGCAGCGAGCCGCCGAAAGCTGATCCGATAATGACGAGGTCACAGGTGAGCTGCATTCCGCAGTTAACTCTACTCCCGGACTTGCCGCGAAGCCACGCCGGTGACAACGCTGCCGGCAGTCAAATGTCGAAGCTACGTCTTGGCCTCATCGGACTCGGCAACATCGGTCGCCACCACGCCACCTACCTGCTCGAAGGGAAGGTGTCGCGCTGCGAGCTCACCGCCGTCTGCGCCACCACACCCACCAAGCTGGAGCCCTACTACGCCCGCAAGCTGCGCGTCTCGACCGACGCCTTGGAACTGATCCGCTCCGGAGCCATTGACGCCGTGCTGATCGCCACGCCGCACTATGACCACACCACGCTCGGCATCGCGGCCCTGGAAGCCGGACTGCACGTGATGGTTGAGAAGCCGATTTCCGCCCACAAAGCCGACGCGGAACGCCTGCTCGCCTGCGCCGAACTGCATCCCGAACAGATCTTTGCCGGCATGTTCCAACTCCGCGTCGAACCGCGCTACGCCAAGCTGCGCGCCCTGATCGAAGGCGGCGAACTCGGGCAGATCCAGCGCGTGAATTGGATCAACACCGATTGGTTTCGCACCGAATCCTACTACGCGAGCGGCGGCTGGCGGGCGACGTGGAAAGGCGAGGGCGGCGGCGTGTTGCTCAACCAGTGCCTCCACAATCTCGACGTGCTCGCGTGGTTGCTGGGCATGCCGGCCCGGGTGCGGGGCTTCTGCCAATTCGGCCGCTGGCACCACATCGAGGTCGAAGATCAGGTGACCGCTTATTTCGAGTTCCCGAATGGCGCCACCGGCACCTTCACCAGCAGCACCGGCGAGGCGCCGGGCACCAACCGCTTCGAAATCGCCGGCACCCGCGGGCGCGTGGTGCTAGAGAACAATCGGCTCACGTTCACCCGAAATGAATCCGACGCCCAGGAATGGAGCCGGACCGCCCAAGTCGGCTTCAGCAAACCCGACGTCTGGCACATCGATATCCCGTTTGAAAACGCGGTGAACCAGCACGCCACGCTGATGCAGAATTTTGTCGCCGCTGCCCTCGACGGCGCCCCGCTCATCGCCCCCGGTTTCGAGGGCCTGAATTCGGTGGAACTGGCCAACGCCATCGTCTTTTCATCGCTCCAAAACCAGACGCTGGAACTCCCCATGGACGGGGCGGCCTGGGAAACCAAGCTCCAGGAACTCATCGCCAACTCGACGCTCCAGAAGGAAACCCGCACGGTGACCACCGACGACTTCGCGGCGTCATTCCGGAGGTGAATCGGACCGAAGCGAGCGACCGGTCGGCTCCTTTTTCGCGTCCACGGGTGGCTAATTTCCGAAGGCGTCAATCGAGCTCGGCTGGATAAACACGTAGAGCCGTTTGCTCCGGATCTGGGTGCCCTCCGAGCGGAAGAGTCGGCCGAGCAACGGCACGTCGCCCAGCACCGGCACCTTGTCCTTGAAGCGGATCACTTCGTCCGCCAGCGGGCCACGGAGGGCGATGGTTTCGCCGGGGTGAGCCAGGGCTTCCGCCTGCGTCTCGCGGACCCGGAGCCGGGGCAACGGAGCCGTCCCCTTCAACGGCTTGCCGCCGAGAGTCTGGGCTTGGACTCGGTTCGTCGTGCCGGGGTCGTCGTAGCCGAGGAACTCGGTGAGTGAGGCGATCGCCTTCACGCGCCAACCCGTTCCTTCCGCCGCGGGAAAGAGATCCACCATCGGGCCTACCGAAACTTGGTCCGTCACGTAACTGACGCTGGCGTCGTTGGTCGGCGAACCGTCTCTGGTCACCACGCCGGTCACCAGCGTCCTGACGTCACCCACCGTCACCTGGGCCTGGCGCCCGGACAACGTGATCACCTTGGGCGCGGTCAGGAAGTCCACGCCGCTGCGCCCTTCAAGGCGTTCCTTTAAGGCCGCGAACTGTTCAGCCGACAACACCGACGACTGCCCTGCGATCGCCAGCCGATCCACACGCAGGCGGTCGCCGTTCAGCGGCGGCGTTCCCGTCGGCAAGTTTGTCACGAGTGCCGACTGGAGGGCGGGGTTGTTGGTGCGGGCCTTCCCGAACAGCCAATCCAACCCGATGTCATCGGAGCTGCCCTCGGTAATCTCGGCGAAGAAGACCGAAAGCTGGACTTGGGGCAGCCCGGATTCTGGCCGGTCACCGCGGTTCGCCGCCTGTCTCACATGCCCCAGTTGTTCCTTAAGCTTCGTTTCCACGTCGGTCATTCGTTTGAGTTTTGCCTCCAATTCGGAGCGAACGCCGCTGCCGTTTTCCAAGTCTTGGCGCAGTCGGGAAATCTGCTGAGTGACCAACTCACGGTCGTGCTCCAAGGTTTGAATCAACTGGCTGTTTCCCTGCCCGGGCTCCGACTGGCGCGGGGGGGTAACGGCGCTCCCTGGGCCGGGTTGCCCAACCCCGCCCAAAGCGCGCTCCACCTTCTCCATGTCTTCCGGTGCGGCGCGAACAAAGAGCATCCCTGTTCGATCGTTAAAGAAAACTGCCGGCGGCTCCTTGAGAGGCTGACCCGTTGCTGAGTCCGGCGCTGGAAATTCAACCCCGTGGCCACGGAAGTATTCCCGCAGGGTCACCTGCACATTTGCGAGCCGGTTCGTGCGGGCGACTCCCGAGGGAGCGGACTCACCCAGCGGCACGGCCGGGGTTGTTCTGGGCAGTGTTCCCGGAGACGTCGGTGCAGGGCCGCCACCAGCGAAACTAAGGGAGCGATTGGGAAGCTGCTCAATGCGCCGGGCAGCGTCCTCAATCGGGTCAGTTCCGGCCAAGACCCCATTCGTCAATACCCTGACATCAGCCTCAGCGTGAATTCGCGCGAGTAACTTGTCCGTATCCACCCGGAACTGGCGGGTGAAGAGCGACGGCCCATTGGTAGTCGGGGCGGAAGGCAATGTCCCCGGCTCGGGTGGAGCCTCCAGTTTCGGGCTGGATTGCACCTCCCGCGCACGGGGCTGTGGAGGCTCAGGTTCCTCCGTGGCGCGCTTGGCCTCAAAGTAGTCTTTGGCCGCCGCCCTCACCTTGGGGTGTCCCTCCTTATACCGGGTCAACAACTCGCCCAACGTCGCTTTCGTGGTGCGCAGGCGATCCACCAATTCAGCCCGGCTTCGGTCAGTTTCGGCGTCGGGCAGGTTCAACTGCTGGATCGCCTGCTCCAAGCGTTCCAAATTTTCCGCCGTCGCCCGCACGAAGAGTTGGCCCGTGCGGTCGTTGTAGAAGATCGCCGGGTGGTCCGAGGGCGGCGTGACTTCGGGCGCGTTGGAAAACACCAAAGGGAATTCGACTCCGTTGGTTGAGCAGAAGGCACGCACCGCGAGTTGGAGTGTCTTCGCGTTCGTTTCGCCTGCGGGCAGGAACCGTGCAAGTTGGTCGCCAAATTCCTTGGCCGGCACATTGAAGCGGCGAGTATGGAGCTGTTTCGACTCGTCGCGCCACACGTTGAAGACCACCGCATAACTTTCAAAGTTGACCTGGATCGGCGTCTCCGCGCCCGCCACGACTCTGCGGATCACCTCGGTGAGTCTCACGCCACGCTGTGGAGGGGCAGCCTTAATGACCGTGTTTGCCAACGTTCCTGTTTCGTCGGGTTCGTTGATGATGAAGTTCACTCCCTGGCCTTCAGGGTCGGCTGCCTTGGCTGCCTGCTCCAGTCGCCGCACCACGGCGTCCAACGGTTCGCCATTCACCTCGAAGGATGGGACCCGCAAGTCATCCAGCTTGGCCAACAGCCGGGCGCGATTTTCGTCGTAGGGGGGAGACGTTCGTGCATACCCAAGGAACTCCAACTCGGCCGCTTTGAACCGGTTTTCCGCGCTGACCAATTCCGGTGCGTCTTTGCCGTAGCGTATCTTGGCTTCGTCCAATGCAAGTTTGGCAGCCTTTAGCTCCAAGGCGACGCGGTTGACTGCGAAGCCCGGGTCATTCTCCTGCGGTCCCCTGGCAGTGACCGTTGCGAGTCTTCCCTCGTCACTCGACGGCCACGGCTCTTTCGCTGAAGTTCTGTCGCGCAAGGCCGACGCTGGGATGGAGGTATAACTAGTGGTCGGCAGTTGCCCGTAGGCGACCCCGACCGTCAACGCCTTGCCTAAAGGGTCTTCCAGCCCTGTCAGCCCGCCCGCAACAGATCGAACCCGTGGTTCCGCCAAAACCTCGTCCACGGTCATCGCCGACCCCGTTTCGACGTCCGCGCCTTGCCTTGACACCTCGGCCCGGAGCGCACCGACGACGACACCCAGTCCACCGCGCTCACCCGGCCACGGCACCAGCAGGAGCGCGCCAAGCGCGACCACAACCCCGCCACGCACCACCCAGCTACTTGCCGGACGCATTGCCGTATCGTCGCCGGTGCGTTCCACCAGCGCCTTCACGCGCCGCGCCAGTTCGGACTTCAGCCCGCTGCCGGCCACCCCTACCCCGCCGGGTGCCGTCAGTTCGCGGCCGAAGTTGACCAGCGCTTCCGCCAACGCCACCTGGCCGCCGGGCACGAGCGTGCTCGCCTCGTCGGCCGCGCTTTCGCAGGCCGCGCGGAACTGGCGCCGCGCCCACCACACAGCCGGATGCCACCACGCCAGCGCGCAGACCAATTCGGCCACCAGCAGCCACAGCGGATCGCGGTTGGCGAGGTGCGCCAGTTCGTGCGCCAGCATTGCCTCCCGCTGGACCGGTGTGAACCGCTCCGCGAAATCCGCCGGCACCGCCACCGTCGGACGGAAGATGCCAAACGCCACCGGCCCACGCAGTTGCGGCCAAGCCTGCACGCGCACCGTGCCGAGCCTAAGCTGACGACGGAGTCGTTCCACCACCGTTTCCGTAGCAGCCGAGCTGACAAGTCCATGATCACTAACGACTTCCGACTTCAACGCTCCGACTTCACTTAAAGCCTCCCGCCGTCGGCGGCCACGGAATCGCCAGGCGAGCCAAGCCCGAATTCCCAGGGCCCGAGCCGTCAACACCCCGAGCCCCGCCAGCCACAGCAGAGCCGGCCACCAGTTCGGTTGCGGCGCTGGAGCCGGTGGCGGCACCGCGAGTTCAGCGGGGAACTCAAATGGAACTTCTTCCGCCACGACGGGCGCACTTCCAACGACGCGGGCGGTCAGTTGCCGCTTCGCCGGAACGGTTTCCTGCCAACGCGCCACCCAATTGCGGCCACCGGAGAGTTCCACGGTCCAAACCAACGCGACGGCGAGGAAAGCGGACTGCCAGACCAACCGGCGAAGCGGCGCAGTTCGGACCAGCCGGGCCACCAGTGCGGCCAGCGCCACCAGCAACGCGGCTTCCGTCGCCAGCAGTCCGAACAGCCGGCCCCACCACGCGAGGTCCGGGATCACTTGACCCTCCGTTTCGCGTCCTTGATGAGCTGCTCAAGTTGGTCGAGTTCGGCGCGGCTGACCTCGCGGGTCGTGAGGAGGTGGCTGACGGCGTCGGCGAGGCTGCCTTCGAAGAGGCGCCCGACGAAGTGGTCCCCGGCGCTGCGGTTCACGTCATCCGCCTGGACGGCCGCGCGGTAGAGGAAACTGCGGCCTTCTTCACGGTGGGCCACCAACCCGCGCGCCTCCATCTTGCGGAGCATGGTGGCGATGGTGGTGTAGGCGAGGTCGCGTTCCGGTTTCAGCGCCTCATGCACGGCACCGACGCCGGAGTCGGGATGTTCCCAAAGGACCTGGAGGATGCGGAGCTGAAGCTCGCCCAGGCGGAGTGGAGGTGCGCTCATAGGATAATTACGACCGAGGTAATACTACTGTGGTAGTTTTATGTCAAGCGAGGCCCCTGCCAGCGCCGTTTCTAGCGGGCCCACTGGCACCGCGGGGCTTTGCTTAGCAGACTTTCTCCGGCACGTTCGTGCTCCTGTTCGCATGGAAAGCCCCCAACAATTGCTCACCCGGCTCGAACGTGTAGAGGCGCTTTACCGCGTCAGCCAAGTCATCCACCTGACGTTGGACCTTAAGGAATCGCTTCAGCGCATCGTAGAGGAAGCCGTGCGCCTGATGCGCGCCAGCAGCGGCTCGGTGGTGATGCTCAATCCGACGACCGGCTTCCTCGACATCGAGGCCTCCGCCGGGCTGCCGGCCGGGGCCGAAAAGATGAAACTGCGCGTCGGCGAAGGCCTCACCGGCTGGGTCGCCCAACACGGCCGGACTGCCCGGGTGGGTGACGTGGCCACCGATCCGCGTTACTTCGCCTTACGCAGCGACGTGCGCTCGGAATTGGCTGTCCCGCTGCGCGTGGGCGACGACGTGCGGGGCGTCATCAACGTGGACTCGGACCGGGTCAACGCCTTCAGCGCCGACGACGAGGAGATTCTGGCCGAACTAGCCGCCCTAGCCGCGCCCGCCATCCGCAACACGTGGCTCTACGAACAAGTCCGCTCCAAGGCGCGCCTGCTGGAATCCTTGGTGCGCGTGGGCCAGATCATCAATTCGCCGCTTGCTGGCGATGAGACCCTGCAGGTGATCGCCCGCGAGGCGAAGAAACTGCTGTCGGCCAAGATGTGTTCGCTGATGATGCTGGATGATTCTGGCAAACTGCTAATTGCCCGGGCCAGTGCCGGCGCCGGCAAGGCCTACTTGGCGCGCCCGCAGGTCGGGGTGGAGGAGAGTTTCATCGGCATCGTGCTACGCCGCCGCAAAGCGATGCAGTTGGAAAACATCCAGTCCTCGGGCTGCTACCAAAACGTCTCGGTAGCCCGCCAGGAGGGCTTGGTGTCACTCCTCAGCGTGCCCCTGCTCTACGGCGACCACGCCACCGGCACGCTCAACCTCTACACCGGCGAGCCGCATACGTTTTCCGATGAAGAAGTCCGGGTGGCCCTCGCTTACGCCGAACTGTCCGCCCTCGCGCTCGAAAAGGCGCGACTTTACGAACGCATCGTGGCCGTCGAAGACGAACTGCGACAGAGCGAACGACTCAGTGCACTGGGCCTGCTCGCCGCGGAAGTCGCCCACGAAATTCGCAATCCCCTCACGGTGATGAAGATGCTGCACCACTCGTTGAACTTGGACTTCCCCGCCCACGACCCCCGGCACACCGACGTGCGGATCATGGGCGAAAAGATGGACCACCTAGCGCGCATCGTGGACCGGGTGCTGGACCTCGCCCGGGGCCAGGAACCGCAGGTGGCCGCCGTGAATGTGAATCGTTTGCTGGCCGATCTCACGCTGCTGATCCGCCACAAACTCAAAGCCTCGGGCGTGACCCTGACCCTGCGCTTGGCGGCGGACTTGCCGGACCTCTTGGGCGACGCCACCCAACTGGAGCAAGTGTTCCTCAACCTCACGCTCAACGCGGTCGAGGCTATGCCGCAGGGCGGTTCCCTCACCATCCGTTCGCGAGCGCTGCCGCTGAACCCTCGGAGCGAACGCCCGACGCATGTGCTCATCCGCTTCCGGGACACCGGTGTGGGCATGGCTGAAGAGCACCGGGAGCGCGCCTTTACTTCACTACTCAGCAGCACCAAACCCAAGGGCACCGGACTCGGCCTAGCTATCGTCGGTCGCGTGGTGGAAGCCCACCGGGGGCAGGTGCGCATCTGGTCACAACTGGACCGTGGCACCACGATTTCCGTCCTCCTGCCGGTCAACTGAGCCGACGGGGCAATTCATCCAGGGCAGCGACTGGCTTAATGTCCGGCCGGCTTTTCCCCGCCGCCGGCGAAATCGCGCCGGACAAAGAAAACGGCCGCCAACATCAACAAGCCGCCGCCCACCACGTAAGCCGAGGCGCTGTAGGCGATGAAGTGGCTCATGTTTTCGGCCTTCCCGCCGTAAGGCCCATGGTCGCTATACCAGCCGGTCAGCAGTGGCCCGAGTGAGCCCAACCCCCAGCCCACCGTGTTCATCAACCCCGCCGCCGTGGCGCGCGAACGCGGCGGCACCACATCGTAAAGCGACGCAAAGATGCCGGCATCGTAGAAACCCTTGCAGATACCAAAGGCGACCATGCTCGCCAGCAACGCCCCGATGCTGGTCGTGGAACCCACCAAGAAGACAAACGGCGCCCCCAGTAACAGACCACCCGCTTGCGCGACGATTCGACCGCCCACACCTCGGACCGCGAGCAGGTCGGCGACGTAACCCGCCAAGGGCACCGCCAACGCGCTGGCCACTTGGATGAAGGCGGCTCCCGACAACCCGGCCGCGGCCAACTTGAAGTCGAATTTGTTCACCAAGAAGGTCGGCGTCCACGTGAGGAAGATGGTCGCCACGAAGTTCGCGAGCACGAACACCAGCATGAGAATCCATGCCGTGGGCCGGCTC
>CAIJLV010000194.1 GCA_903821635.1 uncultured Verrucomicrobiota bacterium | reverse complement strand
GACATGGTGCGCGTCAAAATCAGCAAGCAGCGCCTTGAGCAGATGCAGTATTTTGAGAAGGTCGATACCTCCAACGACCCGAGCACGGTCGAGAATCGGCGTAATCTGGTCATCGGAGTTGAAGAAAAGAACACCGGCAACATCTCGATGGGTGCCGGCTTCAGTTCGGTCGACAAGTTGGTGGGCTTTGTCGAGGTCACCCAAGGAAATTTCGACCTCTTCAATCCACCCTATTTTACTGGCGGTGGCCAAAAAGCCCGACTGCGAGTCCAATATGGAACTCGGCGTCAGGATTACATTCTTGGCTTTACCGAACCTTGGTTCCTCGGTCGGCGGCTACGTTTCGATAGCGAAGTTTACTACCGAGAGCTCAATTATTTCTCCGACAGCTTTACCCAGACTCAGGCTGGCGGAAAGGTGGGCTTGACCCGGCAGTTGCCTTACAACTTCGTAGGTGGCGTCAACTACACACTAGAGAATATCAAGATTGATTTCTCTGACGCCTATCGGGCCCAGTATCCGTTGACTGGACCACAACCTATCTTGCTCCAAGAGGAGGGTTCGCGCCTCTTGTCCCGAGTGGGCTTTTCACTTGCCCATGATACCAGAAACAGCGTGACGCTGCCGACGCGTGGGCACCGGGTTGAGCTCAATCCGGAAATCGTTGGTGGCCCATTCGGCGGCGACGTAGATTTCTACAAGCTGGAATTACGTGGCGCCCAATATTGGAATCCCGCCCGTTATTTCGACGAAGGTGGGATCTGGCGTGACGTTTTTGACGGACATGTTTTGGAACTCTCCGGGCGGGTTGGAGTGGTGGAAGCCTATGGTCGGGGTGACCGAGGAAATACGGCCCGGGTGCCGCTCTTCGACCGCTTTTTCCTCGGTGGTCTTTACTCCCTGCGCGGGTTCGATTATCGCGAAGTGGGCCCGCGCGATGAACTCACACTCGAGCCCATCGGTGGCAACACCTATTGGTTTGGCTCCGCCGAATACAGCATCCCCATCATTGAACGTCTCCGCATTGCTGCGTTCTACGATGTTGGGATGGTTTACCAGAAGTCTTTTAGCTTTGAGCAGACGACCTACTTGGACGGTTCCAGCTCCGGGGCCTACAACGACAATATCGGCTTCGGCATCCGCCTGAATCTTCCCATCGGGCCCTTGCGCCTCGACTACGGTATTCCCATCACCCGGGACAAGTTCTCCGGTAGTGGCGGTCGGTTCCAATTCGGCGTTGGCTATACCCGAGACTTCTGACACCCTAATCAACTGTTTTAGCAAAAGAAAACCCGCATGAAACGTTACCTGACCCCGATCCTCTCCCTGCTGTTTGCCGCCAACTTGGCCACCAGCGCCCACGCCCAGACCAAGGTCGCCGTGGTGGATATGAAGAAAGTTTTTGATGGCTACTGGCGCACCAAAGAAGCTGACCGCCAACTCAAGGAGCGGGCCGCGGATTTCGAAAAAGCACGCACCGGCATCGTCGAGGATTACAAAAAGGCCAACGAAGAATTCGGTAAGCTTCGCGAATCAGCCAATGATCCCGCCGTATCCGAAGAGGAGCGCGGCAAACGTCGTCAAACTCTCGAAAAGAAGGTTGCTGAACTTCGTGAGCAAGAGACTAGCCTGCGGACATTTGACCAGAACATGCGGCAATCTATCGCGGACCAGCAGTTGCGTCTGCGCGAAAGCGTGCTCCGGGACATCAAGGGCGTAGTGGAAGAGAAGGCCAAGGGGGGTAGCTTCCAGATGGTTATGGACACGGCAGCGATTAGTGCCAATCAGACTCCGATCGTCGTCTATACAACCCTGTTGAACGGTGAAAACGACTTGTCCGATTCTGTGCTCAAGCAACTGAATGCTAACGCGCCTACAGAGTCCGCCAAAACGGCTGAAAAGCCTGCGGATAAGCCTGAAGAAAAGAAGTAATTAAGCTACTCGTCGTAGCCTAAAACGGGCGCCGATTTTAATCGGCGCCTTTGTTGTTTTTGAGCCCTCGTTTTTTGAACTCAGCGCAATCTTTCGCATATTCCTACCGCTCAGCTCACCAACCTGAATCTGCAATGGATTTTGGAAACAGTTGCTCGAAGGAATAAAGCCCGAGCTAGCCCTCAAGCACCTCGCTCCGAATCACTTGATGGAACGGTGATGGAATAATTCGTCTCCCTTTAGCCCGGTCAGTCGTTCGATGCCCTTCAGCAGGCGAAAAAGTGCGACCATCATGATGAGCATGCTGGGTAAAGCGATCACCGGCCATGACACCCAATTCAGCCGACCCAATTGTTCAGCGTTTTCGGTGGATCCTGGGGCGGCGGTCACCAGCCAGCGCGCCAAAATGAAATTTAGCATCGCACTCAGGAAGAATGAGCCGGCCACCATCCACGACGCCTTGGCGAGCTGGTGTTCAAACTCAACCTCTCGGTGTTGGGAGGCTAGGGCGCAGCCAATCTTATGGGTGTCCAACACTTGGTCGTTGTAGAGCATTTCCCGAACGAGCGGCTGTTTCGTGCGCAACGAGAGCGGAATAGCCAGTCCCAGCAGCAATGGAATCGCGGCTTCCTTTACTGCAAACCATAGGTTGTCCATTTTCATTAGGCCCAAACCGCCAGTGAGCAGGGTGCTGGTCAGCCCCAGAATCGAAAAAATGTTCCATTTACGCCGCCGAATCAGGTCGTAGATGCCGTAGACCAGCGGGATGCTGACCGCGACGACGAGCGCCCAAACCGGCCCAGTCGTTCTGGCTTGCTCAATTTGGTCAGCAACAATCCCGGCAGCACAGCGTTGCAAAACAGGTTGACCCAGACGTTCTCGCGCGGCACCGGCTTGGGAGTGGTGGCGGCGGACGGCGTGGGGTTGGCTTCATTCGTCATGCGTTCCAAGTATGCACTAGGCTTTGCAAGACCATCCACCAACTCAATCTGATTCGTCTGCGACGCAGGGCTCGGCTCTCCCGTTGACCCCGACGGCGGGGCGGCAACTCGATTGGATTTATTTCCGCATGTGGGCCCGGCTCGGGTGTCTGTTGAGCCCGATTGCAGTCTTTTTACTGGCGAGCGAGCGGGCATGGTTGCGTGCTGCCACGGTCGGTGAGGCCGTGGCTGCCGTCCGGCTCGAACAGTGGGTTGCTGTTGGAATCGTTGCTCTGCATGGCTGGCTGTTTTGGCGGGGCCGGGAGCCAAAGCCGGGAGTTAGTGGTCCCGGGTGAGTTTCAATCCGCCCTTTCGCCGGATAGGGGGCCGGCTAGGATACCGGCATGCCGCTTTACGAATACGAACTCTGTGATGGTAACTGTGCTGCATGCAGCGGCCGGTTCACGCTTCGGCGGCCAATCACCGCGCCTGAACTCAAGGCCTGCCCGGCGTGTCGGAAGCCAGTGCGAAAGCTTATCTCTGGATTTAACACCCCTAGCCTGACCAAGCCCTTGTCCATCACCGACGCAAAGAAGGCTGGGTTCACCGTCCTCAAGCGGGTCAACAAGGGCGAATACGAACGTCAGTGAACGAAAGCCGGAATCCGCTTTCCAACCCGTGATCAGCTGACCAGTTTGCCCGCCATGGATGCCCTGACCAAGATCCAAAGCGCCGCCCACCGGACGGCTGCCCGCCAACGTTGGCTTCGCGGTTGGAACGGGCTGTGGCGCGGTGCGCTGGTCGGCACCGTGATCTTCGTGGTCGTGCTCGCTGTCTGGAAGCTGGTGCCCATTCCCTACGCGGTGGTGACAGTCGCCGGTGCCTTCGGCCTACTGGCTCCAGTGATCGGTTTCCTAATCGCCTTTTGGCCCCGGCTCACCGATGAACAGGCCGCCCGCTGGCTGGACCAGAAGCAGGGGTTACAGGAGCGGCTTTCGACTGCTCTGGAAGTGGCCCGGCAACCGATTCAGTCCCGCTGGAAAGAGCTGGTGCTGGCTGATGCCCAGGCGGCTGCGGCGCAGGTCGACCCAAGGCGACTGCTGCCCGTCGGATTGCCGCGCGTGGCTCGTTTTGTCGTGGCGGTGCTGGCGGCGATCGTCGTGCTAGGCCTGTTGCCGGAATACCGTTCCCAAGCCCACGTGCAGAAGAAGAAAGACGCCGCGGTGATCAAGGAGGTCGGTCAGCAATTGGCTGCGCTGACCAAGCGCAGCGTGGAGCAACGCAAGCCCGCGCTCGAAACGACCCGCCAGAGCTTAGACGACGTAAAGGAGCTCGGCGAGCGCCTCCAGACGGCGAAGCTGACCCGCGACGACGCCCTGAAAGATCTCGTGAAGGCGACCGACCAACTCAAGCAGCAGAGCGCCGATCTCGCCAAGAATCCCACGCTCAAGAAGATGGAAAAGGCCGCCCGCACTCCCCGCGGCAACGCGCCCCAGAAGACGCCCGAAGCCTTGCAGAAGCAGATTGACCAAGCCCAGAAGCAGCTCGACGACAAGGCGGGCAAGGAAGACGAGATGGACAAGCTGCAGAAAGATCTCCAGAAGCTTCAGGAGGCTGCGAAGGGACTAGCCGACAACAATCCCGGTGCCGCTCAGGCTGCCAAGGAAGCCCTCGCCAAGATGGCTAGCGAGTTGGCCCGCAAGGCCGAGTCAATGGGCATGCCGCTACCAAGTTTGGATGAGGCTGTCGCCGCGTTGCAGAACGCGCAGGTGGAGCAATTCCTGAAGGACCTTGAAGTGGCCGAGCACGACTTGGAAAAGCTGGCCGACATGGCGAAGACGTTGGCTCAGCTTCAGCAGCAGGCCGAGAAGCTCGGCAAGGATCTCGGCGAACAGCTCAAGAACGGCCAGGCGGAAGCGGCTATTGAGTCGCTCCAGAAGCTGATGGATCAGCTCAAGAAGAATGACCTTACCAAGGAGCAGTTGGCCAAGCTCACCGAAGAAATCGAGAAAGGCGTCAAACCCGGCCGGCAATACGGCAAGACCGGCGACCATCTCCAAAAAGCGCTCGACGCCATGAAGAAGCAGGGCGCTTCCAGCAGCGAATGCAGACAGGGCTTGGCCGACGCCCAGAGCGAGCTCAAGAAGCTCATGGAGCAGATGAACGACGCCCAGGCGATGATGGCTGCGTTGGCCAACCTCCAGAAGGCCCAGGCCTGCGTTGGCAATTGCCAAGGCTGGGGCACGAAGTCCGGCGGCAACCCCGGCTTCAGCCAGAAATCTGGCAAAGGCGGCAAAGGTTACGGCACCTGGTCCGACTCCAGCGCGTGGTCGATGCCGGATCACCTCGACGATTTCTGGGACAACTCCGGTAGCAGCCGTCCCGACATGGCGGCGAAAGGCCATACCGAACGTGACGCCGGCACCCCCGACAACTTGGCGCCGACCAAGGTCCGCGGCCAGATCCAGCCCGGCGGCCCGATGCCCTCGATCACGCTCAAGGGCGTCAGCATCAAGGGCGAGAGCAAGGTGGCCTACACTGAAGCCGTCACCGCCGCGCAGTCCGAAGCCCAAGCGGCCCTTAACCAGGAGCAGGTGCCCAAGGCTTACCGCAACGCCGTCCGCGACTACTTCGACGACCTCAAGAAGTAGGAGCGGGTTGGCTTTACGCAAAGACGCGGAGGCGCAAAGAAGGAAGCGGGACATGCAGATCGGTTTTGTCTGCCGTCGGGTCATGCCAGCGACGCATCCGTGTCGGAGTCCCGGGTTTGAGCGCTGAAAGCTCGTGACAATAGAGCCTGGGGTGAGCGAACGCAGTGAGCGCAGCCCCAGGTCAAAAGCGAAAGGCGATCAAGGGCTGAAGGCCCGAGACATCTTCCCTGACATCACGGGCTGTCTCGCGCTTACAGCGCTCCAGTTATTCCCACCCCACCACCTGGGGCTTCGCTCGCGTGGCTCGCTACACCACAGGCTTTATTATCGCGGGCTTTCAGCCCTGAGCCGGTGGGTCTTGCACGCACACCGATGCAGACCCACTGCGTGGCTGGGCTGCTGAGGCGACGGTTGTTCACTTCAGCGTCGCCAGATACTCCACCAGGTCGCGCAGCTCGAAGGGCGTGAGCTGATCGCCCAATCCTTCCGGCATCGCGCTGGGGCCGCGCTCGCGCTGCCTGATCCGTGACTTCGCTACCTGCGTCAGGCCCGGCGTGCCGTCGTCGCCGGTGATCTCCACGGACAATTCGGCGTCGCCCTCGGCCTTGAGCGCTCCGGCCACGGTCGAACCATCGTTCAGGGTCAGCACGACGTTCTCGAAGCCGGCGGCGATTTTTGCGTTCGGCTGGAGGATGCTTTCGAGCAGGTAATCGCGGGTTTGGCGTTTGCCGATCCCGGTGAGGTCCGGGCCGACAATGCCGCCGTCGCTGCCGACCTTGTGACAGCGCAGGCACTGCACGGTCTGGTTGTGGAAGAAGACCTGCCGCCCGCGCTCGGCATTGCCACCGACGAGCAATTCCGGGAGCGCTGCCGGGATCGTGGCTCTCTGAGCCGCGAGTCCGCGTGTGCGGGCTGCTTCCTGGACATCCAGGGCGAGTTCGGTTGGGAGTTGTTGCGCTTCGAGCGTAGCCAGCGCGCCCCGAATCGCCTCGTCCGCCTTCGCGCCGGGAAGTTTCGCCAAGGCGGCCAACGCGGCTTGCACCAGAGGCAAGCCGTCGCTGGAAAGTGCTGCCGGTTTGGAACCGGCAGAATCGGGGGCTGGGTGGGAAACTGCCAGTTGCAAACCGGCAGCACTTTGGGGGGCACCGCCGCCAGGCATCCCTGGGATCAAGCGACTGAGAATGGCGACCGTGTCTTCAGCGCCTTCCAGCCGGTCTAGGTAGGGCAGGGCGGTGGCGCGCAGTTTCGCGTCGGGATCGGCGAGGGCGAGCTTCACGGCGTCGCTGGTGAGCGGCGAGCGGAGTTCGACGAGCGCGGGCAGGATCGCCCGGCGGAGTTCCGGCGCGGTGTTCGTGCGGGCAAACTTCTCGAAAAGCGGCGTGCCAGCTTCCTTTACGCGTAGCTTGGCGGCGGCTTCGGCGACGGCGATCTGGAGCGGCAACACCTCGCGCGTGCCGGCGGGCTGACCGGCTTCGTTGAGGTTGAAGGGATTCATCAGGTCACCGGCGACGCGGAGGAAGGCGCGCTGGGCTGGGGCGGGATTGCGACGCAGGGCCATCGCCTCGTCGTAGGAAACGGATCGGCCCAAGTCGGCGGGCAGCACGGGAATTTCCGCGGCGCGGCCGAGGTTGCGGGCGGCTTGGGCTGCGGCGGCACGTTCGAGGAGTGGGTTGGAGGGAATGGCGCTGCGCGAGCTTGGCCCGCCCTCACCCCGGCCCTCTCCCCCAGGAGAGGGGGAAGTGGGCTGGACGGCCGTGGCGTCCACAGCGGCGGTGGCTGAGGACTGCGCGACGTTGGTTTGAGAGATCGTGGAAGACAGGAAGGCGGGAAAACGGGAAGACGGGGCATCCTCGTTTTCCTGTCTTCCTGTTTGCCCGTTTTCATGGGTCTTTCTGATCACCAGCGGTCGCCACAGTCCGTTCACGCGGTCCAGCGGTGACGGCTTCTCCCAGTCGGCGAGGGCGCGGAGGGCGAGGACGCGGGCCCAGTCGGGCACGTCCTCGCGGGCGGCGAAGCCGGCGAGCATCTGCGCGTGCTGCTGGGTGCCGAGGCGGTAGCAGGCGTTGATGACGCGCGACATGAGGTGGGTGGGGCAGTCAATCTTGGTGACGAACGCCGCCAGCGCCGGGAAACCCTCGACGATCGGCACGTCGTGGATGGCGCGTCCGGCCGCCACGATAAGCCGGGGGTCGGAGTCGGAGAGGAAGTTGGTGAGGGTTGGGTCCGCTAACCGCCGAAGAGCCCCGACTGTTAGACGACGGACGTCCACCTTCGAGTGCGCTGCAAACGTCTCCAGCAGTTCCGCGCGTTCATCTGAACCTGACGAATCGAGCGAGGTGCTGAGGAAGCGGATCACGGCGTTTTCAATGAAGGGCTCGATTTGGTCGAACTGCCCCAATAGTCCGGGAAGTTCGGCAAACGGATCAAACCGCCAAGCATCAACCATGTTCTCGGCAGCCTTGATCTCTAGGCTTGAGGACAGCTTGAGTGCTCGGTCCACCTTTTGGGCTGCTTTGAGTGTGAACTCCTCGGTCTTGGTGAAATGCAGCCGCATACGGCCGTCCACAAAATGTCGGGCGATGGACGCCATCGCGGCCCTCCTGACCCACGGGTTTGGGTCCTTGAGCAAATCGCTGGTTTTTCGGAGGGCGTTGGAAAGACGGCCATCCCCGAGAACGAGAGCGGTCTGGGCTCTCACTTCATCGTTGCGATCTTCCAGCAAGGGCAACAGCTCGCAGAGTTCCGCTCCAAAGGTGTAACCGTGCTTCAACGGACGAGCGATTTGGCCGATGGCCCACAACGAGTGGATGCGTGCAAACTGGACTTTGCTTTGCTTTGCCGTCGTGAGCAGTCCGGTGAACGAATTCGTCCCCCGTCCTGCCAGTTCCCATTGCGCCTCCAGCCGCACGCGGCGGTCGGCGTGGCCGAGGAGGTCGAGCAGTCCCTTTTCGCCGCGTTGGGTCATGCCTTCGGCGAGCAGCTGCTTCACCTGGGCGATAAGTTCCGGTTCCCGTAGCCGCTGAGGTGAGGAGGCGGATTCCCCCGTGGTGTTGCTGCCGGTCCGCCTCGTTACCTCGGCGGCTACGTCGACCGGCGTGATCCGGTAGATTCTTCCACGCGGGGTCTGGCCCCAGCCGCTGACCCAGTCGAGCACGTAGGCGGCGCCGTCGGGGCCGAAGTCCACGTCGGTGGGCCAGCAGTTCCACAGGAACTTCTCCTTGCGGTCCACCACGTAGCTCGCGCCTTGCGGCTTCACCGTGTAGGCCCACACGCCGCCGGGGAAATCGCAGTGGAGGAAGGTGCCGGCGAGTCGTTCGCCGAAACCGGTGCCGGGATAGAAGGCGAGTCCGCTCGGGCCTTGGCTCACGGTGCCGGCGGGCGGGAGGATGCCGTCCTGGCCGCCCTTCCAGAGCTCCTCCTGCACCCACGGGCCGAAGCCGTCCATGTGCTGGTAGCTGGTGCGCCAGCCGTAGTCGCCCCCCTCAACGAGGTGGAGGACGCGGCAGGGGTCGGCGCCGGCGGTGTCGTTGTCCACGGTCCAGAGGTTGCCGAAGTCGTCGAAGGCGAGTTCCTGCGGGTTGCGGAGGCCGTAGCAGAAGACCTCGAGGTCGCGTCCGTCGGTCTCGCAGCGGAGCACGCCACCGGTGTCGGGCAGATTGATGACGACGCCCTCGCGGTTGGTGAGCACGCAGCCGCGGTCGCCGAAGCTCATATAGATGCGGCCGTCGGGCCCCTTGATGAGTCCGTGCAGGTCGTGGCCGGACACGCCGATGTGGACGCCGAAGCCGGTGGCGAGGGGGGAACGTGGTGGGGCCGCGTTGCCGTGCGGCCCATTTTGATCAGGGCTGCGCGGCAGTGCAGCCCCACCAGCATCAAGCTTCCAAAGCGACGGAATGTTCGCGAAGTAGATGCCTTCGCGCGTGGCTAGGACGCCCGCGGCCGTGCCATCCACGGCGTTGGTGAAGCCGGTGGCGAGGATCCCCGTGTGGTCGGCCTTGCCGTCGCCGTCGCGGTCCTCGACGCGGCGGACGACTTCGCTGTCCTGCGTGAGGAAGGCGAGGTTGGTAACGAACTGGTTGGTCAAGAAGGCACCACGGTCGGCGACGCTGCGGAACGACATGTCCGGCCAGAGCCAGTTGGTGTGCTGTGTGATGTCGAAGACGCTGATCGCCCAGCGGTCGGATTCCGCGAGATAGACGCGGCCCTTGCCGTCGAAGGCGAAGGCAACGCTGTTGCTTAACTGGGGTTCAGCCGCCCAAACGTCGAGTTTGAGGCCAGAGGCCAACGAGAAACGCCTAGAATCGGATTCTGCGGCGCCGAAGGCTGGCAAACTGTTGGAGTGCTGGGCAAAAATCACCACTCCGTGAAGGATAGCCGAAAGGAACAGAAACACTGCCGAGGAACGCCGCAACATGGCCGGACAATAAGCAAGCAAAGCTCCGCTACCAACCTGCATTCAAGTCGCGGTAAAAGCCCTCCAACTAAATCTTTACTGGGCGCAAAAATCGCCCCAAACCGATGGCCCTTGGTCCGTTGAATCAAAACAATCGAACGAATGATCCCAATTCATTAAAGCACACCGATGAACCTGACCTTAAACCCTCCATGAGTTCTTTGGGACCGAACGGAGTCCGCATGAAGTTTCGCGCACTCGACTCGCCCAATTTTAGCCGAGGCGACGGATCTGGGTGCGCAAAGACTATCCCGCAACCATCAGCCGAACCACCCACTTTTGCTTCGGAAAGGCCGAAGGAAACCCGGTTTGTGGGGCAACGTAACGATCCGGCGTCCAAAAAACGAAAAAACGTATTGCACACCAATTCAAGACGGGTATTTTCAACGCTCCTGTTGCTGCCATAAGGTGCAATTTGATATTTTTTTGGATCCATGCCGACCATTAATCAGCTGATTCGCCAAGGGCGGAAAAAAGTCTCCTTCAAGAGCAAGGCTCCTGCCTTGGGTTCCGCTCCGTTCCGTCGGGGTGTTTGCCTTCAGGTAATGACTCGCACTCCGAAGAAGCCTAACTCAGCCATGCGAAAAGTGGCAAAAGTTCGGCTTTCGAATGGGTTTGAGGTTATTGCTTACATTCCTGACGAGGGGCATAACTTGCAGGAGCATTCGATTGTTCTTGTTCGTGGTGGTCGTGTTAAAGATCTGCCTGGTGTTCGATACCACATCGTTCGCGGCACGCTGGACTGTGCTGGTGTTGAAAAGCGCAGGGTAAGTCGGTCGAAGTATGGGGTTAAACGCCCGAAAGCCAAGAAAGTGGCCGCAAAGTAATTCGCAACTTTAATTCATTCTCATACCCGTTCTTTGTATGGCTCGTCGTCGAAAAGCAGATAAGCGCTCAACTCAGCCTGATCCCCGATTCAATAGTCAATTGGTGGGTCGGCTGATAAATGTAATAATGCGTGGGGGAGGTAAGACTGTCGCTCAGAAGATTGTATACGGTGCGATGGATGTCTTGGCTGAGAAGAACCCTGGAATTAACACTTTGGACATTCTCCAGCGGTCGGTTGATAACGCAAAGCCAAGGATTGAAACCAAGGCTCGGCGTGTTGGTGGGGCAACCTATCAGGTTCCTATGGAAATTCCCGGTGATCGTCAGACCGCTTTGGCAATGCGGTGGTTAACGAATTACGCTGATGCCCGAAAGGGTGTTCCGATGCGGGATGCGTTGGCGGCGGAATTGATGGATGCGTTCATGGGGCAGGGAAGCGCAATTCGTAAGCGGGATGACGTTCACAAAATGGCTCAGGCGAATAAAGCGTTTGCTCATTTTCGCTGGTAGCATTTAGCATTTAAAAACCTTCGCCCCGAGGGCCTCCCGGGGCATTTTTGTTCTCTACAGTAGACCGCAGAGCTGACTGATATCATGAGTGACGTAAACGCGATCAACGCCACCTTCAATTCGCCGCAACGCCAATTTGCCTTGGAGCGGACCCGCAATATCGGGATAGCTGCCCACATTGATGCAGGAAAGACGACCACGACCGAGCGGATACTTTTCTACACGGGGTTAATTCACAAGATTGGCGACGTCGATGATGGGAATACCGTTACGGACTGGATGGAGCAGGAAAAAGAGCGTGGCATTACGATCACCTCT
>CAIJLV010000193.1 GCA_903821635.1 uncultured Verrucomicrobiota bacterium | reverse complement strand
TCAATGAACGAAAACTAAACCCTACACCGCTTTAAACGGTTGAGCTTTTTTCGAAGACCGACTTGTTAAAAACAACAACCACAAACTGCCCCACCACCCCGCCAACGTAAAGCACTTTCTGAAAATTATTTCTGCCCGCCTGTTGCCGCAAAAGAAATGGCACCGGGGCGGGTGGGTGTTGGTCGGGTGGAAAAGGCCGTTGACTCAAGATCGCAGTTGCCGAAGTCCCGAGCATGAGTTTGTCGGCTAAAAGAGAGCTCCTAGCGCAAGTCCACGGCCGGTATCAGTGGGTCGGACGCATCTACAAGGCCCAGCGTGGGGACGAGTTTTGCGCCTCCACCGGTTATCACCGAAAAAGAGCGCGCTACGCCTTCTTGGAAGTCCTCTCTGGACTCTGGGAAGCCGGGCGCGACCCGGTCCCAAAGCCCGCTATCCGGCCGATGAGGTCTTACCGGCTCTCAAGGCTTATCTGGCTGGCAAGCGAAGAGCCCTGCAGCAAGCTACTCAAGACGGCTCTGCCCGAATGGGTTGGGCACTTTGAAAGCCGGCACGGGAAACTGGCCAAGAATCTGTTGCCCAAGCTCCTGAGGATCAGTCCGGCTCAGCTCGACCGGCTCCTGCGTCTGGCCCGCGTGGGTTACGCCAAGAAGGGGCTCGGCGCGACTAGGTGCCTACTGTGACGACACCACCGCGGGCAACTACGTCAACTCCCTCACGTTCACCGAACTCTTCAGCGGGTGGACGGAGAACCGCGCGGTGGGGAACAGGAGCAGCCACGCCGTCCTCGGCTAGGTAAAGTAACTCGAAGCCCAGGTGCCCTTCCGGATGACTAGCTTCCACAGCGACAACGGCAGCGGGTTCCTCAACTGGCCGCTGCACGCGTATCTGACGGGCCGGCCGCTGAAGGTGCCGTGGACCCGGAGTCGGGCCTACCGCAAGAACGACAACGCCCACTGCGAACAGAAGAACTGGCCTCATGCGCGCCAACTGCTGGGCTACGAACGCTTCGGGCACCCGGAGCTGGTGCCGCTGCTCAACTAGCTCTACGGCCCAGAATGGAGCCAGTATCAGAACCACTTCCGGCCCACCTTCAAGTTGGTGAAACGGGAAAAACAGGGCGGCAAGACGGTGAAGACCTACGAGCCGCAACCCCGGCCCCCGTATCAACGGCTGCTGGAATGCCCGCAGATCTTGGAGGCGCCCCAAGCCCGGCTGCGGGCCGAGCACGCCCGGCTCGATCCGTTCGCGCTGAATAAGGCCACTGAGCGGAAACTGAAGAACTTCTCTGCCCTCGGCACTCTGGATCGTGCGTCAATGAAGCCCTGACGGGCTCCCGCCCCGGTAACCTTTAGCCGTGAGTCAACGCATCGGCTCAAGCCGCAAAAGCGATGAAACTTCAACGCTCCCTATCGTGTCGCTTTATTTGCGATAGGAAGTTCAATCAAATGGAAGGTTACACTTAGGTTGTCTTACGTCCGTATTTGTCACGGATTGAATGGATCGCTTCAATGATTAGCGCACGGTCCATTTCATGGACTTCGATGCCTTCGCCGATTTCTCGCAAGAGGGTCACGGTCAATTCACCGCCCAAGTGCTCACGAAACTCTTCGAGGCCGGCCGCTACCAAAAATTGCCCCCGCTCATCAACATGCAGCAATTCACTCGCAAACAAATCGAAACCGAGTCGTTCCAAAAGCGTCAACACTCGCTCAGCTGAAGCCGTTGAGATCAGTTTCTTTTTCTCGGCGTAGGTGACGTCCAAGGCTATTCCGATCGCCACCGCTTCTCCATGCCGGAGCCGGTATTCAGAAAGTTGCTCCAATTTGTGGGCTGCCCAGTGACCGAAATCAAGCGGCCGGGCACTCCCCATTTCAAACGGGTCACCACCGCTTGAAATGTGGTTTAGATGCAGTTCGGCGCTGCGGAAAATCAACTGCTGAGTGAATTCCGGGGTGAATACAGACAACTCGTCCGCATGCTCCTCGATCCAAGAAAAGAACGCGGCATCACGAATGCAGGCCACTTTAATTGCTTCGACAAATCCAGCGCGTTTGTCCCGTGCAGCCAGCGTATTCAGCAGCGTGAAATCGTTTATCACCGCGTAAGGCGGAGCAAACGTGCCCACGAAGTTCTTCTTTCCGAAGGCGTTGATCCCATTTTTCACCCCCACCCCCGAGTCATCTTGAGCAAGTGTCGTGGTCGGAATGCGCACCAACCTCACACCGCGGTGAGCTGTCGCCGCTGCAAGCCCTACCATATCGAGCAAAGCCCCCCCGCCCACGACGACGACGTAGTTGTGTCGGTCGATATGGTAACGATCAATCAGCGCGTGAATCTCCGAAACGCGGAAGTAGGCATTTTTGACGACCTCTCCCCCGACCATCGTCACGGGCGGACAGACCAGTTCAAGCTGACCTGCCGGTTCGGCAAAATACCCACGAATCTTTTCCAGCAACTTAGGCTCAGCCGCTGCCAAGGATTCATCGACTATCACCAACACACGAGCCCGCCGAGCCTTGGAAAGGGTTAAATCGGCGGTCAGCACATCCCTCAGCACGAAATTGGCCGTGCGAAAAACCCCTTCGGTGAAGTAAACTTGATGTCGCCAATGCACACTGATGGTGCGCTCGATAGTCCGCATGCGTATTGAACCCACGGTGGCACTCCGACGTCTGCCGGCGAGAAATATTTGAACGCTTTTCTGCCTGTTCACCAACGGTTCCGAATCTTTTCCACTCAGCCCACAAATAACACCCACCGCTGATCGCTCCTCTTTTCAAAATCGGCATAAGCCCCACTTCAATTTGCACGCTGCAGTCAGCACCTCAGAATAGTTGCAGCCGTAGCATCCCTCCCGCCGGCAGGGAAAGCTGGATGCGATTTTCGGTCCACCAGCCGATCAACGTCAAAACCAGCGCGCCAGCACAGAAATCGAGGGACTTGGATGGGCTGTATTTCATCCGGTAAACGGGCACCAGCACCGCCATGAAAGCGGTGCTGGCAAGTTTGAGCGGGAGCGGGAGATTCGGGGATTGTGGCACGGACGGTTCGAAGTCGACTCAGTGCCTCACACTTCATGCAACGAACTCTCTTCGGTCGAAGAAGATTTCGGCTACGTGAATTGATGAACTCTTCAAGGTCCGCAGATGGGCCCAGAACCGCCAAACTTTCCAACCAGACTCTCGCTCCCACCCACGGGGTCCGGCTAGTATTTCGGTATGGAACTCGACCCCGATTCGCTGACCGCGCGGGACATGTATCAGTGGCTGATCGACACCATTATTCCTCGCCCGATTGCTTGGGTTTCCACCCTTTCAGCCGGTGGCGCAGCCAATTTGGCCCCGTTTAGCTTCTTCACCGGGGTCTGCGCCCGTCCGCCCATTCTCATGTTTTGCCCGGCCAACGACCGCCACGGCCGCAAAAAGGACACCCTGCTCAACATCGAAGCGACCGGCGAATTCGTGATCAACTTGGTTCCAGCCGACCTCGCGGCCCCAATGAATGCCACTGCCGCCACCCTGCCCCATGGCGACAGCGAATTTGAAGCCTTTGGCGTGGCCGCGTGTGCTTCGACCGTCGTGCGTCCCCCCCGAGTCGCTCAATCGCCCGTCGCGTTTGAGTGCCGACTCAACCAAATTGTCCGCCTGAGCGAAGGTCCGATCGGCGGCAATGCCGTTTTTGGCCAAATTGTCCGCCTTCACCTCGCGGATACGGTGCTGGGAGCCGGCGGCCGTCCCGATCCTTTGAAAATCGATCCCGTTGCCCGGGTTGGCAGCGACGCTTACACCCGCTTGGGTAAACTTTTTCACCTCACCCGCCCCAACTAATCCCAGATTTGCACGCTGCATGAACCTCACCGCACTCGATTGGGCGGCCGTCAGCCGGCTTCGCGAAATCTTCCTAGAGGGTAAACCGCTGCGCCGCGCTTACTGGGAATCCGAAAACGATTTAGCCGCCTACGACCTTACGCTGGGCGAACGGATTGGTTGGAAATGGGATGCGGTGCTCACTGAACTAAAGGCGCGCAATTGGTCCCCACCGCCCGGCCCCCTCTTGGATTTCGGCTGTGGCAGCGGTATTGCCGGCCGACGCGTGGTCGCCGCCTTCGGCCCCAGCCATTTCTCCGCCCTGCACGTCCACGACCGCTCGCCATTGGCTGAAGGCTTTGCTTTGAAACGGGCCCAGACCGCGTTTCCCAAACTCACCTGTGAACGGCTCAAGCCCGAAGAATTGACGGCTACCACCCCCTTGGGGACGCTCCTCGTCAGCCATGTGCTTAGCGAACTACCGCCCAAGGACCAAGCACGCCTAGCCGCCCTCGCCAGCCGGGCTCAGTGCGTGCTCTGGGTGGAACCAGGAACCCAGAGTGACAGCCGAGCACTCATCGCCGTCCGCGAGTTGCTCCGGCCTGATTTTGCGGTGGTCGCGCCCTGCACCCACGACGCCGCCTGCGGGCTCACCGCGCCTGAGCGGACGGAAGATTGGTGCCACTTTTTTGGTCGCCCACCCTGGGAAATCTTCACCGACTCGGCTTGGTCGGAGTTTGGGCGGCGGCTGGGAATCGATTTACGCAGCCTGCCCTACAGCTTCCTGGTGCTCCAACGCCGGGGGCTACCCAGCGCGACAACCTGCGTGCAGGGATGCAGCCGAACGTTGGGCCACGCACGGATTTACAAGGGTTACGCCAAGGTTCTCACCTGCGAGGCGGCAGGCGTGGCCGACTTGACGCTCCAAAAACGGGATGCTCCCAAACTGTTCAAAGCCCTCAAAGACGGCGAAGCGGAACCGCTCCAGCGCTGGGAACGCACCGGCGACCGCATAGTGCCGATCGACGGTTAGGCCGCGCTTCGCTTTCCGGATCGGCGCTGGCGCCCAGAAGCACACAATTTCCGCTAGGACTGAGCGGTTTTGCGGCCAATGCTCCCGGCACACAATCCCGCTGCCCGATTCTTGTATCCGTCGTTTTTCAGCCCGCCATGAGCCTCCCATCCCAAATTAAAATCACCCTGCTCGGGGCCGCCGGTGATGTCACCGGCTCCTCCTACCTCGTTGAAACCGGCACCGCCCGTGTGCTCGTTGACTTCGGGCTTTTTCAAGGCGGACGCGAGTGCGAAGCCCAGAATGTGCTGCCTGAAGGCTTGGACGTGGCCCACCTTGATGCCGTGGTGCTGACCCACGCCCACCTCGACCACACGGGCCGCCTGCCCCTGTTGGCCAAGGCGGGTTACACCGGTCCGATCTACGGCACCCCCGCCACGAATCGGTTGACCGCCTTGGTCTTGCGCGATTCCGCCAAGGTGCAACTCGCCGACTTCGACCGCCGCCGGCGACATCAGCCCGAACTACCGGCTGACTCGGAACCGCTTTACCTGTTGGAACATGTGGAGGCGGTGCTGCAACTGCTGCGCCCCGTGCCCTACGTCGAACCCGTGCCGGTGGCGCAAGGCGTCCAAGCCCGGTTCGTGGAAGCCGGCCACATGCTCGGCTCCACCAGCATCCAGCTCGAAATCGAACGCCTAGGTCCGCCCAAACGAATTGTCTTCTCCGGTGACTTAGGCCCCAAGGGCGCACCCATTCTGCGGGATTACGAACCGTTTCAGCACGCCGACCTCGTCTTCTTGGAATCGACCTACGGCGACCGCGACCACCGGCCGTTTGACGAAACCATCCGGGAATTCACGCAAATCATGCAATCGGCCATCATCCGCAAAGCCAAAGTGCTCGTGCCCACCTTCGCGATCGGCCGGGCCCAAGTGATGTTGACCATCCTCGCCTCGATGTTTCGTGATCAACGGCTGCCGCCCATTCCCGTCTTTCTCGACAGCCCGATGGCCATTGAGGCGACCCGCATTTTCACCGGCCACCCAGAGCTCTTCGACGAGGAAATGTCGGCCATGATCTCCGAAAGACCGCTCGCTGCCGATTTGCGCACCCTGCAACTCACGGAAACGGCCGAAGAATCCCGCAAAATCAACGAAACTCCCGGACCCTGCGTCGTTCTGGCCGGTTCCGGCATGTGCAATGCCGGTCGCATCCTCCACCACCTCCGGCACAATCTTTCGAGTCCGGATACGGCGGTCGTGATCATCGGTTACCAAGGCTTTGGCACCATCGGCCGCCGCCTAGTGGACGGCGACCGCGAGATCCGGATCTTTGGCGAAACAATTCCAGTGCGCGCCCGCATCCACACCTTGGGCGGCTTTAGCGCGCACGCCGGCCAAACTGATCTCCTACAGTGGTTTTCCGCCGTCGCTCCCAGCCAACCCCGCGTGGCCCTGATCCACGGTGAAGACCGCAGCCGCGCCCCCTTGGCGCAGCTCATCCGCAAACGCCACGGCTTGGAGCCCGTGCTGCCGTTCCTCGGTGACACGCTCTGGGTTTGACCCTCCGCGCTCTGCATTCGGGACCTTAACACCCCGGAAATTGGCGACTGAAGAGCGCCCAACTGGCTCGCTCGCCCTCGCCCCCCGGGTTCCACGCCAGTCCACGCCCAAGACGAATCAGCCCCTAGCCGCCCCACGCCGTGCGCAGGCAGCGCAGGAAGTTGCCGTGGGCCAGTCCGTCGAGGTCGGCGGCGGCGTAGCCCCGGGCCCGCAACGCGTCGAGCACCCGCTGCAAGTCGGCGATGGACTGCAAATCCTGCGGCGTCTGTTCGGTGCCAAAACCGCCATCGAGATCCGACCCTAGACCGACGTGCCGCGCGTTGCCCGCCAACTGGCAGATGTGATCGATATGCTCGACAATCCGCGCGACGACCAACCCCGCGCCAGCCGGCGTAGTCACCCCACGTTGCCAGTCGGGAACCATCATCCACGCGTCGAAAACCGAACCCAACACGCCACCACGGGCGATCAATTCCCGGATCTGCTCATCACTCCACTGCCGGTTGTGCGGCACGAGAGCACGGCAGTTCTGGTGGCTCGCCCACACCGGCCCCTCCCACAATTTCATGGCGTCCCAAAACGCGTCGTCGCACAGGTGCGTGGCGTCGAGAATGAGCCCCAACCGGCGCATTTCGCGCAGCAACTCGCGCCCCCGTTCGTTCAGGCCGCCCGTGGCATTAGTGCCGTTCGCGTAAATGCCCGGGCCGTAATGCGCCGGCCCGACGGCGCGCAGCCCATAGTTCCACGCACGCTCCAAGTGGCCCAAAGTGATCAGTGAATCGGCGCCTTCCAGCGACAACACGTAGCCGATGGGCCGCGGGGCCGGGGTTGCCGCCGGATGAGTCCAGGCTGCAACCTGCTGATTTAGCCCGGCGAGGTCGCGGATTTGCACCAATTCACCAGCCTCCTCCTGCGCCCGATACCACGCGAGCTGGGCTTGCGTCATCGCCCACGCCTGCGCGGGGGAACGCCAGCCGGCGACCGGACTCCAAGCGTTGTGTTCCACGCGGGCAATTTGGGTCGCAACGCACAGTCCGAGGTTTCCGCGGCGCATTTCCGGGAGGCTCACGACGGCCCGGCCGCGATCCGGCTTGTCCTGGAGATGCGCCTCGGCCGCCCGCAGGTCGGCGAGCGGTCGAGTGAGGTCGCGGTTCCACTCGACCGCATTCATCGCCAAGTCGAGGTGGGCGTCGAAGATCATCGGGGAATTCATCGGGGAAAATTCAAAGGGTCAGCCGACGGCGCCGGGCCGTCACGGTCCACCGGGCCGAAGCGCACTGGGCGTCGTCCACGACCACCACTTCTTCATGGAGCGCCACCGTCGGGCACACATGCCACGGCAGCGCGTAAATACAGTCGCCCACCGCCCATTTCGCAGCGGTGGGCGTTTCGACCACGAGATGCTCTTCGCTGTGCATCACCGGCGTGGCCTCGGGCAGATTGAGGAACACGACCCGCGGGTGCGGCATTTCGCTGGCCACCGCTTTGTGCCCCAAGTCGAGACAGAGCCGGTTCGGCGCCGGCTGGCTGACCACGCGTGTCAGCAAAACGGCCGCCGGCTGGAAATTCATGTCGGGGAGCTTGTGCGCGTAGCCGGCATCCCACAGCACGGTCGTGCCGGGGCTCAGCTCAACTCCCTCGCGGCGGGCATGCAGCGGGAACGTCGGTGAACCACCCGCCACCACCACGGGCACCTTGAGCCCCGCCGCTTCCAAGCGTCGGCGCAACTGTTCGACCGGGCCAAACGCAGCGTCACACTCGGTCAAGCGCACCGCCAGATCGTGCGCATAGATGTGCCCGTCGTAGGCATGCAGCCCCCCTGCAAGGAGCGCCCGCTCGGACGCCAGTTGACGATACAGTTCGAACGCGCCGCCGCCGGGCCCGATTCCCGTCCGCCCTTGGCCGACGTCTAAATCGAGAAAAACCGTCAGCGACTTCCCCGCAGCCAGCGCCGCCTGGGCTAGGCGCGACACGGAGTCGGAATTGTCCGCCAAACAACTGAAACGCGTCTCGGGAAACCGAGCCATCAGCTCAAACAAACGGCCGATGTGCGGCCCGACGGGCTGATAAGCGAGCAGCACGTCCTGAGCGCCGTGGCTCGCCGCCAACTCGGCTTCGGCAATGGTGGCGGTTTTGAACTTCGTAATGCCGAGTTCTACCTGCCACTGCACCAGTTCTGGGAGTTTGTGCGTCTTGAGGTGAGGCCGCAGTCGTTTGGTGTCGCCGGCCACGCGCAACATTTCCGCTAGGTTGGCGGCGATGCGAGCGCGGAACAGGAACAGGGCGGGTGACGGAATTTCAGCGGCGTTGGCGACTTCAAACCAGTTCATGGCGTTCTTTCCCAGCGCCAGATGACGCCGTCTTGGGGGTCTTTAATTTCGGCGGTGCGGTGAAATCCGCACCGGGCCAGCACCCGTGTCGAAGCGTTGTTCGCCGGCAGCGTGTGGGCCAGCACTCGCGCGAGGCTGATACAACGCCGGGCCTCATCCACCAAGGCCTTGGCGGCCTCGGTAGCCAGCCCTTGGCCGCGATATTCGGGCGCAATTCCGTAGCCGATCTCGACTTCTCCAGCCCGATCGGCCGGGCCCTTGAAGCCACCCAAACCCACGACGCGCTGGGCC
>CAIJLV010000192.1 GCA_903821635.1 uncultured Verrucomicrobiota bacterium | reverse complement strand
TGACGCCGCGTCCGCGTAGTCGCGTCTCGGATTCAAGGCCGAGCCAGATTGCAGATGCGCCCGTTGCAATCACCACCGCATCGGCGGTGAACTCGCGGCCTGCGCTCCAGGCGCGGAAGGGTCGCTTCGAGAGGTCAACGCGCTCAACATCTTGGTTGACGATCTGCGTGCCGAACCGCTCCGCCTGTGCGATCATCTTCGCCATCAGGTCTGGTCCGTTGATCCCCTCCGGAAATCCAGGAAAGTTCTCAACTTCACTGGTGAGCATCAGCTGTCCGCCAGGTTCGTAGCCTGCGAGGAGCGTTGGTGCGAGCTGCGCGCGCGCCGCATAGATGGCGGCGGTGAGCCCAGCAGGGCCTGAGCCGAAGATCATCAGCTTGGAGTGCGAAGTGGTCGCGGCGACGTTCGCTGCCGGGGCTGCGACGGGTGTGGTGGTTGGCTCGCTTGAGCCGAAGTCGATCGTGAAGCCCTTCTCTGTCATAGCTTGATTGTAGGCGCTTGTTGAGCGGGGCGATCCGCGCGCGGGGTGGTTAGCGGAAGAGGTCCCAGTCGGGGGGCATCAGGCTCTCGCGGACGCTCCCCCCTCGCGAAAATGGGCGGCCAAACCGGCCAGCAGTAACAGGGCGCGCTGGGCGTTGGCGGGACAGTCGTAGGCGATAAAAACTTGAAAGCGAGGGAGTTCCGGCGCCGGCCGCGCCGTCGCGCTCGCTGCTGTAGTCCCCCAATTCGCTTCGACAACCATGCCGCTAGCGTGCCACGTCCCCGGCGAAGTGAAACTGGGGCCGAACCGTTGATTGCGTAGGGAAAATCCCTATGGAATCGTTCGAAAATAGCTATCAGCGGATAGCCCCAAAAAGCGGGTGAGGGGGCGTCTGTTAGCCTTGACGAAAGCGGGGCGTTTCAACTCATCGCCTAGGGGAATTCCTGATTGGATTCCTCCTGAACATCCCGTTGATAGCCCACTCAAGGGCCGGCGGCGTGGCGCGGTCGCCAGCGGAGCCTCGCCAAACTGGACCCGGCCGTTTCATGCTTCGCCATGCGTTCGATTGCCTTCGCGTCCGTGGTGCTGCTGGTCGCTTGGTTGGTTGGGGCCCCATCGGTGGGCGCCGCCGAGCCCCAAGACGATCCCAACGCCGCTTGGCTCGCCGAGCACTACACGAAGTTTGAGCACCGCGTTCCGATGCGCGACGGGGTGAAGCTGTTCACTCGCGTCTATGTGCCCAAGGATGACTCGACCAATTATCCGGTCCTGCTGACCCGCACGCCCTACGCGCTCAAGCCTTACGGGGTAGACAACTACAACGATCCGGCCGGTTCGTTTGCCACGCTGGCCAAGGATCGCTTCATCATGGTGTCGCAGGACGTGCGCGGACGTCACGGCTCGGAAGGCACCTTCGTCCACATGCGGCCGTTCAACCCGAACAAGGGACCCAAGGACACCGACGAAAGTTCCGACGCGTGGGATACCATCGACTGGTTGGTGAAACAGGTGCCGAGCAACAACGGTAAGGTGGGCATGTTCGGGATTTCGTATCCGGGTTTCTACACGTCGATGGGCATGATCGACTCGCATCCCGCCCTCAAAGCGGCGTCGCCGCAGGCGCCCATCGCGGATTGGTTCATCGGTGATGACATTCACCACAACGGCGCCTTCTTCCTGTCGCAAAACTTCAACTTCTTCTGGTGGTTTGAGCAAAAATCCGACGATCCGCTGCGCGACGGGGGCAAGAAATTCGTCTTCAACACGCCCGATGGGTATGACTTTTTCCTGCGGCTAGGGCCGCTGGGCAATTCGGAGTCCGTCCACTTCCAGGGGCGCGTCCCCGTGTGGCAGGATTTCCTCAAGCATCCCAACTACGACGCCTTCTGGCAGGCCCGGAACATCCGGCCACACCTGAAGAACATCCGCTGCGCCGTGCTGACCGTCGGGGGGTGGTTTGATGGTGAAGACCTCTTCGGCGCCTTGGAAACCTACCGCTGGACCGAACGCCAGAATGTCGGCCTCACCAACCTGCTCGTCATGGGGCCGTGGACGCACGGTCAGTGGAGTGGCGGTTCGGGCGACCAAGTTGGCGACGTGAAGTTCCACGCCAAGACGTCGGAATACTACCGGCAGAAGATCGAACTCCCCTTCTTCCGTCACTTCCTCAAAGGCGATCCCAACTACACCCCCACCGAGGCGCAGATGTTTGAAACCGGCACCCATCAGTGGCGCCGCTTTGACGTGTGGCCGCCGCGGGAAGCGCGCGCCCAGACGTTGTTTTTTCACCCCCAAGGTCGGCTCGCGCTCGGCTCGATTCCAGCCGCGGGCAGTGACGCGTTTGACGAATACGTGAGCAATCCTGCGAAGCCGGTGCCGTTTACCCAGGAAGTCACCACCGACTATCCGCGCGGCTATCCGACGCACGATCAACGGTTTGCCTCAGCCCGGCCCGACGTGTTGGTTTATGAGACTGAACCGCTGGATGAGGATCTCACCTTGGCCGGCCCGCTCCAGGCAGCACTCCACGTTTCGACCTCGGGCACCGACGCCGACTGGGTGGTGAAACTGATCGACGTGTATCAACCGGACTTCCCCGATCCCGAGCCCAATCCCGCGCACCGGCGGATGGGCGGTTACCAGCAACTGGTGCGGGGCGACGTGATGCGCAGCCGCTTTCGGAACAGCTTCGAACAGCCTGAACCGATGAAACCCGGCAAGGTGACGAAGATCGAATTCACGATTCCCGACGTGCTGCACACCTTTCGTCGGGGGCACCGCGTGCAAGTGCAGGTGCAGAGTTCCTGGTTTCCGCTCGTGGACCGCAATCCGCAGACTTACGTGCCGAACATCGCGGAGGCAAAACCGGCGGACTTCCGCCCCGCCACCCAGCGGGTCTTCCGCAGTGCCAATGCGGCTTCCGGAATCACGGTGCAGGTGTTGCCGCCGCGAACGCCGTGACCGCGCTGCCGCCCTACTGCAATCCCTGATACGCGCGCCACAGACCCCGGAAATAGTGCATCACGCGGACCCCGTCGGCGCTCTCCGGAATCTCGGCCATCGTGTAGCCGCGGAACCCGGATTCGACCAAACGCTTCAACAGCCGGCGCCATGGGTATTCGGCCAAGAAAAGGTCGCGCAGATGCACGGACACGATGCGCTCCTGCACCAGGTCGAAGTTTGCGTCGAAGCCTGCCCCGTCGAGATCGCTTGGGTTGGAATTCCAGCAGACCCCCACATTCGGGTGGCGCGCGTGGTCCATGAGGGTGCGGATGTGCGGCAGTTGTGAGGTGCCGGCGCCGTGGACTTCGAGGCGCACGGTTTGGCCCAGATCTTTGGCGAACTGGCCCAGTTCCAACAGCGACCGACCGATTTGCTCCAGTGTCCGAGCCACCGGCACTTCCGGGGGCAGTCCGTTCGGCCGCACCTTGACCCCGGAGGCGCCGACGTCGTGCGCCAAGACGAGGTATTCCTTGGTCGCGGCCAAGTCGGCGCGGAGTTTGGCCGGGTCGGGCGTGTGATAGTCGAAGGCGCTGCCCAAACCCATCAACTCGACCGGCGAATCCGCGAACTGCCTTTTAATCTCGGCGCGCTGCGCCGAGGTCAGGCTGACCTCCACGCCGTGCCGATGGGTGGTGCGCAGTTCGACGCCCTCGAAGTGCGTCGCCGCGCAGTGCTTGATCAGGGTCGGCACGTCCCAATCTTTCCCGAGGTTGTAAGTGACCAGTCCCAGCTTCAGGGGCGAGCGATCCGCCTGAGGCCGACTCGGCTCGGCGGCCGCGGCGGGGCGGGGTAAACCGGCCGCGGCGAGTCCAGCCAAGGTCAGGGTGGGCAGGGTTCCGAGGAACTCACGGCGGGAGGGGGACATGCCGGAAGCATTGGCAAATTCCCTACCGGGGCAAGATTCGGTTCCCAGTGGTTTGGCCGCCGCTGGGGCGCTGGTTACTTTCCGCCGGTCGCCAACGAGGTCAACGGCACCACGACGTCGAGGCGGGTGCCGCCGCCGAAGCGACTGCGCAATTCCAGGGTGCCGCCCAAGGCTTCTGCCCGGTGCCGCTGGTTGCGGACGCCGTTGCTGGAGGAACCGGCTGGGGTGGAAGCCGCGGTGGCGAGGTCAAAACCGCGGCCATTGTCCTGCACGCTGAGGAACAGAGTGTCCGGGCCGTAGCGCAGCAGGAGTTTGGTTTCGGTCGCTCGAGCGTGCTTGGCCACGTTGGCCAGGGCTTCGCGGATGATTAGGGTGAGGTGCCGGCGCGCCTCGGGACACATCGAGTCGGCCGGCAAGTCCGGCGGCAGTTCGACCTTGAAGCGTGTGCCCGTGACTTCCGCCCACTGATCGGCGTGGGTGGCGAGGAAGTTGCCGAAACTGGCTAGGGTGTCGCACTCGGGATTGAGCTGCCAAATGATCTCGCTCATCCGCCCGACCACACTGCGGGCTTCGCCGGCCAGACTGTCGAGTTCCGCCGCGAGTTCTGGCGTGGCCCGACGTTTAAGCAGATCCGCTCGCAACGCCAAGGCGGCGAGTTGCGAGCCGATGTCGTCGTGCAGATCCCGCGCGATGCGCTCGCGTTCGTCCGCGAACAGCACATGGGTCGGCGCCTTCCCTTGATGGCTGCGCAGTCGGAGTCGGAGCCAGGCGAAGGAGGCCAGCAGGCCGCTGCCGAAAATGGCGAGGCTGGTTCGAAACGCCGTCGAGTGCAGGAAATCCGGTTCCAACTCGAAGGCCACCGTCCGCGAATTGCCCCAGGCGCCGCGGGCCGACTGGGCGCGGACTTCAAACACATACCGGCCCGCCGGCAGACCGGTGTAGCGGGCGACGGGTTCGGTTGTTTCCGTCCACTCGGCGTTCGCCCCGTTGAGGCGAAAGGCATACCGCACTTCGTCTGCGGGCAGCCGGAGGGGCGCGGAGAACACCCATGCCAACTCGCCGCCGGCGTGGGCCGGGAGCCGTAGCGGCGGGCGCCCCCCCCCGCGATCCAAGGCCACCCCGTTGCCCGCCCAGTGCAGCGATTCCAACTGGATCTGTGGCGGTTCGCTGACCGGCCCGAGGTCGCGCCGCACGCCGACCAGACCGTGGGCGGTGCCCAACCAGACGCGGTCCAGCGTATCCACCGTAAAGGCGGTGATCGGGCCCAAGCGGCTGGGTTCCGTGCCGGGCACCGGTGCGCTGCCCGCCGCGTCGAGGCGCACCACGCCGACCGCGGCATCGACCAACCAGCGCGCTTCGCCGGGGCCGGTGCCCCCAAACTGATAGTCGCCGCCGGTGCCCATTTTAAACGGAACCAAGTGCGGATTGGCGGTGCCCACTTGGCGCCACAGGCCAGCGGGGCTCGCGAGCCAGAGGAAGGGCCAACGATCGGCGGCCACCAAGGGCAGGGTGGTGGGCTGGGAATTGGTTAGCAGAATTTGCCAAGTCCCTTCCGGCCGGCGCAACCACACCCGCGCCGTGGTTGCCACCCCCAACCCGACGCCGCTTTCGACCAAGTGTCCCACCGCCTCGGTCACCGGGGAACGCCAAACGGGTCGCAGACGATCATTGGCCGGTTCAAACAGCCCGCGATCGGTTCCCACCCAGACGCCGCCGGAGCGGCGAAGGGCCAGGGCGCGGATGGGCGCGGCATTGGTGGCTTCGAAGAAATCGACCCGGACAAATCCGTTGGTGTGGCGGCGATAGACCCCTTCGGTGGTGGCGACCCAAAAAGTTGCGCCCGGTTCTTCCACCAGAGCCACAGGGTGGAAGCCGTCGTCAGCGCCGGGGAATTGGTCCAGCCCCAAGGGGCGCCCGCGGTGGCCGTCAAACCGGATCAGACCGTTGGTGGTGCCCACCCACAGGTAGCCGTCGCGCGTCTGGGTTAGCGCGGTCACCGGCGCGGCGGGTAGGCCGCCTAGGCTGGACCCATATTCCAGCACCCAGTCGTTGGTGGCGGCCGCCGCGCCCAGCAGGCCAGCCCCCATGCCCGCAAGGCAAGGAATCCGCCGCCGGCTCCGCGCCAACTTGGTCTGTGTGGAAGCGAACAACCGGAGCAGCGTGCCCCGGAACTGTTGGGGGGGCAATTGGGCGTTGCGCTGGCCCGGGATTTTTGTGTTCCCAGCCCCGGCGGTCGGGGCGCGTTTCAACGCCGAAAAACGCCCTGCAACCCTTGCAGGACCGGCGGTCCGACCCGTTGCCAGACCCGCTGCAATTGCCGGCTCGTCTGTGCCAAGTCCGCTTGGACCAGCAAACTCACGGCGTTGGAACCCCGCCCAGTGGACCGTTTCCCTTGCCAACCGTGCCCGTAAGCACCGACGGCCTGCCACGTGCCGGAGGGGCTGCGGTAGGTGATTCCGCCCCCCAGTCCAGAGATCCAAGTGCGGTCAAAATCCAACGCCGGCAAGCAATCCAAGGCCGCTACGGACCCGTTGAACATCAAGGACCAGTCCGCCAGCGGCGGCAGGCCGACCCGGTAGGTGCCGGAGAGCAGCGCGAAGCGGCGGGCCGAGAATTCCTGGAAAAAATACCCGGGCACCAGCAGCGGAAACTCCCCGGCCAACGGCAATGCTCCGCCCACGCGGAAGGCACTGAAGCGGTCGGCCTCCAGCACCGCCCCGGCGGTTGTGCTGAGTTCGAAGCTTTGGAGGGTGTTCGTGAACGAATAGGCGGCCAGAGCCCGCCCCCAGAAGAGGTGCGACTGGGCTTCCAAGGTGCGGTCACCTCGGAAGCCGAACTCCCGTGCGTTCATGCGCCACTGGCCTTCATACCAGACCGACAACTCCACGGCTCGATCCGCTACCAGCAGGGGTTCTCGGCCGCCCCAGCGTAAACCCGCCCGCACGGAAAAGGAGGCTAGGTCTTCCGGCACGGCAAAGGCGCGGTCCGTCTCCTGGTCCCGGACGAACCAAGAGTAATGGGGCGACACCCGCACCAGTGCTTGCAGGGGCACTTCCGCGAGCGACTGAGGGGTCCGGTTCTCGGGCGTGGGATTGAACAGGTGATACACCGACAGGCTGGTGTCGGCCGCGTGCCCGGTGAACGACTCGCGATCCAGAAACGTGCCGTCGCGGATCTCGAAATAGCTGTCGGCAAACCCCCCGCCCGCCACGCCGAGGCCCACGTCGGTGTGTTCACCCAGTGCCCCGCGGATGCCGAGTTCGGAGTCCAGATACACCGGCGCCACCGCGAGTCGGAGCGTCCAGTTGGTGCGGATGAACCCGGGGATGTTTTCGTAGTAGAACGCGTAGGCCGACAGGGGGCTTTTGCCCTCGATCGGCAGGTTCACGCCGAATTGGAAAAGTTGCCGACTGACCGGATCAATCTGCGCGGACACGCGGATGACGGACCACAACAAGACCAGCCAAACGATCCCGTTTCGCACGGTGGCAATGGCGCCGCCGCCGCGGGCCGGCGGCAAGTGTTTTGTGGCGTCGGGAGCCCGACTTTGACCGAGGAATTCTACGGTTTACTCAGGCTTAACAAAAATCCTCGGCGCAGCTCATACGGGCTTAACGGGGGCACTGTCTCTTGTCTACGTAAGGCAACGCCAAGTCGCGAAGCCGCCAACTAAAACAAAAAACAAGTTTACCATGAAGACCATGACCAAGTCCCTCCTCGCGGTTGTCCTCAGTGCCGCCGCTTTCACCGCCCTCGCCCAAGAGACCCCGCCCGCCGGTGAAGGCCGCCCCGGTCCCGGACCCGGCCGAGGTGGCGGTCGTTCCCCGATCATCGCCGTGCTTGACGTCAATGGCGACGGCGTGCTCGACGCTTCCGAAATCAACAACGCTCCGAAGGCGCTGCTCACCCTCGACAAGAATGGGGACGGCCAATTGACCGGCGAAGAATTGCGGCCCGCGCGGCCCGACGGCGACCGGGGGCCCGGCCAAGGTGGCCCGAAGGGTGAACGGGGCCCCAAGGGAGAGCGCCCGGCCCGGAAGTCAGTCACCAACTAATTCGGCCAGCGGATTCGGAAGGTTGAACCGCGGTAACCGCAGGGTTACCGCGGTTTTCTGTTTCCGCTGGGGCCGGTCGCCGGTGTTTCATCCGTCCTGCCAGTGCCAGTCTCCCGTCCATCGATGCCGCTGCGGCTCCTTTCCCGGTGGGGAATCGGGTGCTTGTGTGCGCTGATCTTAGTAGGTGCCTACGTCGGGCTCCGGCGAACCGCGGCTCCGCTTCCCGCTGCGGGCTTAGCCCCGGCCGCTGTCCCGGCGCTCGCCGAATACGCTGGTTCCGCTGCCTGCGCCGAATGTCATGCCGCCGCCTTTGCGGCGTGGCAGCAGTCGCACCACGGCCGGGCGGAACGCTCGTTCGACCCGACCAACGACTTGGCCGCCTTTGTGCCGCCGCGGGTTTTTCCGGATGGCTCCGGCACCAGTCGGGTGCGGTGGACGAATGGCCACGCTGAGGTGATCACTCGGGGAGCTTCCAATCAGCCCGAGGTGGTCCGGGTCGAGCGCGTGATCGGCGAAAGCCCGCTGCAACAATTTCTGGTCGCCGCCCCGGGCGGTCGTTGGCAGACGCTGGAAACCACCTGGGACCCGCACCGCCAAGAGTGGTTCAACGTCTTCGGCACCGACGACCGGCGCGCCGGCGAATGGGGGCATTGGACCGGCCGCGGCATGAACTGGAACTCGATGTGTGCGGGTTGCCACAATACCCGGCTGCAGAAGAATTACGCCCCCGAGACCGACCGCTACCACACGACCATGGCGGAACGCAGCGTCGGCTGCGAAGCCTGCCACGGTCCGATGAAAGCTCATGTGGCATGGCGGCTGAAACATCCCGGCGAACCCACTGCCGATCCCACCGTCAAGGCGCTCACGCCCGGCCAGATGCTCGACACCTGCGGTTCCTGCCACGCTCGGCGGAGCGAACTCACCGGCGATTTTGTGCCGGGCGCCGCGTTTACCGACCATTTCACGCTCGCGACGGTGGATGAGACCGACCTCTATTTCCCCGACGGCCAGGTGCGCGACGAAGATTACGAATTCGCCTCCTTCCTCAGCAGCCGGATGCACGCGGCCGGAGTTCGGTGCAGTGATTGTCACTCGCCGCACTCGGCAAAGACGTTGCTGCCGGGCAATGCGCTCTGCCTCCGCTGCCACAGCGGCGGCACGCCCAACGCCCCGGTGATCAACCTGCTCACTCACACTTTTCATCGCGCTGACAGCCCCGGGTCGCAGTGCGTGAACTGCCATATGCCGCAGACCACCTACATGCAGCGGCACGCCCGGCATGACCACGGTTTCACGATTCCCGATCCGCTCCTCACGCAACAGTTGGGGGTGCCCAACGCCTGCAACCGGTGTCACTCCGATCAGGCCGCCGCGTGGGCCTTGGCCGCCGTGGAGAAATGGTATGGCGCCCGGATGGATCGCCCCTCCCGCCACCGCGCCCAAGCGATTGCCGCTGCCCGGCGGGGCGATGAAGCCGCGCTGGCGCCACTGGTCGCCCTGCTACGAAACCCCGAGACGCCCTACTGGCAAGCGGTGGCCGTGCGGCTTCTGGCCCCGTGGTTGGCCGACCCGACCGTCCAGCCCGCCATTTTGGCCTTGGCCCATCACACCAACGCGTTCCTGCGCGCCCAAGTCGCCCAAGTGCTGGAACCGCTCGCTGGCGTCGCCGGGCCCGTTCGCTCCCTCCTCGAGCGCGGGTTGACCGATCCCGATCGCGGCGTGCGGGTCGCGGCGGTTTGGGCGCTGCGCGGAACCGTGGCGTTGGCTTCCCCGGCCGGTCGCGATTTGACCCAAGCGTTGGCCCTGCAAGCCGATCAACCCCTGGGCCAGTTGCGCCTCGGGTATTTCCACACCGCCCGCGGGGAGTTAGCCCGGGCCCGAGAACATTTCCAGCGGGCGGTCACGTGGGATCCGAATTCCGCCCCCCTGCGCCGGGAGCTCGCCCTCGCGCTCAGTCAGGCGGGTGAGCCCGGTGGGGCGATCGTGCAGTTGGAGTTTGCGGCCCGGTTGGAACCGACCGAGGCCGAGTATCGTTTCCTGCTCGCGCTGGCTTGCGGCGAGGCCGGTCAATCGCAACGCGTGCTGCCGGAATTGGAAGCCGCGCTGAAGCTGAACCCCCGCCATGCCCGCGCCGCCTACAATCTCGGCCTCGCCCGGCAGGAACGGGGCGACTCTGCTGCTGCGATCGAAGCCCTGCTGCAAGCGGAGTCTGCGGATCCGCGCGACCCCGAGATTCCTTATGCCCGCGCCACCATTCACGCCCGGATTGGTCAATCCGCCGCCGCCCGGGCGGCGGCCCAGCGGGCTTTGGAGCTGCAACCCGATTCGGTGGCGGCCCGACGCTTGCTGGATTCCCTCGCGCCCTGAAGGCGGTCGGCGGGCCGGGCGCCCCCCACTCCGGCCCCGGCGTTCACAACAGTTTTTGCACCGGTGCGCGGGGCCTGTCAGCCTGCCGGCCGACGGATCACCCATCCCCTCCCTGTGAGCCCTGTTGCCCTTCAACTCTCTGAGGTTACCAAGACCTATGGCGCGTTTACCGCGGTGGACCGGCTTTGTCTGACCGTGCCGACCGGCTGCGTTTACGGTTTTCTCGGCCCCAACGGCGCCGGGAAGACCACCACGCTGCGGATGATTCTGGAGATCATTCGGCCGACCACGGGGACGATCACGGTGTTGGGTTCGCCCTCGGCCTTGGCCGTGCGGTCGCGGCTCGGCTATTTGCCCGAGGAAAAGGGGCTCTACAAAAAGATGCGGGCCTGGGCGGTGATCGCCTACTTCGCCACGCTCAAAGGGCTGAGCCAAGCCGCCGCCAAACGGCGGGCTTACGAACTCTTGGAGCGCTACGGGCTCAAGGACTTTGCCGATGCCCGGACGGAAGCTCTCTCGAAGGGGATGGGGCAAAAAGTGCAGGTTTTGGCGGCGGTCGCGCACGATCCGGAATTCGTAATCTTGGACGAACCTTTTTCCGGGCTCGATCCGGTGAATCAGACCGTCATGGAGGAAATCATCACCGACCTGCGGGCGCGGGGGCGGACGGTGATCTTTTCGACCCATGTCATGGCGCACGCCGAGCGCCTGTGTGATCGGTTGGTGCTGATCGCGCGCGGCCGGAAGTTGTTCGACGGCACGCCGGACGAAGCCCGCCGCACCTTGCCGCGCCGCGTGCGGCTGACGACGGATTCGAACGTGGCGCCGTTGCAGGATTTGCCGGGTGTCGCCGGGCTGGCTTCGTTGCCCGAGGGCGTCTGGGAGTTGCAACTGCATGACCAGGCCGATCCACAGGCGATTCTTCGGGCCTGTTTCGATCAGCAGATCCGGTTGCGCAGCTTCAGTGCGGAGGAACCGACTTTGCACGATGTGTTTGTGAAACTGGTCGGTCCCGAGGCGACGGAAGCGCGCTTTCGATGAATTCCCCCGCCACCCTATCCCCCTGCTGAGCATGCGTTACGCCCTCCTCATCGCCTGGCGCGAGTTTGCCGAGACCGTGAAGACTCGCGGCTTCTGGCTCAGCATCTGCCTCTTTCCCGCGATTATCGTGCTGGCGGTCCAAATCCCGCTGCTGATCGAAAAGAAGGGCCTGCCCACGCGGCATTATGTGCTCGTCGATCGCACGGGTGAACTCGCGCCAGTCATTCGCGCCGCGTTGGCCACCAGTGAACAGCGCCGGGTGGAAGCAGCCCTGCGCGCCTTTGCCCGCACGGCACCGTATCAGGAACCGTTCGCCTACTACCTCAGTTCAAACCGGGTGCTCGACCTGCCGCAGTGGCAGGCGACCCAAGGCACGAATTGGTCGCAGGTCCGGGGCTTCGTGCCGCCGCGACCGCGGTTTGTGGAGGTGGATCCGCCGGTCCAGTCGGCTGCCACGGCGGGGCTGGACGTGGTGGCCGAGGCGCTGCGCCCCTGGCTCCGGGGTGAGCAAAAAGTGGCGACTGAGACCGGCGCCGCCCCCTTGTTTGCGGCCGTGCTGATTCCGGCCGACCTACCGGCCCAAGCCGCCGTGCCGGCCAGCCACCGCGGCGCCAACGGGCCGGTGGGCCTGCAATACTGGTCCGACAACCTCGCCGATACCGCGCTGCTGGACCTGATTGAAGGCACTGTGAACGCGGAATTGCGCCGGCGCGCCTACGCTGAACGCGGGTTGGACTCGGCGCTGGTCCGGGCGCTGGAAGAGACGCGCGCCCCCGTCACGAGCCTGAATCCCAAGAAAGCCGTCGGCGAAGAACAGGTCGGCGGGGCGGACCGGTTGCGACAATGGTTGCCGAGCGCTTTCGTGTATCTGCTGTGGGTGGCCATTTTCACGATCGCGCAGATGTTGCTGACGAGCGTCATCGAGGAAAAATCCAACCGCATCATCGAGGTATTGCTGTCGTCGGTCACCCCGGGCGAACTGATGGTTGGCAAACTCATGGGCATCGCAGCGGCCGGATTGACGATGCTCGCAACGTGGATTGGGGCGCTGGTGCTCGTGCTGGCGTGGCAATCGTTGGGGCTGACCTCCGCCCCAGCGGCGGCGACCGGCCCACTGGCCCGCCTACCGCTGGAGGTTGCAGAGATTCTCCAGACGACGTGGCTGCTGCCGGCCTTCGGGCTCTACTTCGTGCTAGGCTATCTGCTTTACGCCGGCCTGATCATCGCGCTGGGCAGCACCTGCAACACGCTCAAGGAGGCGCAGAGCTTCATGGGCGTGATCGTGGTGCTGCTGATGGTGCCGCTGTTTACGATGACTTTCATTCCGCGCGATCCGAACGGTCCGCTCGCGACGGCGCTGTCGTGGTTTCCGCCCTACACGCCGTTTGTGATGATGAACCGCGTGACCGCCGACCCGCCGCTGCGCGATGTGGTGGGCACCCTAATCCTGCTGATCGCCTTCACCGGCTTGGTGTTGTGGGGGGCGGGGCGGATTTTTCGGATCGGAGTTTTGCGCACCGGCCAACCGCCAAAACTGGTCGAACTGCTCCGGTGGTTGCGGCGACCCTAGCAGCGGGTGGCAGTCGCCGCGGGCGGTCACCGTCGGGCGGGTGCGCCTAGGGAAGGCCATTTTTGCTTTCCCCCAAAGCCGGCACCCATGGCTAAATTCGCCCGTGAAGTTGATCGGAGTCATTCCCGCCCGTTACGCCTCGACGCGGTTTCCCGGCAAGCCGCTGCACCTCATTGCCGGCCGACCGTTGATCCAGCGCGTGGTTGAGCGCTGCCGGTTGGCGAAGTCCTTGAGCGATGTGGTGGTGGCCACCGACGACGCCCGGATCGCCGAAGTGGCCAGCAAGTTTGCCACCGTCGAGCTGACGCGGGGCGATCATCCGAGCGGCACCGACCGGATTGCGGAAGTGGCGGGCCGGATCGCCGCCGACGGCTACATCAATATCCAAGGCGACGAACCGCTGATGGACCCGGCGGTGATTGAGGCCGTGGCCGCCGCCTTGGTGGGCCAGGAAATGTCCACGGCGGCGACTCCCATTAAGGAACTCTCGGAATTCGAGAATCCCAATGTGGTGAAGGTCGTGGTCGGCGCGACCGGTCGAGCCCTCTATTTTTCGCGGTATGCGATTCCCTTCCTCCGCGATCACGCCGAGCGGCCCGCCCGCGAGCGGTTGGCGGCGTTCCCGTTCCTGAAGCACCTCGGCATCTACGGCTACCGGCGCCCGACCTTACTGCGCCTCGTCACCTTTCCGGTGTCGCCGTTGGAGGCCGCGGAAAAACTGGAACAGCTTCGGGCGTTGGAAAACGGCATCGCCATCGCCGTCGCTCGGGTGAACCACGACAGCGTGGGAGTCGATGTGCCGGGCGATGTGGCGCGGGTTGAACGCTTGCTGGGGGAATTCAGTCTCGGGTGACCGGGGGCGCGGCGGGACTGTGGTCCTCGCCGAGAAGGATCGAGCCGGGTGCTCTTCTTGGTAAAGTCCGCCCCGCTGGCCGGCACCTCACTTCACCTTCAGGTCAAACTCCAGCCGCGTCTCGCTGCCGCGCACTTCGTCGATCATCTCCATGTCCTTGAGTTGCCAAGCGCCGTCCACCTTTTGCACCGAGCCGATGCTGAAGCGTTTCATCAGCTTCCCGGCGGCGTCGTAGGCTTCGGCGAGGATCACGCCCTTGTTTTCGAGATCCACCCACGAGCGCACCCGGGTGTAGTTTTTCGCGGCCGGATTGGAGCTTTCCAAAATCCGGCAGGGCCGGCCCTTGCGCATCTCCGGCTTGTCTTTCCGGATGAGACGTTGGCTGGGCCAATGGAGAAATTCGAGCCCGAGGTCGCTGAGCCAGAAGTCGGAAGTCGCGAACGGCTGCTGCGTGTCCTCGGCGGAAACCAGATGCGGAATGGGTGCGGCCGTGTTGGTCACCGCCCGGGCGAATTCAAACTCCGGCGGCTGGGCCAGCCGGCGGATGAGGGTGAGCGTCTCCACGTTCAGCCCGACTTGAGCGGCGTAGATCACGCGCCATTCGGAATCCGCGTCCGCTAGGGTGGTGATGGTGACCGGGAGTCGGCGCACGCTGCCGTCAGGCGAGGCGATGCGCAGCGTGGCCCGATTGGTAAAGCTGGCGGGTGGCCGGGTGGCGCGCAGTTCGGCGGCGAGCGCACGGCCGTCGTCCACGTCCTGGGCGGCGTCGGCCAGGACCATGGGGACAGGGGTGAACAGCAGGGCGGTCAGCAGGAACGAGAGCAACTTCATGGACGGAGCTTCGGACGATAAAGGGTCAGACGGACTTCACGGTGACTGCGGGACGTTCGCCGCGTTTGCCGGCGACCACGACGTTCGGCGGCCGCTGGCCCGGCGCGGAGCAACCGCAACCGGTGTCGCGGTGAAAAGTGAACTTCCGCGGCCGCAGCCGGCGCCACAGCATAATTGCCGCGGTGAGCGCGACGAGGCCCAGCGCGGCGGGGGTCTGCCAATCCATGGCGGCAAGCTAACCGGTAGGGCGGGCGAGGCAATCGGCGGTCGGGGCAACGTCAGATTGACGTCTGTGAACCCGATTGGCTTAAGTCGAGCCCATGCTGAAGCCTTCGTTCCTGTTCACCGTGGTCACCTGCCTGCTGGTGTCCGCGTGCCGGACGTTGGAGCCGGAGCCGCCGTCGGCCGGACCGGCCGCAACCACCAATGCGCCGCCGGAGGAACCGCGCATTCGTCCGCTGGACGGCTCGGTGGGGCGGGTGCTGACGGTGAATGAGCGGCTCCGTTTCGTTGTGCTGGACTATTCGCTCTACTGGCTGCCCAGCCAGGGGCAGTTGCTGTCCGTCGAACGGGCTGGGGTTGAGGTCGCCGAACTAAAGGTCAACGGGCCGGTGCGGGACACCACGATCTCAGCGGACATCGTGCGCGGTGAACCGCAGCCAGGTGACCGGACCCGGCCAAAGCGGTGAGGTGCTGAGGTGGTGAAGTGGGGGCGCACCGCGCGGTTCAACTCACCCAGCCTGGTCGGTAGGCGGAGCGGATGAAGCGGTTCGCTTCGGGCAGGTTGGTGACGCGAAGTTTTTTGGCGTCCCATTCGATCCGCTGACCGGAGCGGATGGCGACGTTGCCGAGCAGGACGGTTTCGGTGACGGGGCCGGCGGTGTCGAAGTTGGAATACGCCTTCGGGCCGCCCTTGCAGGCGCGAATCCACTCCTCGTAGTGGCAGCGGTCCCAATTATCGTGCTTGGGAAAGAGGTGGGGGATGGCCTTGAAGTCGTCGTAGGTGCGGCCGGACTTCAGTTTTGCGCCGCCCTCATAGCTCGTTAGCATCGTGTCTTCGGCACCGATGAGGAGCACGCCGTTGCCGTCGTATTTGGTGCCGGGAAACAGGCTGGCCGGGGGCAGTTTACCGCCGTCATACCAGTGAAACTTGAAGGCGGGTTGACCGTTGCGCGCGGGGAAATCCCAGACGATGTGGGACCACTTCGGGGCGGTCTCCGCGTTGGCGCCTTCACTTTCGGCTTCGACGGCCGAGGGGGCGCTCAGGTCTAGGGCGAGCGCGCCGAGGTTAAGCAAGTGGCAGCCCATGTCGCCAATTGCGCCGGTGCCGAAATCCCACCAACCGCGCCAGACAAAGTGGCCCCACGCTGGGTGGTAGGGGCGCGCGGGGGCGGTGCCGAGCCAAAGGTCGTAGCTGAGTTCCTTGGGAACCGGCGGGGTATCGGTCGGGCGTTGCTGGGCTTGGGGCCAGATCGGCCGGTCGGTCCAGCAGTGCATTTCCCGCACGGGGCCGAGGACGCCGCTCTTCACGAGGTCGGCATCGCGGCGGAGTTTGGGATGCGAGATGCCTTGGTTACCCATCTGGGTGGCAACACCGGCGGCCCGGGCGGCCAAGGTCAGTTCGCGGGCTTCCCAGACGGTGTGGGTGAGCGGTTTCTGGCAAAAAACGTGTTTGCCTTCTTGGATCGCCCGCCACGCCGGCGGGAAGTGCATGTGGTCCGGTGTGGAAATGGTGACGGCGTCGATCCCTTTGCCGAGTTGGTCGAACAGGACGCGCCAGTCCGCGAACCGCTGGGCGGCCGGATATTTCTCGCCGGCCTTGGCCAGACGGCCCGCGTCCACGTCGCACAGGCCGACGATGTTTTCCGAATCCACGCCGTTGATGTCGACCCACCCTTTTCCGCCGACGCCGACGCCGGCGACGTTCAGGCGGTCATTCGCGCCCAGCACGCGCCGCCGACTGACGTAGGGGGCGGAACAACCGACCAGCGCGGCGGTGCCGGCAAGCAGGGCGGATTGGCGAAGAAACTGGCGGCGAGAACTCGGCAAATTCATGGCGGGGACAGACGCGGGATTAAGGGAGTGCGGCAGACTTGTCGCGAAGTGCGGGCCGGGCCACAAGCCTGGAAACATCCCCCGCGCGGGGCATTAAGGCCGGCGGGCGCCGAGAAAACGTTCGGCCCAATACGGCTCCGAGGCCGATGAATAGATCACCCCTTTGGAAGTGCTGGCGTGGGCGAATTGTTCGCCTTCCATGAACACACCGACGTGGGAGACGCCTTGGCCGGTGGTGTTGAAGAACAGCAGGTCGCCGGGCCGGAGTTGGTTCACGTTTACCGGGGCGCCGGACCGCCATTGCTCGGTCGTCGTGCGGGCGAGCTTGCGGTGGCTCACTTCGGCGTGCAGCACCCGGGCAAAGCCTGAGCAATCGATCCCGGTGCGGGAATTTCCCCCGAGCCGATAGGGCGTGCCCAACCACGGCTCGGCGGCGGCGCGCCAGACGTTGGCATCGCGCTGGGGCACGGCCTTGGCGCCCGGCAAGGCCGTGGCGGGCGCGGGGCTGGAAAAACTCACCAGTGGCGGCGGTGCCAGCACCGGTAAGTGGGTCACGTAGCCATCTCGGCCGGGAATCGGGGCGCGGCGGGCGCATCCGGGGGCCAACGTCAGCAGGCCCACGGCGAGGAACAGGGTGGAGCAGGGGAGGCGCATCATTGGGGGCGATACTGGGCTTTGGCCTTGGGCAGGAGGGTCTTCAAGTTTTCCACCCGCTGAGTGTCCGTGGGGTGGGTGCGCAGGAACCACGGTGTGTTGCCCCCGGTGGTCCGGCTGTAGTCACCGAAACGCTGCCAGAAACCGACGGCCGCCTCGGGGTTGTAGCCAGCCCGGGCCATGTAGAGCAGTCCGATCTCGTCGGCTTCCGATTCCTGCATCCGGCTGTGGGGCAGGGCGGCGCCGAGTTGAGTGCCAACGCCGTAAACTTGGGTGAAAGCGGGGCCGTAATTGGCGTATTTCGAGCCGCCGATGAGTGCGCCCGCAACGGTGCCGGCGGTCTGGATGCCCATCGCGACGCTGATTCGTTCGCCGCCGTGCCGGGCCACGGCGTGGGCCACTTCGTGGCCGATCACCGTGGCCAGACCCGCTTCGTCCCGGGTGATGGGTAGGATCCCGGTGTAAATGCCGACTTTGCCGCCCGGCAGGCAAAAGGCGTTGGCCTCCTTGCTTTCAAAGACGACGAATTCCCATTGGGCGTTGGGCAGGTCGGCCACCGCGGCGACCCGCTGGCCGACTTTTTGCACCAGCGCGTTGAGCTGCGGATCCTTGGAGATCGGCACCTGTTGCTTCATTTTGTCGAATTCCGAGAAGCCCAACTGCATTTCTTGGCTGGGGGACATGAAGTTGAATTGCTTGCGGCCGGTCTCCGAGACCGTGGAGCAACCCACGGCGAACAGGAGGAGACCCAGGGGCAAGAGGCGGGAGATAATTTGGGCGGGGAAGCCGGCGGACTTCATGAGGCGGAGCCAAACACACTTCGCCGCGGTCGACAAGCGGCGGCCCGCGGGGCGGAAACCCAGTGCCCGAACGGGCTGGCGGTCGCGGCCGATGGTTTTCGTCACCCCGTTTTGGAAACGCCGGTTGCCAAAGCGGTCGGCCGCCTCAACCTTGACGCCCATTCGATGGAAGCAGTGTTGAACAGCCCGCGGACCGATTCGGCTCCCGCCTCACCCGTGAACTCGATTCCCCTCCGGCCCCGCCTGCCGGAATGGCTCAAGGTGCAGTTGCCCACCAGCAGCGCGTTTACCCGCACCCGCACGCTGCTGGAGGACCTCAAGCTGCACACCGTGTGCGAGAGCGCGAAGTGCCCGAACCACTGGGAATGTTGGAGCAAGGGCACCGCGACCTTCATGATCGCGGGCGACCGTTGCACCCGCGCCTGCGGCTTCTGCGCCGTGGACACCTCCAAGCCATTACCGTTGGAGACCGATGAACCGCAGCGGGTGGCCGAGGCGACCCGCCGGCTCGGGCTCAAGCACGTGGTCATCACCGCCGTGGCTCGGGACGATTTGGCCGATGGCGGCGCCGCCCATTTTCAGCAAACGATCGAAGCGGTCCGCGCGCTCAATCCGGGGATCGTCATCGAAGTGTTGGTGCCAGATTTCTTGGAGCGCGAATGGGCCATCGATCTGGTGCTCACCGCCAAACCCCACATCTACAACCACAACCTCGAAACCGTGCGCCGACTGACGCCGAGCGTGCGGCATCGGGCTACCTACGACCGCTCGTTGAGCGTGCTCGCGAAAGCCAAGGAACGCAGCGGCGGCCGCCTGCATACGAAGTCCGGCATCATGCTCGGGCTCGGCGAAACCCGCGACGAAGTGCTCACGGCCATGCGGGATTTGCGGGCCGTTCAGTGTGACCTCCTCACGCTGGGGCAGTATTTGCAGCCCACCTTGAAGCACCTACCGGTGGTTGAGTTCGTGAAGCCGGCCGTCTTTGCCGAATTAAAGGAGCGAGCCGAAGAACTCGGCTTCATTCATGTCTCCAGCGGTCCGTTGGTCCGCAGTTCCTATCACGCGGACGAATTTTCGCCGGCCGGGGTCTGACGGCGTATTTGCGGCCCGCGCCCCAAGCCGGCTGGCGGCACGAACGACTTCGTCTTTTGCCACCCTTCCGGGCAGGCTGATCCGCGCACCGCGATGAAGCTTGTCGTTTTCGCCCACGTCCCGCCGCCGCACCATGGCCAAAGCCAGATGGTGCAATACCTCGTGGACGGCTTCCGGGCCGATCCGGCGCACGGAATCGAGGTGCTGCACGTGGACGCCCGGCTTTCGGAGGACCTCACTGACGTCGGCTCCGCTCGGGGCGGCAAGCTGACCAAGCTGCTCGGCTACGTCCGTGAGGCGAAACGCTTGGGCCGCGAACACAACGTCCGCACGCTCTACTACGTGCCCAGCCCGCCCAAGCGGAACTCGCTCTACCGCGACTGGATCGTCCTTGCGCTCCTGCGGCCGTGGTTCCGGAACGTCATCTTCCACTGGCACGCGGTCGGGCTCGGCCAATGGCTGGAAGATGTCGCCAACCCGCTCGAACGGGCCGTCGCGCGCCGACTGCTCGGCCGGCCTGCGCTCAATCTCATCCTGTCGAAGTTCAACCAGCCGGACGCCGACACCTTCCGTCCCCAGGCGGTCGCCATCGTCCCGAACGGCGTGCCCGATCCTTGTCCGGAGTTCAACCTGACGCTGGCGGAACCTCGGCGCCGGCGATTAGCCGAGCGGTTGGCGCAAGCGGCGCCCCTTGGCGCTATGCCGGATGACTCCCTCGACCCTCAGTGCCCGAGTGGGGAGAAGGGAAGGCTCACCCCAGGCCAAGGCCACTTCTTCCCTCCCCCCCCCATGAATCAGGGGGGCTCCGACCACCCCTCCCCTACCCTTCGGGCAGGGGAGAGGGGTGCGTCCCCTGCGGGTTCAGTGGCCGTGGCGGGCGGCGGATCGGCAACCACCGCGGAGGTGAAGGTCCTATTCCTCGCGCTCTGCTCGCGCGACAAGGGCGTTTTGGACGCCGTCGAAGCGGTCCGACTGGCCAACGAACTCGGTGCCAAACTGGCGCATCCGTTGAAATTCCGTTTGCTGGTGGCGGGAACTTTTCCGACGCCGGACGTGGAGGCGGATTTCAAAAGCCGGCTGACCGATCCGGCTTTGGTCGACTGCGTGAGCCACACCGGCTTCCTCGGGCCGGCCGCCAAGGCCGCCGCGTTGCGCGACAGCGACGTGTTCCTGTTTCCCAGCTACTTTGCCAACGAAGGACAGCCGCTGAACCTGATCGAGGCCATGGCGTTTGGCCTGCCCGTCGTCTCGACGCGCTGGCGGGGCATTCCCGAGATGCTCCCCGAAAACTACGCCGGCCTGGTCGAACCGCGGGACCCAACCGCCGCCGCGCGGGCATTGATTACCGTGGTGCAAACCGAGGACGGCCTGCGTTTCCGCGAACGGTTCCTAGCACGCTACCAGTTGGCGGCGCACCTGCGGACGCTGGCGGCGGCGTTACGGCAAACCGAGAAAGATTCCGTCCCGAAGTAAACGACCGAAGCGCCCAGCGATGTTCCGGCGTGACACAACTTAACTCCAGAACATCAAGACCAGTAGCACCCATAGCAGCGAGCCAATTGCGAAGGGCACCCCGCCAAGCCACAGGAGCCAAGTTTTCTTCCGCTGCCAACCGAAGGCCAACAACGCCAAGGAAAACGTCCAAACCGAAAATGCGGCCAGGAGGCAAACAATAGTCCCAAGCACGAAAATTCCGGGAAACGCCAGCCAGATGATCATTGCCGCCACTTCGCGCACGCAATCCTGCCTATCCGCAGCGAATTCGTTGGGCGAGGCCTAAATATTTCGCGCGATTCCAAAATAGGAGAAGCGTTGATCCGGTCCAATTCGCGGCCAACCCAGTGCGAGTTTGTTTACGGACCTCGACATTCCCCATTCCCCCGGACCTCGCGTTCCGCCAAACTCCTGAGCTCTGGTATGAACGACGCCCGCGTCGAGGAACTGAAAGCGCTGCTGCCGCGAACCATGACGCACGATTGGGTGCGTCTCGGCTCGCGGCTCGTCCGGCTGTTGCGCGACCAACTGCATCCGGAGCGGCATGACGCCCTGCTCAACCGGTTGCTCACGCAGGCGCGCCAATCGGCCGAATTGCGCGAACTGCGTCGCCTGCACGTTCCGCCGGTTACTTATCCGCCGGACCTGCCCATCACCGCGCGCAAAGACGAGATCGTCGCGGCCATCCGCGCGAACCAAGTCGTCGTCATTGCGGGCGAAACCGGCTCGGGCAAAACCACGCAGATTCCCAAAATGTGCCTCGAAGCGGGCCTGGGCATCGAGGCGAAGGTCGGTTGCACCCAGCCGCGGCGCGTGGCGGCGTTGTCCATCTCGCAGCGCATTGCCGAGGAGCTGAACGTCCGCTGGGGCCGTGAAGTCGGCTGCAAGATCCGCTTCGACGATCATTCGAGCTCCGAGACGTATCTGAAACTGATGACGGACGGCATCCTGCTCGCCGAGACGCAGGGCGATCCGCTGCTGTCGGACTACAACGCGCTGATCCTTGACGAGGCGCACGAGCGTTCGCTGAACATCGACTTCCTCCTCGGCTACCTAAAAGGACTGCTCGCGCGTCGTCCCGACCTGAAGCTCGTCGTCACGTCGGCGACGATCGATACGCAGGCCTTTTCCCGGCACTTCGGCAACGCGCCGATCATCGAAGTGTCCGGCCGGATGTTCCCGGTGGACGTCATCTACGCGCCTTACGACCACGAGCCGGATTCGGAAGAGTGGGAAGCGGGTGGGAACCATGCCTACGGTGGAAATGTGGACCTAGCCCGCCCTCACCCCCGCGGAGAGGGAGACGGTAACGACCTCCAACGACTCCACAGTTCAAAGGCTTCGATTCAGTCAGGCATTGATCAGTCCTCGTCAGGCGGGTTTGTGGACGAGTCAGACTCCGGCGGGCTACCCCCTCTCCCGGGGGGTGAGGGCGGGCTTCCTACGCGTAGCGCTATCTCAACCGAAACGCTCCAGCTCACCGCTTCCATCCGTGCGTCACTGCGCGCCGGCGCCGGCGAACTGACCTACGTGGACGCCGCCGTCCGTGCGGCCGAGACGATTCTTTACGAATCCAGCTTCGGCGACGTGCTGATCTTCATGCCGGGCGAGCGCGACATCCGCGAGACGAGCGACCAGCTCGAAGGCCGTTTCGGGCGCGAGGCGGAAATCGTCCCGCTCTACGGCCGGCTCAGTTCGGGCGACCAACAGCGCGTCTTCGCCCAGTCGTCCCGCCGCAAGCTGGTCATCGCGACCAACATTGCCGAGACGTCCCTGACTATTCCCGGCATCCGTTACGTCGTGGACGCCGGGCTCGCCCGCATCAGCCGCTACGCGCCGCGCACCCGGACCAAGCGCCTGCCGGTCGAACCCGTCTCGCAGAGCAGCGCCAACCAGCGCAAGGGCCGCGCCGGCCGCGTGCAGGACGGCGTGTGCGTGCGGCTATATTCCGAGGAGGATTTCAAGGCGCGCCCGCCATTCACGCAGCCGGAAATCCAGCGGGCCAACCTCGCTGAGGTCATCCTGCGCATGAAGGCGTTCCGCCTCGGCGACATCGAGACGTTCGCCTTCGTGCAGCCGCCTTCGCCCGCCGCGATTCAGGCCGGCTACGGGCTGTTGCAGGAACTCGGCGCACTCGACGAACAGCGCGACCTCACGCCGCTCGGCCGCGACCTCGCCCGCCTGCCCATAGATCCCACGCTCGGCCGGATGCTGCTCCAGGCGCAGTCCGAACACGCCACGCGCGAACTGCTCATCATCGCCGCCGGTCTCAGCATCCAGGACCCGCGCGAACGCCCGCTCGACCAGCGCGACGCCGCGGATGCTGCGCATCGGCGTTTCGTGCATCCGCAGTCGGACTTCCTCACGCTGCTCAACGTCTGGAAGGCCGTCCACGACCAGTGGGAAGCCCTCCGCACGCAGGGCGCGCGCCGGAAGTTCTGCAAGCAGCACTTCCTGTCCTACCTGCGGATGCGCGAGTGGCAGGACCTGCACGCCCAGCTCGAAGGCGCGTTGGAGAATCTCGGCGTGTTCCAGGACGAGGAAGGCCGCGGTTCTGCCCAAACCGCCGGCAAGGCGCCGCGCACCGAGGAGCAGTTCTACCAAGCCATCCACCGCTCCATCCTCGCCGGCCTGCTTGGCCACGTCTCGACGCGCGAAGAACGCAACCAATACAAGGTCGGCGGCAACCGACAGGTAATGATCTTTCCTGGTTCCGCGCTCTTCGAACGCGGCGAACGGCCGTCGAAGAACCGGTTTGCAAAGCCGGAGAAGAACCCCGCGCCGAAACCCAAGTCGAGTCAGCCGCAATGGCTTGTGGCCGGCGAAATGGTCGAGACCACGCAGCTCTTCGCCCGGACGGTCGCCGGCATTGATCCCCACTGGATCGTTCAGCTCGCGCCGCACCTCTGTCAGGTCGTGCACCAACATCCGCACTGGAGCGCCAGCGCCGGCCGGGTGCTGGTGGAAGAGATCACCACGTTTCACGGACTCGAAGTGTTCCGCCGCAGCGTCGCCTATGGAAACGTCAATGCGGCCGACGCCACCGCGATTTTCATCCGGTCGGCGTTGGTCGAAGAGGATCTGTTCCCGCCCGTTCGCACTCGTCGGGGTGACGATGCGGAAGAGGCCGGAGACGTCGGGCGTGCTCCGGACATGGCCCGCTCTCCTGCGGGCGAAGGGCGGGCCCGTGACGGTTCGAATCCACCACCGACCGGGTGGCTGGAGACTGCGGCGCCGCCGGCTGGGGCCGTGACCGGATTGGGCTTCATGGACCGTAACCGTCAGGTTCGTGAAAAGATCGAAAGCTGGCAGACCCGCATCCGCCGGCACGACTTGGGCGATGTGGATCAGGCGCTGTTCAAGTTCTACGCCGAGCGGCTCCAGAACATTTCGTCACGCGACGAGCTGAACCGTTGGCTGCGCGAATCGGGGCGCGCGAATTCGTTGTGCGCATCTGAAACCGACCTGAGTGGCGGGCGCGAGGTGGCGATTGATACCCAGGCCTTCCCGGACGCCTTGGCGGTGGCTGGTCAAGCGGTGGCCCTCAACTATGCCTACGCTCCGGGCGAGGAACATGACGGCGTGACGGTGCGGCTGCCCGTGACCATCGCTGAGGCGGTTTCGCCGGCGTTGTTGGAATGGTCGGTGCCGGGGCTTCGGGCGGAAATGATGAGCGAACTGCTGCGCTCCCTACCCAAGACGCAGCGCCGCGACCTGCAACCCATCGACCCCAAGGTGGTGGAAATTGTCCGCGAATTCCGGCCCGAGGGCAGCTCGTTCCACGCGTCGCTCGGGCGCTTTCTCAAGGAGCGCTACGCCGTCACCGTGCCCCCGGAGGCGTGGCGGGCCGACGCCATTCCTGCGCACTTGCGGCTGCGCATCGAGTTGATCGGGAGCAACCCCAAGCCAGTTGCCGCCGGGCGCGATTTCGCCGCGCTGAAACAGCATCTCGCCCAGGTGAAGGTGACGCCGCCGATTGATTCCGGGGCGTGGAAAAACACGGCGCGACACTGGGAACGCTTTGGGCTGACCACCTTCTCGGGAGGGGACCTGCCGGAAAAAGTCCCCGCCGGTGAACAGCACGGACTGCCCGTGTTTGGTTTCCCCGGGCTTCAGTTGGACGACAGCGGGGTGGGCGTTCGCTTATTTCCGACGGCGCTGGCGTCCCGGCGGGCGAGCCTCCCGGCTTGGCGGCGCTTGGTGGAGTTGGCGCTGCAAAAGGACTTCGCGTGGCTGGAGCGCGATTTGCGGGGGCTGACGAAATACGACTCCCTAGCCGTGCTGGTGGGTGGCGGGGCGGAATTGCAGGAGACGGCGCTCACGAGTTTGCGCCGGCATTTGCTGCCGGCCGACCTGCCGAGCCGGTTGACCGCGGAGAACTTCAACGAGGCCGTGGCGGCGGCGAAGCGACAGTTGCCGGGACTTGCGCAGCAGTTGATTGATCGCGTGGGTGCGGTCCTGCAATTTCGGCAGCAGGCGGTGCAGCGTGCCGGCCTTGGCGCCAACCCGGTGGCGGCCAAGCCTGCGCCCGCGCTGAAAGCGCTCAGCCAGTTGAACAACCTCGGGGTGTTACTGGCGAACCAGCCCGTGGTGACCAAGGCGGCGACGACCAAGCCGACCGGGTTTGCCGCGGAGGTGGACGCGCTGGTGCCGCGCCGTTTTTTGGAGCGCACGCCGTTTGCCCAATTGACGCACCTGCCCCGCTACCTCAAGGCGCTGATGCTGCGGATCGAGCGGGCGACCAATAATCCGCCGAAGGAAGTCGAGCGGGTGAAACTGGTGGCACCGTATCTGGTGGTGCGGGACCGGTTGCTGGCGGAGCCGCCAAAGACGCCTGAGGCCGTGAAACTGGCGGAGCAGTTCCACTGGCTGGTGGAGGAATACAAGGTGTCCGTGTTCGCGCAGGAACTCGGCACAGCGCAACCCGTCTCGGCCAAGCGGTTGGACGAATTACTGGAGCGCATCCGCGCCGCGGAGTAGGCCGTGGACTTGGACTTGGCCGGCTCCCGTCAGTTGACCACCCAGTTCGCCGGCAAGTCGGCGTGGGTTGCCCGGAGCAGCACCACGATGCGGGTGCGTTCGTCGGCCGGCAGATAGGCGTAGCGGGGATCCGGGTTCTTGGCGTGGAGCGCCTTGGCCAGCCGGGTGTAGATGCGACTCTTCAAGTGGGCCGGCAGGGCGTGGAACTGGGCAGAGTCGATGAGGTGGCTGCAACGGTTCCGGAAGAGGTGCTGGGTTAGGTCGAAGTCGCGCAGCGATTCGCCCGCCGGGCTGCGCCGACCGCGGGCTTGGAAGGTTTGCTGAAACTCGGGACTGCCTTGAATGCCCCCTTCGGGCAGCGGGGCTTCGTCCTTGAAGAGTAGGTGATCCACGACGTCTTGCGCCGCGTTGTCGAGCACCCGCTTCACGCTGTCATAGGTGGGCTCGTCGGTGACCGTTTCCTTGAGGTCGCGCTGGACACTGGTCTGATAGTGCAACATGCGGCGCGACGAAAAGGCGGCCCGGGTGAGGGCGTTCTGGGTAGCGAGCTGATGCTCCATGACCATGAGGGCCACGATGTCGCTGGTGTGGGTCAGGTGGGGCCGCAGGTCGAAGTAGGGGGCGAGATTGGTGACGTTGGCGCCGGGTTCGTAGTGGACGACGAGTTCACCCTTTTCCTCGCACGCAAAGACGTTGCCGCGGTGGACCGATGGGCCGTGCCGCCCGGTCACATACCAGCCGCCCCAGCGATCGGAAAACGGGGTGCGGTGATCGACCACTTCGGTGCCGAATTTCAGCAGCGGATCGCCGGCGGCATCGCTGTGCACGGTGCGCACGAACACGGCTGGAATGCCGCGCACGAACTGGCCGCCGTGGCAGCGCAGGCAGTCTTCGTCGCGGCTGAAGCGGGCCTTGTTGGGCAACGTCTGCTCGTGCGGATCGAAGCTGTAGAAGATCGGGCCGAGTTCCGGGTCCATGCTGGCGACTTCAAACAGGCCGCCGGGAACCCAGCCCAGGTAGCATTCATCGTTGAAATAGATCGCCCGCGGCGTCGTCGGTTTGATGCGTTCGCGCTGGAAGCTGGTCTTGGAGAAGACGAGCACCTGGCTTGCCACCGGAATGTTCAACTCGCGCAACAGCGTCTCGAAGTTGGCCCGATCATCGCCGGTCAGCTTGAGTTCACCCGAGTGGAGGCGCGCCTCCAGCTTCGAAATGACGTCCTTCGGCGCCGTCGTCGAATAGCGGATCGGCGCCTGTTCGTATTCGTCGCCGCTTTGCGCGAACAGGCGTCCCGGGTCGCCCATCACCACGAGGGCGCTCAGCGAAGCGAACAATCGGTGCATATGCTTCATTGAAACTAAGAATGGGCCGGGGCTCACGGTCAAAACCTTGACCCAAGGCAAAAATCTACGGCGTAAGGGGCGCTTTCATGCCCTTTCCGGCCCTAGGTTGCCGGTCGTTCCTTGCCTAGGCTTGCCCTTGAATTGTGGGCGTTGTGCCGGGGGCGCCGTCGCGGCAAGCTGTGCCCGTGGCGAATTCCTGTAAGCCGGACGAAAACCTGACCTGTGAAGTGTGCGGCACGTTTGGCGCGCGTGAATTCGCAGACCGCCGACTGTGCGATGAATGTTACACGGGCGCCGGTTCCTGTTGTCCGGGTTGGGGCGACGCCGCGGACGATAAAGCCCCCGAGGCCAAGCCGGCCGCGCCCTAATGCGGCGCGTGAACTCGGCTGCGGATGGCTGGCCCCGAGGTGGGTAAACGCTCCGGGAAAGGCAGCTCGGTCCAGATCCAACTTTGCTCTTTGAACTTTGGGCCCCGTCCTTTGACGCTGTCGCCTGTGAACCGTATCCGGCTGCTTCCTGATCACGTGGCGAACCAAATCGCCGCGGGTGAGGTGGTGGAGCGCCCGGCCAGCGTGGTGAAGGAGCTCGTGGAAAATGCCCTCGATGCCCACGCGACCCGCATCACGGTGGAGATCGGTGCGGGCGGCCGCAGCCTGATCCGCGTGACGGACGATGGCCACGGCATGAGTCGCGACGACGCGTTGCTGTGTCTGGAACGCCACGCGACGTCCAAGATCCGGCGCGCCGAAGATTTGGCGGCAATCACCACGATGGGTTTTCGCGGTGAGGCGTTGCCGAGCATCGCCAGCGTCTCGCGCTTCACCCTGACGACGCGCGAGGCGGACGACACCACGGGGGAAGGCACCCAGGTCATCATCGGGGGTGGCAAGATTCTCGAAGTGAAGGCCGCCGCGTCGCCCGCCGGCACGGCCATCGAAGCGCGGCAACTGTTCTTCAACCTGCCGGCGCGCCGCAAATTCCTCCGCGCCGAGGAAACTGAGCGGGCGCACATTCAGCATTACCTCACGCTCGTGGCGTTGGCCTGGCCCGGGGTGGGCATCACGTTCGTTTCGGATGCCCGGCCGGTGTGGCAGTTGCCGGCGGTGAAATGGAGCACGCCGGCGGAGCGGGCCTCGGCCTTGCGGGAGCGGTTGCGCCAATTGCATGGGAGCGACGTGCCGCTGTTGCCGGTAGAATTTTCCGCTGAGGTTCAGGAAACCGGAGACGACGGCCTGAGGGAGGGATCGTTGGAGCTGCGGGATGCCGCACGGTTTACGAAATTTCGCCTCTGGGGTTTCATCGGTTCGCCGGGGGTCTCGCGGGCCACCCGTGACGAGCAGCACCTCTTCGTGAACCAGCGGCCGGTGGAAAATCGCGGCCTCAACTTTGCGCTGCTGGAGGGGTATCACAACGCGTTGATGAAGGGCCGTTACCCGGTCTGCTGTCTGTTTCTGGAGCTGGATCCGTCCGCGGTGGATGTGAACGTGCATCCGCAGAAGCGGGAGGTGAAATTTCGCGAGGAACCCGCCGTCCGTCGGTTGGTGGCGAAGGCGGTGCGCGACACCTTGGCGGCGTTTCATCGGCCACTAGGTGAAGCGGTGGGCATGAACGTGGAGCGGGGAGTGGGTGGATCCTTCGCCCCGCCGCCGCCAGTTCCACCGCCAGAGTTAAAGCTGGAACCGACTGAGCCGGCTCCGTCGGCACCGGAGCAGCGGAGTTTGCCCGTCGGCTTCGCGTCGGCCGCCGCCCGGCCGTTGCCCCCCCAGATTTCAGCTCGGGTGGCGGTTCAGCCCGCGGTGCCGGAATCGTCGCGCCCGCCGGTTTCGCTGCCCACTGCACTGCCGCCGCTGCCGCCATCAACGCCGGGAGTGCCCGTGCCGTTGTTGCGCGTGCCGCTGCGGCTCGTCGGCGTGGTGGGGAGGCTTTACGTCGTCTTGGAATCCGATCGGGGTTTGGTGTTGCTGGACCAGCACGCGGCGCACGAGCGGGTGCTCTACGAGCAGATGCTCCAGCGCTTGGAAAGCGCCGAGGCCGCGCCTTCGCAACGCCTGTTGTTGCCTGAAACCATCGAGTTGAGTCCGCGCGACGCGACGTTTGTGCGGCAGCACTTGGACATTTTGTCCCGGCTCGGGGTCGGGTTGCGGGAGTTCGGCGAACGCACTTTCCTCCTGGATGCGCTGCCGCCGTTTGTGCGCGGCGGCAATCCGCGGCAGTTCGCGTTTCAGCTCGTGGATGAACTCAAAGCGGCCGGTGCCGGGGTCAACCTCCTGCGCTTGGGTGAGGACATGGTGGCGAAGACGGTTTGTCGCCACGCGGTGAAGGCGAACGATCCGCTTGCGGGCAAGGAACTCGAAAAACTCGTGGAGGATTTGCGCCGTTGCGTCATGCCCTACACCTGTCCCCACGGTCGCCCGACGCTCATCGAGATGAATTGGCGTGAACTGGAAAAGAAGTTCGGCCGCACCGGGTAGCGGGGCGGCCGAGGGTTGCGGACGAAGCGGTGATGGTCACGTCCAAGGTCACGTCCGCCCGCCTCGTTCAGACCCGCGGCCGGCCGGTGAGCACGCCGTGGTGACTACGGTGCCGTCGGGCCAGCCATGCTTTCGCCGTCCATCTGGTAGATACCGACGAGGTAGCCGTTTTCGCGGATGGCGCCGACCTTGAGTTTACCCTCCATCGTCACGGCTTGGTCCATCACGGGTTTCACGCCCTTGCTGGTCATCTTGACCGACACCCATTCATTGATCTTGGGCACGGTGCCGTAGCAGCACATGGATTGGTCCCGCATGATCAGCAGCTCGGTGACGAGGCCCTGCTCCACCTTGAGGGGGAGCATGAAGCCCTTGAGCGCGACCCGTTTACCGTCAAACGCCTTCACGGTCGCAGGAATTTGCGTGTCGGGATCCGTCGTCGGTTTGGCATCCGGCGCCTCTTCGGGCACGTCGTATTTGAAGCTGCTCAGCTTGTCGAAACCGATGCTTAAAAACTCGCCCTTCGTCGTTGGGGTAGCGGTCGTCGCGGGTTCGGTAGCCGTGGGTTTTGCGGCGGGGGCCAGCGGTTTGATTGGTTCACCCCGCGGCGCGAGCGGCTTGATGGGCTCGCCGCGAGCCGGGGCAGTCTGAGCCAGGGCCGATTCCGGCGCGCGGAAATAGGCCGACGCGGCGAACGCCGTGAGGACAAAGAGGCCGACTGACTTGAGGCGGCGGTGAAGGGGGATGGTTTTCATTCTGCGCCTTTGGGGAAATTGAACTTAACGGCGGTGAAGGTGGTGCCTTTCAGCGACAGTTGCGTCAGCACCGCGTCAAACGTGGTGGTGGTTTTTAGCCAGTCCGCGCTCGCCTCGAACTGGGAGGTGTCGCCGGCCTTTTCGCCGGTGGACGCGTTACCCACGGGGGCAAAGGTCAGGGTTTCTTCGCGACCGGCGACCGTGGCCTTGAGGGTGAAGGCATCCAAAGGCACGCGGACGAAGTTTTCCGCGTGGGCGTCCAGCAAGTAGGCGGTGAGTTTGCCGGCCGTGGCGTCCCGCACGAATTCGACGTTGCCTTGATGGTTGCCGAGCTCGATGAGGGTGCCGCCGTGGGGGGCGGAATGGGCGTGCCCCTGGGTGTGATTGTGGCCCGCGTGGTCGTCGTGCTCACCGCAACCGCTGACGACGACCGCCATCGCCCCCGCGAGGGCAAACGCCAGAACTTGTCCGGAAGATCTCATGTTGGGGTTAGATGTAACAGGTGGGGCGGTGAATTCAAAGGGGCTGGGGCCGGGCGCGATTACGATTCGGGGGCCAGTCCGTCGGCGACGTTGGCCCGGTAGGCCTTGAAGGCGGGCACCACCCCGGCCAGCGCGCTCAGGGTGATCAGTGCCGCCGGGGCCCAGAGCATGACGGCATCCGGTGCGAAGGGATCCAGCACCACGCCGGTCTGCGCCCGAATCACCGCCGCCGCGCCGGTCAAAATGGCGAAGTGCAGCCCGAAGGCGATGACCATGCCCAGCGCAGCGATGGCCGCCGCCTCCAGCACGATGGCCGTGAAGACGGTGGTTCGCCGGGCGCCGAGCGCGCGCAGGATGGCGATGTCGCGTCGGCGCGAGTTCATCGAGTTGTAGATGCTGGCGAGGATCGAGCCGGCGGCCACCAGCGCCACGAGCACGGCGACTAGGCCGAGCACCTGATCGAACCAGCCAAACTTGTCGAAGAGGTCCGCCATTTGTTTGGCGATGGGCCAGGCGAAGGTGAGCCGGTTGCCCTGCCGGTTGTAGAGCACGTCGAGCTGCTGGCCGGCGATGGGGCTCCGCAGCTTCACCAGCACCGCACTGACATCGGCGGCGGCGTTCGGGTCGTGGCCGGACATGTTTTGGAGGCCAGCGAGCGGAATCCAAAGAATGCGGTCGGACGGGGTGTTGGACGGCTCCAGGATGCCGGTGACGGTGTAAAGTTCCTCGTGCTGTTTGGTCGGGTCGAAGTTGAGGCCGTGATACGGCTGGAACGTGTCGCCGACCTTTAGGCCGAGTCGTTTCGCCGCGAAGCTGCCCAGCACGGCCTCGCGGTAGCCGTCTTCGAACAGCCGGCCGCCGGGCGCCAGCGCGAAGGTCTTCTTCGGCGCGTATTCGGTGGTGAAGTAGTTCGTGAGCGTGCCGACGAGCCGGTAGCCGAGGTAGTTGTCGCCGACGGCCAGCGGAATTGCCGCGGCGACGGCACGGTTCGACGCGAGGTCGAGGTAGTCCTGATACGGGACGTTTCCGGGCGAGGCTTCGAGGTGGAAGATGGCGTTGAGGACGAGCTGGAGCTTTGCGCCGCGGGCGCCGAGCACGGCATCCCAACCGCCGCTTTGGCCGGTGAAGGTCTCGTGCGCCTGCCGTTTCACGACCCAGACCGACATCAACAAGCCGCCGGCGAGCGCAATGGAAAAGGCGGTGACGAGCGTTGAAAGCAGGTGCTGCCGGAGACTGCGGCCGACGATGAGGGGAAGCGTCATACCACGGTTCCTTTCGGTTGCGCCGCCCGGTTCAACTCGGCGAGCGAAGCCTGCCGTTCGAAACTGGCGAGCACGTCGCGGTCGTGGCTCACGAGCAGGAGCGAGGCGCCGTTTTCCGCGCAGGTTTCGCGGATCAGCTTCAGCACCTCGGCGGCGTTGGCGGAGTCGAGGTTGCCGGTCGGCTCATCGGCGAGGACCAACTTGGGTTGATTGGCGAGCGCCCGGGCCACAGCCACGCGTTGCTGCTGGCCGGTGGAAAGCTGGCGCGGGTGGTGATGCAGCCGGTCGCCCAAGCCCACGCGCCGGAGCAACGCCTCGGCGCGGGCGTGGTCGGCACCCGGGCCGAAGCTCATGCCGAGCAGCACGTTTTCCAGCGCGGTGTAGCCTTGGAGCAGGTTGAAGGTCTGGAAGATGTAGCCCAGCGACGTGGCGCGCAGGCGGTCACGGGCCGATTCGCCGAGCGCGGTGAGTTCGTGGCCCGCCAGCGTGATGCGGCCGGCGTCGGGCGCGAGAATGCCGGCGATGAGGTGCAGGAACGTGGTCTTGCCGGTGCCGCTGGGGCCGGCGAGTGCGAACTGGGTGTTCGCCTCCAGCTCGAAGCGCGGGATGCGGACCACCTCATGCACCGCCCCGTCCGGCGCGCGGAAGGACTTGAGCAGATTACTGATTTCCAGAAGGGCCATGAACGGGGGCAGCTTGGCTTCGCGGAAAAAGGAGTCAAACCACGGCGCGCCCCGGTGGCTTAGCTTCGGAGTGGAGATTTGAGCTGAGCCTTAAACGGAAACAATCGAAGTTTCTTCGGGTCGCAGCGTCGCCCGAGCGGCAGTTTGGCTCTGAGTTCTGTGCCCGATCAGTGGGCCGGCGGTTGGCGGAGTGATTCCTGCGCCAGCGTCTCCACGGCGGCCACCCAGGCCGGGTGCTCGTTGAGGCAGGGCGCCAAGTGGAACTCCGCGCCGCCGGCGCCGAGGAAAAGCTCGCGGGCGCGCAGGCCGAGTTCCTCGATGGTTTCCAGGCAGTCGGCGACGAAGGCCGGGCTCAGCACGACGAGTCGTTTCACGCCCGATTGAGCCAAGCGGACGAGCTCCGTCTCGGTATTAGGTTCGAGCCACGGATCGCGGCCCAGGCGGGACTGGAAGGACACGGACCAGCGGGCGGTGGGCACGCCGGCGAGGCGGGTAAATTCCCGGGCCGTCTCGAAGCACTGGTGGCGGTAGCAGGTGGCGTGGGCCGGGCTGGGCTTTTCACAGCAGTCGGCGCAGGAGAGGCAGTGCTGCTTCGTGGGGTCGGACTTGCGCAGGTGGCGTTCCGGCAGGCCGTGGTAGCTGATCAGCACGTGGTCGTAGGGCTGCGCGAGCGTGGGCTGGGCGGATTGGACCAAGGCGTCGAGATAGGCGGGATGCCGGTAGAACGGCGGCACGACTGCGAGCGTCATGCCCGGAAAGGCGCGGAGGTCTTCACGGACCTTTTCCACGGCGGATTCGTAGCTCGACATCGCGTAGTGCGGGAACAGCGGCAGTAGCACGACGCGGTTCACCCCTTGCGTCTGCAATGCGGTCAGCGCCGCGGTCGGAGTGGGATTCTGGTAGCGCATGCACAGCTCGACCGGACAGCCCAGCCGTGGGGCGACGCGGTCGCGGAGAAGTCGGCCCATGACCACCAAGGGCGAGCCCTCGGGCGTCCAGACCTGCTCGTAGGCGTGGGCGGATTTCTGCGGTCGGAACGGCAGGATGAATCCATGCACGATCAGGAACCGGATTGGCCAAGGCGCGTCGAGCACGCGGCCGTCCATCAGGAATTCACGCAGATAACGGCGGACATCGGACACCGCCGGTGAGTCAGGCGAACCCAGATTCATCAACAGGATTCCGGGGCGATTGCCCGCGGCGGGGTCAGAAGTTGAAACGGTCATGCGCGGGAGGGGGCTGGAAGTCGGCGGGTGAAGGGTGGAGTTTAAAATTCAAACGGACGGGGCATGGTCAGTGGCTGGCTTGGCGATGCAGGGGTTCGTCGAGGCGCATGGTTCGTGCTCCCGCTCCTCATACACGCACTCCGGGTTCAGCGGTGGCGGCCATTTCCTCGGCCACTTGCAGCCCGGCGAGTAGGCAGTCGGTGAGTGCAATGCCGTTTCGGAAATGGCCGGCGAGCCGCAGGCCCGGGGCGACCTGCTCTAGCCGCGTCAGGCGGGCGCGGAAATCGCCGAAGCCGAGCTTATATTGCGGGATGGCGTGTCGGTGCACGGTGCGGTGGAGGAACGTGGGTTCGCCGCGCACGCCGAGCAGGCGGCCCAGCGCTTCCCGGGTGGTGGCCAATTGGACTGCCTCGGAAGCGAGCGCGAGTTCAGGCGAACGCGCGCCGCCGAGATAACACGTCAACGTGACGTGGCCTGGAGGCGCCCGGTGCGGGAAGAGGGAGGAATTGAAAATCACGCCCAAGATGGACTGCCGCTCCACCGCTGGAATCAACGCCCCGAAGCCGTCGAGCGGGTGCGCTACGTCTTCGCGCCGGAAACCAAGCACCAGCACCGTCACGGCCGCGTAGGTGAGCTCGCCCAGCCACGTCAGCGAAGCGTCGGGGCCGGCGTTCAGGTGGATTTGGGCCAACCGGTGGGCGGGAGCGGCGAGCAGCACGGCGGAGTGTTCGACCACTTCCCGCTGGCCTTGGGGGCCCACTTCTACCCGCCAACCGTGGGCGTGCCGCTGGAGCGCGGTCACGGGGGTGGCGAGGCGCACCGCGTCTCCGAGGTGCCGCTCGAGGGCCGTGACCAGTGAGCCCAGACCGTGGCGAAAGGAGAGCTTCGGCGCGCGGTCCTTGGGGGTTTCGCCGGATTGCCGGCGTTCGCGTGCGCCGAGTATTTGACCGAGGAACAGGGAGCGGTAGCGCGTCTCGACCTGATGCAGTTTTGGAAAGGCCTCCCGCAGGGAAAGTTGTTCCGGATCTCCGGCATAGACGCCGCCGACGAAGGGGTTGATGGCGTAGTCGAGAAATTCTTGGCCCAGCCGTCGGCGCACGAAATCGGCGACCGTTTCCTGAACGTCGGCTCGGCCGCGGGGCCGGAGCAGTTCGGCGAGCACGCTGAGTTTGGCGCCGAAACTGAAGAGGGGCGTGCGCAGCCAGCCGAGGAGTGAATCGGGCACGGGGACCGGGCGACCACCTCGCACGATGTAGCGTTGGTTGGCGGCCGGATCGGAGGTCAGACAGTCGCCTTCAAGGCCGAGATCTTGGATGAGCTGTCGGAGCTTGGGCGACGTTTCCAGCAGCGTGTTGGGGCCGTCTTCGGCGAGGTAACCGGCGTGCGCTTGGGTGTGGACCGGACCGCCCGGTCGGGCAGCGGCTTCATACACCACGCTGGCGATGCCTCGTTGCCGCAGTCGAAAGGCCGCCGTCAGACCGGTGACGCCCGCCCCGACGATGGCGACAGGGGCGGGGGCGGTCGAGTGGGGGCGGGCGTTCATGGGGGCAGCAGTTTTGAGAGAAATGACTGCGGGTGAGGGGGGTCAGACAGCGCGGCTGAAGAGCCGTTCAGGAGGTGCTTGGCGGGCGAGCCGGGCGTCGAGGGCCATGCAGATGTTGCGGAGGAAGGTGCGGCCGAGCGGCGTGACGGTGCAGCCTTGGTCCTGTAATTCCACGAGGCCATCCGCGGCCAATTCGCGCAGCCGGAGGTGGGCGAGTTCGAGGAAGGGGCTTTGCAAATCGGGCTCGGTCCAGCGGGTTGAAAACGCAGTCATCAGATTCAGGATGTGCTGGCGGAGCACGAGATCCTCGGCCGTGAGTGTGTGGCCGCGGACGAGCGGCAATTCGCCCGCCAGCACTCGCTGCATGTAGGGTTCGAGCACCTTTTCGTTTTGGGCGAAGTAGTTCCAGGAATCGCCAATCGCCGAAACCCCAAGCCCGATCAGGGGCAGGACCGGGCGCGCGGTGTAGCCCATGAAGTTGCGGTGGAGGTTGTCCTGCTGGGCCGCGAGCCAGAGTGAATCCGTCTCCTTGGCGAAGTGATCCATGCCGATCTCGCGAAACCCGGCCGCTTCGAGCAGTTCGCGGCCGACTTCGTAGAGGTGGCGCTTGGCTTCGCCCGTGGGCAGGTCAGCTTCGGTGAATTTGCGCTGCTGAGGTTTGATCCAGGGCACGTGCGCGTAACCGTAAAAGGCCAACCGGTCCGGATTGAGCCGGGTGACGGCTGCGACGGTGTTGCGGATGCTGTCCTCGCTCTGAAACGGCAGGCCGTAGATGAGGTCAAAATTGAGGCTCTGGTAACCGAGCTCGCGGGCGTGCTGAACGACCGCCTGCACCAGTTCCTCGCTTTGCTCGCGATGCACGGCGTCCTGCACCCGGGGATCGAAGTCCTGGATGCCGAGGCTCAGCCGGTTAAAGCCGAGTTCGGCCAGCGCTTCGAGGTGGGCGCGCGTGGTCACCCGGGGATCGGCCTCCAGGGAAAGCTCAGCGCCAGGGATGACCCGGCCGCCGGCGAGTATGCCCGCGGCGAGCCGGCGCAGGTGGGGTGGTTCGAGGAAGGTGGGGGTGCCACCGCCGAAGTGGAGTTCCGCGAGCGGGAGTTGGTTCTCCGGGCTCAGGCGCCGGCGATAGAGTTCCCATTCTTGTAGCACCACATCCACGTAGCGGTGACCCAGCTCGTGATTCCGCGTGATCCGCGTATTGCAGCCGCAGTAGGTGCAGAGCGATTCGCAGAAGGGCACATGGACGTAAATGCCGGCCCCGGCGGGCGTGCCGCGCCGGGTGACGCCGGGCTGCGCCAAGCTCGTGAGCCACTGGTCAGCGGTCGGCTGGTGGGCCCAGTAGGGCACGGTCGGGTAGCTCGTGTAGCGGGGGCCTGGGACGTCGTATTTGCTGAGCAATTGCGGGCGAGAAGGGGTGCTCATGCGGCGAGGAGTTCGCGTTGCAGTTCGAGGAAAAGCCGGACGTGAGCTTCGGGGGTTCCCGGCAGCACGCCGTGGCCGAGTCCGCAAACCCAGCCGGCGCGGCGGGCAGGGTCCGCGGTTTGCGCCGCGGCAAAAAATCGGAGCAGGTGCGGCCGGAGTTCTGCCGTCGGCAGGAGGAGCAGACTAGGGTCGAAATTACCCTGCACGGCCCAACGGCCGCCGACCTCGGCCAGCACTTCGGGCAGCGGATGCACCCAGTCCACCCCGAGACAACCCAGCGGCAGGCCGGCGAGCGCCCGCCAATGAGCGGGGCCGGTGAGCCGCGAATAATAGGTAAAGGCGGCGGCCGGCACTTGAGCGCGCACGGCGTGGAAAAGTTCCGCCAAGCGGGGCACGACGTGGCGTTGGAACGACTCCAAGGAAATCTCCCCCGCCGCGGTGTCCATCACGGCGACAGTGTCGGCGCCGGCCTTGAATTGGAGGACGATGTTCGCGACGAGCAGTTCCATCAGGGCTTCGCAAAACCCTTCGAAGCGGCCGTCGTCCAAGCCGACGAGGGCGTCGCTGACATCGCCCTTGTGTGAACCGGCCACGGCGTAGAAGAACAGCGTGAGCGGACCGCCAACGAAGCCGAGCAGCCCTTTTTCCGCCGGCAACGCCGCCCGGATCAGGCGCATGGCTTCGGCCTGAAATTCCAATTCTGCAACCCGTTCCCGCCCGCCCGTGAGTCGGCCGAGGTCAGCGCGGGTGCGGAGGTGCCAATCAAGTTCGGGTCCGGGGCTGTAACGCAGACCCATGCCCATGACTTCAAGCGGGAACAGCAAGTCGGAGAACAGAATTGCGGCGTCGAAATCAAAGTCGCAGATCGGGCCCAAGGTGACCTCACAGGCGAGCTGGGGGTTTTTGCACAGCGTCATGAAGTCGTGTTCGCGTTTCAGCGCCTGGTAGTGGGAATGATACCGGCCGGCTTGGCGCATGAACCAGACGGGCGGGCGCCCGGGGTTGCGCCGCTGCAGGGCGAGGTTGAAGCGATTCATAGTTCGTGGCAGGCGGCGGGATTCAGTTGGTAACCGACTCCGCGGACGCTGCGGATCACGGTCGGGATTTCGGGGTCGCTCTCCACGAGGCGTCGGAGTTTCAGGATGAAATTGTCCACGGTGCGCGGGGTCGGGTAGTCCTCGCGCGACCACACTTCATCGAGGATTTGGTCGCGACTGACCACGGTGCCGCGGCGTTCGACCAGCAGTTTGAGCAGGGCGGTTTCGCGTTGGCTGAGCGTGGTGACTTCGCCGGCAACTTCGGCCGAGAAGGCGGGAAAATTAACCTTGGCCCGGCCGACTTGGAGCCGGTCCAGCCCGGTGCCGCAATAGCGCGCGCGGCGCAGGCCGTTTTCGATCCGGAGCACGAGTTCCTGATAGTTGAAGGGCTTCACCACGTAGTCTTCCGCGCCTAGTTCGAGGCCGAGGATGCGGTGCTGCGGGTCGCCCATGGCGGTGAGGAAGATGATCGCGGTGCCGACGGCCTGTTTCCGGATGCCTTCGGCGAGCAGGAAGCCGGAGCCGTCGCCCAAGCCGATGTCGAGCAAGGCGAGGTCGAAGGTGCGCTTGCTGAGTTCCTCCTGCGCACCGGCCACGGAGCGGGCCCAGGTGACTTCGTAGCCGGAGCGCGTGAGGCGTTCCCTCAAGGTGGCCCCGAGGTTGGCTTCATCCTCGACCACGAGCAGGCGGGCGGGGGTGGGCTCAGCCATGGCTTTCCTCCTTCCGGAAGTGCAAATCCACGCGAAAACCTTGGGGTGTGGCTTGAAAGTCCGCCCGCCCGCCCATGCGCTGCATCAGCACGCGCACCAGGTAGAGGCCCACGCCGGCGCCCTTGGAACGATCCCCCTTTTCGAACAAACCGCCGAGTTTCCGGGGCAACCCGGAGGGCGCTTCCCCATCATCGGCGACGCTGAGTGTGACGTGGTCGGCGTGCGTGTCGCTGGCGAGCGTGACGGTGAGTGCGGGACGGCGGCAGTGGTGGACGGAATTTTCCAACAGGTTGCGCAGGATGATCTGCAAGGCCGCTGGGTCGGCTAGGATTGCCCCTTCAGAAACGTGGTTGCGGATCGTGACCGTGGGCGCGACGGGCAGCCGCCATTGGCGGATGAATTGGCCTACGGAGCTGCGGAGGTTGAGTGGTTGGGTGAAGACTGGGCCGGAGCCTTCGACGCGGGCGAGTTCGAGCGCGCGTTCCACCTGCGATTCGAGTCGCGTGGTGTCATCGAGCAACCGTTCGACCAAAGCCCGGGACGGGGATTCGGCGGTGGTCAATTCAGCTAAGGACTCGGCTTCGAGCCGGATGCCAGTCAGGGGCGTGCGCAATTCATGGGTGACGGAGGCAAAGAAGGCATGCAGCGAACGCGCCCGGCGGGAATCACGCCAATAAAGCCAGCCGAGCAGCAGCAGGCTGACGAGCAGGGCGCCGAAGAACGTCGTGCCTTCCCAATGCAACATGCGCTGGGTGCGCGCCCATTGCTGGCTGGCCTCCAATGACGTGAGGCCGGCTTGCCGTTCCAGTTCGGCGATGCGACCGGCCTGCTGCTTCATGTGATAAACCCACCAACCGCCGAGAGCGGACAGGAAGCTCAGCCACGCAAAAATCAACGCCACCAACGTGCGCAAGCGAGCTGGCGGTCGAGCGTTGAGTTGGCCCGTGGGAGTCATGTGCCGGGCAGCGTGGGCCGGCTTCCTGCCCGCCGTCGAATCGGATTCTAGGCCCCGCCGCCACCACCCGCGCCCCGCCGCCGGGCGGGCGGACGTGGGTTGGGCCGGTGACTTCATGCGGCGAGGGCCTCCGGGATAAATTCGGGAGGCCGGTTCAGGGGGCTGAGCCAGCCGCAATGAAAGCCAGTGAACGGGAAAAAGGCCGGTAAATCCTCCCAGCCGTGCGGATGGCTCAGGGAGGACCCGAGGCCTCGATGCCGGGCGCGTTCGGCGCAGGCTTGCAAGGCTAGGGTAATCTGCCGGTCCCGGCGATCGTCGGCTTGGTGTTGCAGCGCATACACGTCGTCTAGGCAGCGGAACTGGGGCAAGGAATTCCACAGACCCGCTTGGGCGCGGTGGCCGCCGAGATGAATGATGAGCGGGGTGGAATCGAGCGTCGTGGCGGCCCGCAGCCAGGCGAGACGCAGGGCGTCCTCCCGGGGCTCGAACGGCACGCAGACCACCACCGCACTGGCGTGGCGCCAAGCGGCTTCAGCCGCGGCCGGCGGCACGACTTCAATGGGGGCGCCGGGATGGAGCCGGAGCCGCTCGGCCAAGGCCTCGGCGCGGGCTGGGGTTCGGTTGAGAATTTGCAGCGTCGTCGCCCGAAGCCAGGGACAAATGGTTTCGGCCATATCGCCGGCCCCCACAACCAGCACCGGGCCGCGTTCGGGGGCGTCGGAACTACGCAATAATTGGCGCACCAAGCGGCCGTAGGAGGCGCCGCCGACTTCGGAAAGATGCTTGGCGCGGATCTCCTTGGCGTCCGCGAACAACCATTGGAGCCACGGGAATTGCGGCGATTGCTGGCTCCAAGCGGCCTTCATTTGGCCGAGAATGTTGGTTTCGCCTGCTAATTGACTGGCCAGACCGGTTGCCACTTCGAGCAGGAAATCGTAGGCCTCGGTCCCGTGCAACACCGCCATGCCGGGCGGAAGGGGCAGCGTGACCCCGGCCAAGCTGACGGTGGGTCGCTGCACGACGAGCAACCAGCGTTGACAGGTCTCCAAGCTCCAGCGCGGCGTCGCGCTAGGGAGCGGAAGCTCCTCGGCCCACTCAGCGGCCGGCGCCGGCCCGGCGCCGGTCTTGGCCAAATGGAAGACGGTGAGGTTGCAAATCATCTGGGGAACAGCGTGCCGTGGTTAGCAACGGCGAGTGTCATGGAACTGTCACCGAGGGCGATTTTTCCTCAGGGGCCAGCGGGACCGTTCCGCAGTGGTAAGTGGTTCTGCCAGCTCCGTGCTTTAGGGACGCCAAGCCGCCGTCCGCGTCGGCTGGCAAACGGCGGATAGAATCACCGCATCCGGCAAAGCGCGGGTTGCGGGAGCCCGCACGACCACAGCCCGCGCATTGGCCTAGGCGGGGGGGGAGTTGCCAGGTTTTGAGCGAAGCGGGGTGGCTTGGGGGCGGGGAGAGTTTGGGTGAGCTTTCGCGTTTCCGGCTTGTTCAGAGGTTGCGGCCGTAGTGAGTCTTCGCCGCATGCAGGTCCTACACGTGGCGAGTGAGCTTCACCCGTTTTCCAAGACGGGCGGACTCGCTGACATGGTGGCCGCCCTCGGAAAAGCGCTCGCACACGCCGGGCATGAGGTGCAACTGGTCACTCCGCTCTACCGCGGCATTCGCAACCGGCATCCGGACATTCACCCCGCGAAATGGCGTTTTGATGTGCCGATGGGAACTAGCTTGGTCGCCGGCGAATTTTGGCGGCTCAAGGTGACGCCTCAGCTCACGATCTGGTTTGTGGACCAGCCCGAGTTTTTTGACCGCGCGGGCCTCTATAACGAGAACCAGATCGACTATCCGGACAATGGCGCCCGATTCCTGTTCTTGAGCAAGGCCGCGCTGTTGCTGGCCCGCCATCTGCCTCGCCCGCCCCAAATTATTCATTTGCACGACTGGCCAACCGGACCGGTTCCGCTGCTGCTCCAGCATGCACGGGCTGAAGGGGTTTGGCCCAATCCGCCCAAGACCGTCTTCACGATCCACAATTTGGCTTATCAGGGCTGGTTTCCGCCGACGGATTGGGCCCTGACCAATTTGCCGACCGAATGGTTTCACCCCAACACGGCGGAAGCGTGGGGGCAGTTCAATTTTCTCAAAGCCGGATTATCCCTCGCTGACGCGCTGACCACGGTGAGCCCGCGTTATGCTCAGGAAATCTGCACGCCGGAATACGGTTGTGGACTGGAGGGTTTGTTGCGCCGCCGGGAATACGAACTGACCGGTATCCTGAACGGCGTCGATTATGAGGAATGGCGCACGACCAACAATCCGGCGCTGAAACACGCCTACGACGCGGACCATCTTGCCGGAAAGAACGCCAATAAACGCGATTTACAGGAGGAGTTGGGCCTGCCCGTGCGCGCCGACATCCCCTTGTTTGCGCAAATTTCTCGGCTAACTGGGCAGAAGGGCTCGGATTTGGTGCTGGAGGCTTGGGAAGAAATCTTCACCGCCGGACTGGAGCAGCAATTTGTGCTGTTGGGCTCGGGCGATCCGGTGCTGCAAAACGGTTTTCGCGATTTGGCGGCCCGGTATCCGGAGTCGGTGGCGGTGCGCGTCGGGTTTGACCCGGGTTTGGCCCAACGGATCGAGGCCGCGGCCGATTTTTTCCTCATGCCCTCGCGATTTGAACCGTGTGGTTTGAACCAACTTTATTCGCTGCGCTACGGGACAGTTCCGATTGTTCGGGCGACCGGCGGTCTGGACGACTCCGTGGTGGATGTGCGGGAGAACGTGGAGCGGGCCACGGGCATTAAATTTCACGAACCCACGGCCGCCGCGCTGGCGCAGGCGATCCGAAAGGCCTTTGCGCTCTACCGGGAACCGGATTTGTTGGCCCATTTTCGCCACAATGGCATGACGGCTGATTTTTCATGGGAAAAACAAGCCCGCGAGTATGTGGAACTCTACGAGCAGGCGTTGCACGGAGTCTGAAGCCCAGTCTGGAAGGCGATTTTCAGAGCCACCATCGAATGGGTTAAGTCGGTTTGCGTGCGGTTTTTGAATGAGTTCTTGCGTGGAGAGGTGCGCTTGTGATTTTTTTCACGAGCTGTTTGCGCGCCCAGCCCATCGCTCAAACGTCACCCGCGGAAGCTGAGGTTTGGTGACGCTTTGAGGAAATGAAGGCTGGGTTACAGAAACAGATGGGGCTTCGGCGCGGAGGGTTGGAAGTGAATTCCTTCCAGCAGTCGGCGCAGTCCCCATTGAGCGAAATTTTAAGCTGGATAACGAACTGCCTGCGAGACGCCGCCGTGCTTGGCTCGTCGAGGAGGCTAAATTGCTGACCGATGCCACAGATTTTTCCCAAGTGGGCCAACCAATTGGCGCCCAAGCTCGCCATACTGGCCGTGCTGGCCGGCACCTTGGCGATGGCCGGCGTGAACTATTACCTCACGCCCAAATACACCCGCGTCGGCTATCAGCCGAAACAGCCGGTGGCTTTTTCCCATAAGGTTCATAACGAGCAACTCGGCATCGATTGCCGTTATTGCCACACCGACGTGGACAAAGCGTGGTTCTCGAACATTCCGGCTGCTTCCACCTGCATGAACTGCCACAGCCTCATCCTCAAGGATGACCCGCGACTGGCGCTGGTTCGGGAGTCCTACAGCACGGGCAAGCCGATTCCTTGGGTGCAGATCCACAAGGTCCCCGACTACGTTTACTTCAACCATTCCGTCCACGTAAACCGCGGCATTTCCTGTGTTCATTGCCACGGTGAAATCAACAAGATGGACGAAGTGCGGCATGCTCAGCCCCTTTCGATGTCTTTCTGTCTCGATTGCCATCGCGCCCCCGACGAGAAAATCCGCCCCGTGGACTTGGTGACCCAGCTAGACTGGAAGGGTCAGGTCGACGGCAAACAACTAGTCCACGACTGGAAGGTCCAGCCGGGTCAAAGCTGCTCCACCTGCCACCGCTAAAATTTTCCGGTCCGAAACGCTGATGAAGACGATCCCTCCGCCTTGCCCCGAGCCAGATAATGGCCCGAAATACTGGCGTTCGCTCGCCCAACTCAATGAAACACCGGAAGTCCGGCAGTGGATTGAGCAGGAATTCCCCGCGGGTGCGAGTCTCGCCCCTGAAGGTGAGTCCCGCCGCGACTGGATGAAGCTCATGTCCGCCAGCTTCCTGCTGGCGGGTTTGGGCGGCGCTGGCGCTGGTTGTCGCCGACCAGAGGAGCAGTTCCTCCCGTTTGGCAAACAACCCGAGAACTACGTTCACGGCGGCTGGCAATATTACGCCACGGCGTTCGCCTCCCACGGCACGGCCGTGCCCGTGCTGGTGAAGTCCACCGATGGGCGACCCGTTAAGGTTGAGCCGAACGACAAACACCCCAACTCCTCCGGCACGGACGCGGTGGTCCAAGCGTCCATTTTGGGGCTCTATGACCCTGATCGCGCTCACCGGCACACGCTGAACGGCAACGACGTCAAACTTGAGGCCGTTCGGGACGGATTGGCGGCGTTGTCCAAGAAACTCGCCGGTCAGGCGGGCGAGGGGCTTTATATTTTGGCCGAACGCAGCAGTTCGCCCACCCGGGCGCGGTTGCAAACCAAGTTTGCGGATACGCTCTCGCGTGCGCGCTGGGTCAATTACGAGCCGGTCGATTTCGCCATCGGCCGGGCGGCGGCTTCGTTGGCTTTTGCCGCCGACGTTCAGCCCTTCTACAAGCTTGACGCGACTAAACGCATTCTGTCGCTGGATGCTGATTTCTTGGGTGCGGAGCTGGATTCTTCCCGTTTCAGTCGCGGATTCGCCCGCAATCGCAAACCGGGTGAGCAAATGAACCGACTCTATGTGGTGGAGTCGTTGATGACGCTGACAGGAGGGCAAGCCGACCACCGGCTCCGGGTGAAGCCCAGTGATGTGGTCAAGGTCGCTGCTCAAGTGGCGAGCTACGTGGTTACCGGTGGGGAATTGGGTGAGGCCCTTAAAGCCTTGGCAAAAGGGGCTCCTACCGCCGCTAAATGGGCGGAAGAGTGCGCCAAGGACTTGGTCGCTCACAGGGGCGAGTCGATGGTGATCGCTGGATATGCCCAACCGCTGGCCGTGCACCTGATCGCACTCGCTCTCAACGAGGCGCTCGGCGCAATTGGCAAGACGGTCGAACTGCACAAGGCTGAACAACCGGCCGACACCGGCACCATTTTGGACCTCGCCGCCGCCTTGAAAGCTGGTGAAGTGGATACGCTGGTCATCTTGGGCGGAAATCCCGCTTACAACGCCCCCGCTGACTCGAATTTTGCGAACCTCGCCAAAAACGCCAAAACGATCGTGCGGTTGGGCGCCTACGAAGATGAAACCGCAAGTATTCGGGCGCAGGCGGCGACTTGGCATCTGGCATCAGCGCATTATCTGGAAGCATGGGGCGATGCGCGGTCCAGCGATGGCTCCATCGTTCCGATCCAACCGCTGATCGAACCGCTTTTCGGTGGGGTTAATGAACTGGAGGTTTTGGCGAGCTTGTTGGGTGTCGAAAAACCCGCGGCCTACCAACAAGTTAGGGAAACGTTTACGGGCCTCTTTGGGGCGGATGAACAGGCTTGGAAGAAATTCTTGTTCCAAGGTTTCGTCGAAGGAAGTGCGTCCAAACCGGTCAACTTGGGACTCGATGCCGGGAAAGTGGTCGCTGAATTAGCTGGCTTCAAAACGCCTCAAGCCACGGGTTTTGAGGTGGTAATCAGCCGAGATACGAAAATTGATGACGGCCGCTACAGCAACAACGGTTGGCTTCAGGAATTGCCCGACGCAGTGACCAAGGTGACTTGGGAAAACGTCATTCAAGTCTCGGCCAAGACCGGCAAAGAGCTAGGGCTAAGTGGCGGCGAAAAGGCGACCGACAACGCCCAAGCGCACGACGGTCAATACAACCAGACGTTTGTAAAGATCACCGTCAATGGCGTTTCGGTTGAAGGTCCAGTTTGGATTCAACCGGGTTTGGCGGATGGAGTAGTTGCAATATCGCTCGGCTATGGCCGCAAGGTCACCGGACGCGTGGGTCGGGGTTGTGGATTTGATGCGTATCCTCTCTTCCG
>CAIJLV010000191.1 GCA_903821635.1 uncultured Verrucomicrobiota bacterium | reverse complement strand
CGGAAGCGATCGATCTCATCGGCGGCCATGTGGCGGAAGGCATCGTCGAGAGCGTCGCCAGATTCGAGCTGCTCACTGTCGATGAGCAGGGTTTTCGGACGTGGCAGGGCATTGCCGTGCTCGTCGAAGTTGTCGAAGAGCTTCAGACGTCCGTTCTCCGTGCTGCTGGTGCCGTCGCCATTCTGCCGCACGAAGCCGGAAACGTAGTCATAGACGAGCTTGGACGTGGCGGTGTTGTTGCAGACGACGATGAAGCACGGAGGCACGCGGATGCCTGCCTCTTCCCAGAGCTTGTAAGTCTTCTCATAGTGGCCGTAGAGCGCTTCGAGTGCGGTCTTCAGCAGAGTGGGCAGCTTCAGCGGGTCCAGTTCCTCGCCGGCGCCACGGCCCTTCTTTGGCATCTTCGTGCGGATGTGCTTCCAGAGATCGCGGAACATGGGCATCTCATCGTCTGAGGCACCGGGGAGGTTCTGCGCCACAGGAACGCGCGGCAGCTTCACAATCCCGCACTCGATGGCGTCCATGAGAGAGAAGTCGCTCATGGTCCAAGGGAACATGGTGCCTTCCACATAACCGGAGCCGCTGAGAAAGAACGGCGTGGCGGAGAGATCCATGACGTGGGCGACGCCAAGCTTGCGGTTCACGGATTCCAGACCGGAGATCCACACCCGCGCGGCCTCGTTGTCTTTCTTGGCCCGCACCTTGGCGTCCTTTAATTCATCGCCGGTGAGGACATTACCCTTCTCGTCGGTGAACTCCACGTCGTCGGCAGGCTTCTCGCGGTAGCAGTGATGCGCCTCGTCGTTGATCACGAGGGCGTTCTTCATGCCCATGAGGTCGGGCATGACGCGTTGGAGCATCTGGCCCTCGGTTTCGATGGTTTTCGGCGCGTCGCCGGTGCGGCCTTGGAGGAGCTGGCGTCCGCCTTTGGAGAGGTCGATGCGCTCGCGCAGCCGGAAGGCGTGGTAATTGGTGATGACGATTTTGGCGCGCTTCACGTCCTCCAACATGTCGTGCGGCACGAGTTCACGGCCGGCGTAGTAGCTGTCGGGATCGTTGGGCTGCAGGACGCGCAGTCGGTCCTTGATCGTGAGGCCGGGCGAAACGATGAGGAAACCGCGAGTGAGGTGTTTGCTGCCCGGGCGGCGCACGGCATTGATGGTCTGCCACGCGATGAGCATGGCCATGACGGTGGTCTTGCCGGCGCCCGTGGCGAGCTTGAGAGCCAGACGGGTCAACTCGGGATTGGCGTCTTTGTTGGCGCGGCCGAGGTGTTCCAGAATGCGTTTTCCGGCGGTGGAAAGTGGTGCGACCTCGGTGAGCCAGATGGCGGTCTCGACGGCTTCCACCTGACAGAAGAATGGACGGACGCCGCTGAACTTGTGGTGGCGCCAATGCTGGAGCAGTCGCTGGGTCTCGGGGGTGACCTGCCATTGGCTGGGGCTGGGGAGATTTCACCACGTCTCCACGAAGCCGCGCACTTCGTTGATGATCGAGGTCGGATCATACTGCTGCTCCTTCGTGGAGAGGCCTTTTCCCTCGTCAAAGATGATCTCCTCTTGAGCGTCGGCCGACTTGCGCTTTTTCGGCTTTGGAATCGGCGTGATGAACTTGGCCTTTCGTCGTTCCGCAATGACTTGCTGGGTCGGCTGCCCGTCAGCATCCAACTCCCAGTGCAGTCGCGGGCAGGCGTAGGGCGAATTGAGGATCGGACGGTCGAAGAAGAGGTTGGCCATGGTCAGTGCGGGGGGAGGAGATCACCCTAGCCGGCGGGCGGTGCCAGCAAGTCGAAACGGGCGGGGTTCAGTCAGCGGCATGGCTCGGTCGGCGTATTGGCCACAGGCTAAAGACACTACCAATCCGGTGCACGGCAAAATCGGGCCGGGCAAGGGGCGGGCTGGCCGCCTCGGCTGCGCTACGGAAGCGACCCCGGCGCCCGGAGAGAAAAACGACCGCCCCGACTGCCTCCAGTTTGCCGACTAGGTGCCTGCGGTGGCCGCACGGGGCGGTGGCCTTGGGTTGCGGTTGCGGGGGGGCCACATCGGACCTTGGCGTGGGGGCTGTGTTCCGTAACGCTGACGGGGTTGCATGCGCCTGCTTGACCGTTATTTGCTGCGCGAACTGTTGACGCCGCTGGGCTTCTGCCTCGGCGGCTTCCTCGTTTTCTGGGTCGCCTTCGACCTGTTGGGCACCCTTGATGATCTCCATCAACTCGGCGCCACGCTGCCCGGTTTGGTCCAATTGTATTGGATCCGGTTGCCGGAACTGTTGTTGACCGTCATCCCGTTCGCGCTGTTGCTGGCCCTGCTTTACGTGCTCACGGCGCATTCGAAGCACCACGAATTGACCGCGATGCGCGCCGCGGGAGTCAGCCTGTGGCGGATTTGCCTACCGTATTTCGGCGTGGGGCTGCTGGCCTCCGTCGGCCTTTATGCGTTGAACGAATTTTGGTTGCCCGACGCCAAGGAGCAGGAAGATCAGCTCAAGGCGTCGTGGGGCAGTCAGGCCAACGCGGCGCAGCGAGGGTGGCGGCGGCTGGATTTCAAAAATCAGGCCGACGACCGCGCGTGGAGCATCGGGGCGTTTAACTTGACCAACGGCGAGGTGCGCCAACTCCGGATTGCCCTCTTTCTCGCGCCCGACGGCTATCGCGAGATCACCGCCGACGGGGTTCGTTGGACCAACGGGTATTGGCGTCTCACGAACGGCACCGAAAGAATCTTCCGCTGGGCGGACGATCCGTTGCCGGCTGCGAAGTCGAAATCCCTCTTCACCGCCGCCGAAATGGGCGGCCCCCCCGACGTGGTGGCCGGGTGGTCGGGCCAATCCCTGACGCTCACCAACGAGGTTTACACCAACGGCTTCCTGCTGCGGACCAACCTCGTCCGCGAGGGTGTGGAGTCGGGCCAACGGTGGAGCCTCGAATCCTTGCGGCCGGCGAGTGGGGAAGGGGGGCGCCTCCAGTTTCGCGCCCCGCTGGGGCAGGGGGCGCGGCGTCTGATCGCGGCCGAATCGGGCCGGTGGAGCGACGGCGCGTGGACTTTTTACGGCGTGCGCGACTTCCTCTTTCGTTCCGGCACGGACGACAACTACCTCGATCAACCGTATGCGGAACTGACCTTGGCGGGCTTCACCGAAACGCCGGAAATCATGCGCAGTGAACTGCGCGTGGGGGCTCAATTGAACCGCACCAAGACCATGCGCCGGCCGCAATTGGGCGCGCGCGAAATCTTGAATTATCAGCGCCTGCATCCGCAGATTCCGGCCCGGGACCAGGCGTTGCTCGATACCCAATTGCAGGCCCGGTTTGCCGCCCCGTGGACGTGTCTGGTGGTGGTGCTGATTGCGATTCCCTTTGGGTCGCCGTCGGGGCGGCGCAACGTCTTTTACGGGGTCGCCGGCAGTCTCGCCGTTGGGTTTACCTACTTCGTGCTCCAACGACTGGGGTTTGCCTTGGGGCAGGGCGGCCAGGTTGCTCCTTGGCTGGCGGCGTGGTTGCCGAACCTCTGTTTCGCCCTGACGGGCGTGGGGTTGATCAACCGCGTGCGGTGATTCGCGAATCCTCCGATGCCTGGCCGCCTCGCCCTCGTCTTGCACGCGCACCTGCCGTATGTGCGCCACCCGGAGCACGCCCAGTTTTACGAGGAGACCTGGCTTTTTGAAGCGGTGGCCGAGTGTTACCTGCCACTATTGGCGGTGCTGGACGGCTGGAGTCGTGACGCGGTGCCGTGGCGCCTCACGCTCACGCTCACGCCGACCCTGTGCGCGATGTTGGCCGATCCGCTCCTCCAGCACCGTTGCGAACGCTACTTGGCGGAGCGGGTGGCGCTCGCCGCGAAGGAAACGGAACGGCATCTGTTGCAACCCGAAAGCCTCGCCGTCGCGGAATTTTACCTGACCCGCTACACGACGCTGACGGCTCATTGGCGAGCGTTGAAAGGGGAATTGCTGGCCGCGTTTCGAGCGCATCAAGAGGCGGGCAATCTGGAAATCCTGACCTGCGCCGCCACGCATGCGTTGCTGCCGCTGTGGCTCGAAGAGCCCGCCGCGCTTCGGGCTCAATTGGCGGTGGCAGTGGCCGACTACCGCCGCCACTTCGGGCGCGGGCCGACAAGTCTTTGGCTGCCGGAGTGTGCTTGGGATGCCGGGCTGGAACCCTTCCTCGTCACCGCGGGCCTGCGCCGGTTCGTGTTGGAAACGCAGGGCGTATTGCATGCGGTTCCGCGGCCCCGCTGCGCGACCTTTGCGCCGGTGCTTACTCCGGCGGGCTTGGCCGGGTTCGGCCGGGATCCCGGGAGCGCCCGCCAGGTGTGGAGCCGGCACGGGGGGTATCCGGGGGATCCGCGTTACCGCGAATTTCACCAGGATCTCGCCCACGAGGCCGAATGGGACTACGTGCGACCGCACTTGCCCGGAGTCGAGCAGCGCGTGTTCACCGGGTTAAAATACCAACGGGTCACCGGCGGCGACGGCCCAAAACAAATCTACGACCGTCCGGCGGCCGTGGCCGCGGCGGCGGAACATGCCCGCCACTTCGTCGAGGAACGCGCGCGAACCTTGGCGGCGGCGGCGGAGTTGTTGGCTCCGCGCACGCCCTTACTCGTGGCCCCTTTCGACGCCGAATTGTTCGGGCACTGGTGGTTTGAAGGCCCGGAGTTCCTCGATGCGGTGGTGCGGCGGGTGGCGGCCGGGCAGGCCGGCTTCAGGCTGGTGACGTTGGGCGACTGGATGCAGGAATTTCCTGCGCAACAGGAGGCGATGCCCGCCCGTTCCTCGTGGGGCGAAGGCGGCCACCTTGGGGTGTGGTTGGATGAGAGTAACGCCTGGATGTTGGGGCCGTTGCGGGCCGCCACCCGCTCCCTGATCGCGCTGGTGCGCGCGTGGCAGCGGCGATCCGTGGACGCCTTGAGCGAGCGAGCGCTGAACCAGGCCGGGCGAGAATTGCTGCTCGCGCAAGCGAGCGATTGGCCCTTTTTGCTGAAGATGGCGACGGCGGGGGACTATCCGGCGCGACGTTTTCGCGCTCACTTGGAAAATGTCCGTCAACTTACGGCCCTGCTGGAGGCGGGCAAACGAGACGAATTGGCCGAGGTGGTGGCCGCGTTGGAATTCCGGCACCCGCTGTTTGCCGAACTGGACTGGCGACTCTGGGGCGAGGGGCCAGTCGCCGCTGCCCTTTGACGCCTTGGCACGCCCCGGCCGAGTGGGGCTCAAGCGGGCGCAGATTCAGCCGATTTCTCCCTCCGCTTGCTTCGTAAACATGGACCTGCCTAACTTCTTTGACGCTTCCGATGTCCTGTTCTGCTGACGATTCGCATGGTGCAAATATCCGTTGTTTTGGTGTGGGCGATGGTTGGCCGGCGGCCGACCGGAAACCCTCCTCATTCCTTTTTCGCTTCCGCGAAACCACGCTGCTGGTCGATTGCGGCGATGGGCTGAGTTCCGCATATAAGGCAACCGGGCTGTCCTATGACGCGGTGGATCAGATCCTGATTTCGCACTTCCACAGCGATCATGTGGGCGGGCTGTCGATGTTTCTCCAAGGCCTGTGGCTGGAGCGGCGCCAAAAACCGCTGACCATTCATGCCCCGGCCGCGGGCCTCGCCGCGTTGCAAGCATGGCTGGAGGCGACGCTGCTGCCGCCGGAACTTTTGGGGTTTCCCCTCCATTGGCGGCCGCTGGTGGCGGGGGAGGCGTTGAAATTTGAGGGCCTGAACGTGACGGCGTATCCCACCGCGCACCTCGATTCCCTCCGTCACCGGTTGCAACCGCGTTACCCGGCGATGTGTTTCGACGCCTTTAGCTTTGTCTTCGAGGCCGCTGGGAAACGGATCGCCCACACCGCGGACATCGGGACGGTGGAGGACTTGAAACCGCTGTTGCGGCAGCCGGTGGAGGTGTTGGTTTGTGAATTGGCCCACGTCGCTGCCGGCCCCCTGTTAAAGACCCTCGCGGACAGCCCAATTGGAAAGGTCATTTTCATCCATTTGGGGCGGGAATTTTGGAGCGACTTGCCGGCCACCGAAGCTCTCATCCGTCGGGAATTGGGAGCCATGCCGTTCGTCATCGCCCGGGACGGCGAACAGTTCGCGCTGTGACTTTCACTTGGGAAGCAACTGCTGCAGGAGTCCGAAATGGTCTAGCAGGCGGAGTAGGATAAACGTGGTGGCGTCGAAAAATCCGTGCGCCAGCACCGCAATCCACAACGACCGGTGAAACAGCAAGATCGCCCCCAGACCCAAGCCGATTGAAAAGGTCAGCAGCATGCCGGCCGGCCCCTGCGGCCAATGCCCCAGTCCGAAGATGAGCGCCGACACGAACACGGCGAAGGTCTGCCCGCGCCAAGTTTTCCCGCGGTCGGGCAACAGGTCGAACAAGTAACGCAACACGCCCGCGCGCCAGAGTTCCTCGCGCAACCCGGCGACCACGAAGCTGACCAGCGTGGTCGTGAGCAGCAAATAGATGGGGTCCCGCAGCGCGTCCGTGGCGATGACATTCTCAATCCGCGGCCGGAGGTTTTCGAGCGCATGGGGATCTTTCCCGGTGAGCTTGAAAATCACGAACAAACCGCCGGCGACGGCCACGGTCACGCCGGCGGCCAGCAGGCGCAGGCTGATCGAATGGGCAACGCCGAAAACCCACGGTTGCCAAAGGCCGGGCCAGCGGGCGAAAAGTTCATCGCGTTGGAGCCGGCGCAACGCCCAGGCCACACCCCAGATGAGGCCGAACAGGAGCAGGTTTTCCGCCGACATCTGGAGCAGCCCAGCGATGCCCTCTGGGAGAATGGTCTGGGGTTGAACGGCGAGGGGGACTTGGTTGGCGGAAGTCTCCACGCCCCAATTCCGGGTCATCAACCACGGGATCACGATCCCCAACAGCAGCGGATAGGAGCCCAGCACCAGCAGCGCGCTCCAACTCCGCCAAGGCGGTCGCCGTGGGGAATCCGGCTCGGCCAGAAGCGGGGGCGAAGCAACGGCGGGGAGAGTCGGTGGCGCATCCACGCGGGGAGCTTGCCGGGCGACTGGCCCACCGCCAAAAGAAAACCCCGCCCTGGCCGTGGGAGACAGGTCCCTTCTACCAGAAGGCACCAGGTGGGAGCAGCGGGCAACGCTCGCCTTCCTGTTAAGGAGGCCTGGCGTTGATTGCTTAAAACCGCTTCAACGCTCCCTTTCGGATTACAAGGTCGAAGGACGTTGTCTCTTAATTACACGAACCGGGCAGGGAAATTTGAAAAGAGCCGGCGAGCCGTTGCTCGCGCTGAGTCATTAGTCGGCGCGGAAGGCCCCCGCCTCAAGGCGGAAATTGAATTTGGGTCCAAAAAAACCGAGCCAAGCCAAGGCCGGCGAACCCAAGGCCAACCTCGGGGGCGTTTCACCGGCGGGCGAACGGCCTAGGCCAGCCGGTCCGAGCGCCCAATTCGAGCGCGTGTTGGGGCGCAACGGCCGAAAAGGAGGCGAAATTTACCGGGGCTTTACAATTTCCCTGCCGAGTTCACACGCCGCCTTAACCTGGCGCCTCAATGTTTGGAACTGTGTTGTTCACCGCCTCAAGCAAGCAGCCTTGGGCCGAAACTTGCCCGGGCACAAATCTTAGTAACCGATCCGGGGTTGGCCCCGTCACCGTTCCCACAAGCTCGTTGATTCTAGCTACAAACCATTGTTCCCGAGTGCATCCATGAAAAAACTGTCTCAATTCCTGTTCGTCGCGGGCTTCGCGGCGACCCTGTCCCTCAGCACCGCAAATTTGCTGGGGCAAGACGCCAACGCCAACACCAACGATCAGGGCGGCGGCCGACGTAACCGCAGTCAAGGCGGTCAGGGTGGTCCCGGCGGCGGCAATTTCGATCCCGAGCAGATGCGCCAACGCATGATGGAGCGCGTCCGGGAGCAGTTCGGCGTCAAGGATGACGCGGAATGGAAGATCATCTCCGAACGCATCGAAAAAGTGAGCACGGCCCGCCGGGAAATGGGTGGTCGTAACGCGTTCGGCTTTGGTGGTGGCCGCGGCGGCGCGGGCGGGGCCGGTGGTGGTCGGGGCGGTTTCGGGGGGGAATCCAGCCCGGAGGCAACCGCCTTGCAGAGCGCGATTGAAAACAATGCCTCAGCGGATGACATCAAGGCTAAGCTCGCCAAATACCGCGAATCTCAAAAGGAGAAGGAAGCCAAACTGGCCAAGGCTCAGGACGAGTTACGCCAAGTGTTGTCCGTCAAGCAAGAGGCCGCGGCGGTGCTTACCGGTTACCTCAAGTGATTCCAGTTCGTCGGCCGAATTTCGGCTGGCCTTCATTTCCTGCGCATGCCTGAAGCTGGCTCCCTCGAACAGTTGATCGAACGCATGGTGGCCGACAAACAGTTGTCGGCCGCCGATGCCCGCGGCTTGGTGGCGGCGCGGGGTGCCGACGCCGGCGCCAACTCCGAGTTGGCTGTCCTGCAATGGCTCGCCGGCGAGTATGAACTCCCGTTTTCCGCTTTGGACGACGTGGATCCCGACAAACAGGTGCTTGCCCTATTCCCGGCGCGCATCCTGTTAAAGGAAGAGTTGCTCCCCCTGCGGCGCCAGAATGGTTCGGTCGAGGTGGCCACCTGCCGGTTGTTTGCGACGCAGGGGTTGGACGTGTTGAAGACGATCACCGGCCTGCGCCTGCAGCCGGTTTTGGCGCCTCGCGAAGCGATTCAGCGCGAATTGAAGAAGCGCCTCGGGGTCGGCGCGGACACCATTGATACGCTGGCGGAGGAAGGCGGCGGCTTCCAAGTCGTCGATGAAGGGGCGGAAGAGGATGGAGACTTGGATTCGGCGGCGGAAGACGCCTCGATCATTCGCTTCGTCAACCAGTTCCTCAAAGACGCCATCGAACTGCGGGCGTCCGACATTCACCTCGAACCCTTCGAGGATGAACTGCGCATCCGCTACCGCATCGACGGTGTTTTGCAGGAGGTGCCGGTGCCCGCGCAGATCAAACGCTTCCAGCCGGCCATCGTGTCGCGCGTCAAGATCCTCAGCCACCTCAACATCGCGGAAAAACGGCTTCCGCAAGACGGCCGCATCAAGGTCCGCATCGAAGACGCCGAAGTCGACATCCGGGTGTCCATCATTCCGATGTTGCACGGGGAAGCGGTGGTTATGCGTCTGCTGCGGCAGAATTCCACGCTCCGGGGCATGAAGGATCTTGGCATGGATGCCCGTGAGTTGAGTTGTTTCAACCATGTCCTGCAGCTCCCGCACGGGATCATTCTCGTCACCGGCCCGACGGGCTCCGGCAAGACCTCGACGCTTTATACGGCGCTCAACGCCATCAATGACACCGAGCGTAAGATCATCACGATCGAGGACCCCATCGAATACCAACTGCGGGGCGTCAATCAGATCCAAGTCAACGAGAAGTCGGGCCTGACGTTCGGTCGCGGCCTGCGGTCCATTCTCCGCCACGATCCCGACGTCATTTTGATCGGCGAAATCCGCGATGCCGAAACCGCCCAGATTGCCGTTCAAGCCTCGCTCACCGGTCACTTGGTCTTCTCCACTCTCCACACCAATGACGCGGCCGGGGCCTGCACTCGGCTCGTGGACATGGGAGTGGAGCCGTATCTCGTGGCGTCTTCGCTCGAAGCGGTCCTTGCCCAACGCCTCGTGCGGGTCCTCTGCCGGAACTGCAAACAGCTCGATGATTCCCCGACGGCGCAGGTTTTTAAGGTCAAACTGGGCATTCCCGCGACCCATCCCACGTATCGTTCCGTCGGTTGCCGGGAATGTCGCCACACCGGTTTCCACGGCCGCCACGCGATTTACGAGTGGATGGATTCCAGCAACGAGATCCGGCAGTTGATCCTGCGCAGTGCTTCGACGGATGAAATTCGGGACGCTGGCCGGCGCGACGGCATGCGCACGCTGGCGGAAGATGGCTGGCGCCTGGTGCGTCAAGGGATCACGACCGTCGAGGAGGTGCTCAGCGTCACCACGGCCAAGGAAGTGTCCCGCACCACCGTCGATGAACGCTCTGGCGGCGAAGGCGCTTCGACCGCCGCGTTGGCTGTAACGCGCGACTGAGACTATGGCCGTCTTCACCTACAAAGCGCTACAGGCCGACGGGCGCGCCCTCGATGGCGAGCTCGAAGCCGGCGGCCGGCAAGAGGCGTTGAAGCTAGTCGAAAGCCGCGGACTGCGCCCGATTCGGCTGACTGAGCGCGGCGCGGTGCCGGGGAGCGTCAAACCCGCGGTCAAAGCGTCGGGCAAACCCAAGGAGCCCACCAAAGATGCCAAACCCGGCAGCAAGCCGGCTTCGGCTCCCGGATTTTCCCTCGGCGGCAGCAAAATCACCCCGCGGATTCTCGAAAATTTCACCCGCTTGCTCTCCAGCCTGCTCGCGGCCGGGGTTCCGCTCAGTCGGGCTCTGGTCATCATGACCAAGGAAGCGGCGACGCCGGTGGCGGGCGAGAAATGGAAGCAAGTGCACGACGCGGTGGTGGATGGGTTGGCGCTCACGGAGGCGATGGCCCGGCAGCCCGACACCTTTCCGCGGGTATATGTGGCCATGGTCGAGGCGGGTGAAGCCGGTGGATTTCTCGACGTGGTGCTGGCGCAGATCGCTGACTTCCAAGCGCGGGAAGGCGACATGAAGTCAAAGGTGATCAACGCCTTGCTTTACCCGGTGATCATTCTAGTCCTCGCGATTGCGGTGCTGGTCTTCCTGCTGGTTTTTTTCATTCCCCGCTTCCAGCTCATCTTCACCGGCTTTGGCGGACAATTACCGTTGATCACCCGGATCATCGTCGGCACGAGCGACTTCATGCGCAGTTACGGCCTGCTGGGCGCGCTGGGGATTGGCCTTGGCCTGTTCATGCTCCGGTCTTGGTTTGCGTCGGAGGCGGGGCGCCGGTCGTGGGAGGGCGGTATCCTGCGGGCGCCGGTGGTGGGCAGCCTAGTGGCGCAGTTTGCCATGGCTCGCTTCTGCCGGATGCTGGGAACGCTGCTCGGTGCCGGCGTGCCCCTGATTGCGTGCCTCAATGTCGCCCGGCGTTCCATCGGCAACCAAATCCTAGTCGATGCGGTGTCCAACTCCATTGAACGCGTGAAAGAGGGCAAGCAATTGGGACCGAGCTTGGGCGACTGCCGAACCCTGTTTTCCGGCGCCACGCTGGAAATGATTTCGGTCGCCGAAGAAAGCGGCCGGCTAGACCAAGAGTTGGTGCGCATTGCCAACGTGACCGAAGGCGACCTCGACCGGCAGCTCAAGGCCGCGGTCGCCTTGGCGGAGCCGTTGATGCTCTTTTTGGTCGCCGGCTTGGTGGGCATCATTGTCATCGGCATGGTCTTGCCGATCTTTTCCCTCCAAGACCAAATCAAATGACCGCCGAACTCTCCCGAAATCCGCAAACTCCTTTCCCATGAAAGCCACGACTCGAAACTCGAAACTCACCCCTCGAAACTCCCGCCGCCGGGCCGGCTTCACGCTGATTGAACTCCTCCTCGTGCTCGTCATTTTGGGCGTGCTGGCGGGAATCGTCCTGCCGAAGTTTGCTGGCCGCACCGAACAGGCGCGGCAGTCCGCGGCCCAGACCCAAATTTCCACCTTTGGCACCGTGCTCGATGCCTTCGAAGTGGACAACGGTTACTATCCCAAGGGAAAAAACGGCCTGAACGATCTGGTGCAGGCGCCGCGGGAAGCCAAGAGCTGGCGCGGACCTTACATTAAGGAAGTGCCGAAAGATCCGTGGGGCAACGATTACAACTACGAATGCCCCGGCAAAAACAACCCGACCTCCTACGACGTCCTGTCGATGGGGCCGGACGGCAAGGTGGGGGGCGATGATGACATCACGAACTGGACCACGAACAAACGGTGAACGTCCGGGGGCAGTCGGCTTCACGCTCGTCGAGCTGATCCTCGTGATGGCGCTGCTGGTGGTCGTCATCTCCCTCATCGCGCCGTCGCTCAGTAATTTTTTCCGGGGACGAAACCTTGATTCCGAAGCCCGTCGCTTTCTTGCGCTCACCCGTTACGCCCGCAGCCGGGCCGTTTCGGAAGGCGTGCCCATGCTGCTCTGGGTGGATCCAGAGCAGCGGGCCTACGGGCTCACGGAGGAATACAGTTTTTCGTCCCGGGATGAACGTGCCGTCACGTATCACCTCGAACCGGACGTCGAGCTCCAGCTCGACTCCCGCGGCGGGGGCTCAGCGCCGCGGCCGCCGACCTTGCCGGGCACGCTCACGCTGGGGGCCAACGCCATTACGATCCGCTTCGAGCCGGATGGCTTCGTCAGTGAAGCCAGTCCGCAGAGCCTGTGGTTTCGGGAACAAGATCGCGACGGGGTGGTGCGCCCTGAGTCCGAACGGAATGTGGTCTGGGTCACGCAATCCCAAAACCGGGTCAGTTATGAGCTTCAAACCAACAACGCGGCGCTTGTCCGCCGGTAGTCGCCGCGAGGCGGGCTTCACGCTGGCCGAAGCCCTCGCGGCGTTGGCCTTCCTTGCCATTGTGATCCCGGTGGCGGTGCAGGCCTTGCAGGTGGCGAGCTTGGCCGGGCAGGTGGCAGAGCGGAAATCGGTGGCTGCCCGGGTGGCCGACCGGTTGCTGAATGAGCAGCTCGTCACTGGCCAGTGGAAGCAGTCGGCGGCGAGCGGGCAGGTCGAGGAGGGCACGCGCGAGTTTCGCTGGGATTTGCAGAGCCAGTCTTGGGAAAAGGACTCCCTGCGGCTGCTGACGATGCGGGTCAGCTATCAAGTGCAGGGCAAGGACTACGACGTCCAACTCAGCACGCTGGTGGATAACAACCAGCCATGAACCTCGACCCCGCCAACCATGCGCTCCAGTTCAGTGGCTTTACCGCCACCGAAGGCGCGGCGTTGGCTTCCTTGAGCCGGGGACTGGGCGCCGCCGACCGCCCAACGACTGACCTCGACTCCGGGAGCGCCTTTACCCTCATCGAACTCCTGCTGGCGATTGTCATCTTCGCCATGGTTTTGGCGGCAGTGAACGCCGTCTTTTTTGGGGCGATGCGGCTTCGACAGAAGACCGCTGACTCCGCCGCGAAGGCCCTCCCCGTGGAGCTGACGCTTGCGCTACTGCGTCGCGATTTGGCGGGCATTGTCATGCCTGGGGGCACCTTTGCCGGCGCGCTCGACAGTGCGGCGACGATTCAGGGAATCACGGAGCAGAGTGTAGGGCCGGAGATTTTTACCACCTCCGGAGTGTTTCGGGATGCGCTGCCCTGGGCGGAGATTCAAAGGGTCGCCTATGTGCTGCGCGATCCGACCAACCGGCTTGCTTCCGCCGGCCGCGATCTAGTCCGCGTGGTGAGGCGTAACCTGCAACCCGCGTTGGAGGAATCGGCCGAGGAACAGCGTCTGATGAGCGATGTGAGCCGGATCGAATTTTCGTTCTATGACGGTTCGAGTTGGCGGGCCTCGTGGAACTCGACCAACGAGGCCACGACCCTGCCCAAAGCGATCAAGGTGGAGATCACGGTTGAGCCGGAACTCGCCACCGAGGGTGCGCGCCCGACCTTGGCACGCCAACCCATTCAGTTGGTCGTGCCGATCATGGTGGCGACGGTGACCAACACCACCGCGACGGCGGAATCCGGGGAGGCGACCCCATGAGACTCGAGCGGTCATCCTCCCGTGCGGTCCACCCGCAGGGATCGGCCCTGATCATTACGCTTTGGGTGGCCTTTGGGCTCGTCGCGCTGGCCCTCTACTTCGGGAATTCGTCGGCCCTGGATCTGCGCTCGGCGGAAAATCGGGCGGCCAGCTTGGCGGCAGAACAGGCCCTGGAAGGGGCGGCGCGTTACGCGGCGTATCTCCTCACCAAGCTCGAACAACCGGGCGTGTTGCCGGACCCCAAGACCTACCAAGCGGAGGCGGTTTTGGTGGGGGGCGCCACTTTTTGGTTTATCGGTCGCGACCCCAAGCTGAGTCAGGTGACCACGGATCTACCCTACTTCGCCCTCGTGGATGAGGCTTCCAAGCTCAACCTGAATACCGCGACGGCCGCCATGCTGGAACTGCTGCCGCGCATGACGCCCGAGCTAGCCGCTGCGATTGTCGATTGGCGTGACGCCGACAGTGAGGTCACCGAACTGGGGGCCGAAGAAGACACCTACCTGCTGCGCAACCCCGCCTACTACTGCAAGAATGCGCCCTTCGAGAGCATTGACGAATTACGCCTGTTGAACGGGGCTGAACCCGAGTTGCTCTTCGGCGAAGACTTGAACCGAAACGGAGTGCTGGATCTCAACGAAAATGACGGCGCGGTCACGCTGCCCGTGGACGATCGCAATGGGCGTCTCGATCCGGGCCTGCTCGAATACGTCACCGCCTACACGCGGGAACCACTGACCTCCACGAACGGGACCGCACGCCTTAACATCCGTCAAAACGCGGCTCAAAATCAGCAATTGCGCACCTTGTTGGAAACCAACCTCGGCGGCAGCCGGGCCGGACAGATTCTGGGGCAATTGGGCGGCGGCGCCATCAACAGCGTGTTGGAATTCTTCATTCGTAGCCGGATGACGGTGGATGAGTTCACTCTCATTGAAGGGGAGCTTTACTCCGCCCAAGGCAATGCCGCCCCCGAAGGCCGGGTCAACATCAACACCGCCAGCGAAACGGTCCTCGCCTGCATACCCGGCATTGGCCCCGAACTGGCGCCGTCGCTGATCGCTTACCGGGAATCAAACGCCGGCAAGTTAAACACGGTGGCTTGGGCCGCGGAAATCCTGGGGCCGCAAAATTCCGCCCGCGCCGGCCGCTTCATTACCGGCCGCAGTTATCAATTTTCCGCCGATGTGGCGGCGGTCGGCCCCTTGGGGCGCGGTTACCGGCGGACTCGCTTTGTGCTCGATGTGGGCACCGGCACGCCCCGGATTATCTACCGGCAGGACCTGAGCGATTTCGGTTGGGCGCTGGGCAAACAAGCCCGGCTACAACAGCAACAGTTGGCGATGAATCCCCGATGAAGGACTGGTTTCAGAAAAAGCGTCCGCTGACCGTGCTCGGCCTCGCGTTTGATGGTGCGCGGATCGACGCCGCCGTGGTGCGGCGCACGAATGATACGGCCGAGTTGGGGCCATGTGGCGGCGGCGGGTTCACCGGCGACCTCCTGAAGGTAGACCCGGCGGTGCTGGGCGCCGAACTGCGCGTCGTGCTCGACGCGGCCGAAATCCGGGAACGAGCCTGCGTGGTGGCGTTGCCGGCGGAGTGGGCGCTGTCGTTGCAGTCAGTGTTGCCCGAGCTCTCCGCCGAGGACACGGCGAGCCTGCTCCAACTGGAGGCTGAAGCTGGCTTTCCCTACGGACTGGAGGCGCTGAGGATCGCTCATTCCCGGTTTCAAACCCAGGGCGGTCCGGCGTTCGTGACCCAGTTGGCCATTCAGCGGGAACACGTCGAGCGAATCGAAGCCATCCTCCGCGCGGCCCGGTTGACGCCGGTTTCGATCACGCTGGGAGTGACGGCGCAACAAGCCCCAACCAAGCCGCCCGGCGGCGGGGTGGTTGCGTTGTTTGTGGGCGACAAAAACGTGACCCTGCTGATCGTCAGCGGTGGGGGCGTGGTGGCGCTGCGGACTTTGGAGCCGGCGGTGCAGGGGGAAGCCGGCGAGACCTGGGTCGCCGCCGATTTGATTGGGCGGGAACTGCGCGTCACGCTCGGTCAATTGAATCCCGCCGTGCGTGATAGCCTCACCCACGTGCGGATCTTTGGGGGCCACGCGGCTGATCGTTTGGCCGCGGAGTTGGCGCCGCGCGCGGCGACCTTCGGACTCAAGCTGGAGCGGGTCCTCCAATTCGCGCCCGGCGAATTGGGCGTCAAAGTGGCCACCGCCACGCCGCCGACCGCCGCGGTGGCGACGGCCGGGCGCTACTTGGCGACGGCGACGGCGGGACTGGAGTTTCTGCCGCCACGAGTGTCGCCGTGGCAGCAATTCGCCGGAAAACACTCCGCGGGTAAACTGATGTTGGCGGCGAAGTTGGCGGGCGGATTGGCGGTATTGGTGCTGCTCGCCTTTCTCGTCCAGCAGGTTCAATTGATGGGCCTGCGTTCCCAGTGGTCCGGGATGGCGACGAAAGTGAAGGAGCTCGAAACGCTGCAACAACAGATCAAGCGTTTCCGACCTTGGTATGATGATTCGATCCGCAGTCTGAGTATCTTGCGCCGGTTGACTGAGGCGTTTCCTGAGAACGGGGACGTCACGGCAAAGACGATTGAACTTCGCGACTCTGGCACCGTGATTTGCACCGGCACGGCGAGCGATAATTCCGCCTTGCTCAAGGCGCTCGATAAACTGCGAGCCACGGCGGACATCGTGGACGTGCAGGTCGATCAGGTCCGCGGCAAGTCGCCGTTGCAGTTCACCTTTAATTTCCAGTGGGGCGGAAGCCCGCGTCAGCCATGAATTTCGATCCCAAAAATCGCCAACAAGTGCTCCTGGCCGTCGCCCTCGGGGTCGTCGGTTTATGGGCCGCGGACAATTTGCTCCTCGCGCCCCTCGTAAAGAGCTGGCACGAGCGCACCAAGGCCATCGCGGACCTGAAAAAGCAGGTTCAGGCCGGCCAACAAATGCTCCAGCGCGAACGCGGCATCCGCGACCGGTGGGCGGCCATGCGCACCAACACCCTGCCGGCCGAGGTGTCGGCGGCGGAAGGGCGCGTCTTGGGCGCGTTTGACGGTTGGTCGCGGGACAGTCGGGTCAGCGTGACCTCGATAAAACCGCAGTGGAAACGCACGGCAGATGATTTCATGACCTTGGAATGCCGGGTCGATGCCGCGGGCAGTCTCGCGACGATTACGCGTTTTCTTTACGAGGTTGAAGCCGATCCCTTGGCCTTGAAGGTTGAATCGATCGAACTGAGCTCGCGGGACACCACCGGGGCCCAACTGACGCTCGGGCTCCAAGTGAGCGGCCTAGTCTTGAGCACGGAACAACGATGAAACAGAAACTCTTCCCCGCCGCCCTCGTCAGGCTGACTCTCAGTGGGTTGGTCTCGGTGCTGGCCTTCACTCCGTTGCGAGCGGCCGATGAGTCGGCGCCCCAAGCCGTCGCCTCGGTGAGCTCGAATGCTCCGACCGCGGGCGTGACAAATTCGGCGCCGGCTTCCGCGGAAGCCTCAGCGGGTTCGACGGCGCTTGATTACGGTGCGTTTCGCCCCGTGGCTGACCGAAATATTTTCAATGCGAACCGCAGTAGCCGGGCGGCCCGCAGCGGTGAGCGACCCAAGCCGGCGCAGGTCGAGACGTTAACCGTCGTCGGCACGATGAGCTATGCCAAGGCGGAGAGGGCGTTCTTCGATGGGAGCAGCGGCGCTTTTCGCAAGGCGGTGAAACTCGGTGAGCTGGTGGCTGGTCATAAAGTCACGGCGATCACGGCGGAAGAAGTTCGCCTCGAACTCGACGGCAAGCCGATCACCCTCAAGGTGGGCGGCCAATT
>CAIJLV010000190.1 GCA_903821635.1 uncultured Verrucomicrobiota bacterium | reverse complement strand
TTTGCCGAAATGTGATGATCTACTTCGACCGCCCCACCCAGGCCCAGCTCGTAAACCGAATGGCGCGCTTCCTGATTCCGCGCGGTTATCTGTTCATCGGCCACTCCGAGAGCCTCAACGGCCTCGATGTGCCGGTGCAATGCCTGCGCCCCAGCATCTATCAGAAGCGATAGTCGATGGCATCACCCTCACTCTCAATCCTCGGGTTTCAGCAGAAGGTTGTGGTGGGCATCGCCGACATGGCGGTTTCCAACAACCCCAATTCGGTGCTCGCGACCTATTCTCTGGGCTCCTGTGTCGGCATCGCTATCTACGATCCCGTCTCCCGAGTGGGCGGGCTCCTGCACGCCATGTTGCCCGATTCAACCATCGACTTGGAGAAAGCCGGGCGGAAACCGGCGATGTTTGTCGACACCGGTATCCCCGCACTGTTTCGGGCGGCCTACGAATTGCGGGCCGAAAAACACCGCGTGCACATCTACGTCGTCGGCGGCGCCCAGATCATGGACAGCTCGGGTTTTTTCAATATTGGCAAACGCAACTATGACGCCGTGCAGGGCATCTTTTCACGCCACGGCCTGCGGGCGGTGGCCGAGGAAGTTGGCGGCATGGTCAACCGCACCATGTTTCTAAATCTCTCCACCGGCATCCTATCGCTGAAAATTTCCGGCCAAACAGAGGAGGTTGTCCTGTGCAAAAGCTAGACGACTACATCAACCAGATCGAACACCTGCCGCCGGCCCCCAAGCTGTTGCCGCCCCTGCTTGCGCTGTTGCAGCAGCCGGACCTCGACATCAGCCGGGTGATCCAGTTGATCGTGCATGACCCCGCCCTCACCGCGAGCGTGCTCCGCCTCAGCAACAGCGTGGCGTTCAGCCGGGGGGCGGCAGTGGAGAATCTCGGCGAAGCGATCGCCCGGCTCGGCTTTGAAACGGTCTATCGGCTCGTCGTCACCGTGTGCGGTTCCAAAATGCTGCAACCCCGGCAGGCCGGCTACGCCCTAGATCCAGGCGAACTCTGGCAGCATTCCGTCACCGCGGCGGTGGCGGCTCAGATTGTGGCCCGCCACTGCCACGCCGACCCCAGCCTCGCCTTTACCGCCGGCCTCTTGCACGACCTCGGTAAGCTCGTCCTCTCGCAGGCACTCGAAGGCCGCTACGCCCAGGTCGCGGAGCAGGTGGAACAATTCGGCCGCTCCATGCTGGAAGCCGAAAAAGCGCTGCTAGGCGTGCAACACGCTGAGGTTGGCGCCCGGGTGCTCGCCCGGTGGAATTTTCCGGCCAGCCTCGTAAACGCCGTTTGCTACCATCATCAGCCCGAGGCGGCCGGCGCGTTCCAGCGCCTCGCGGCCTGCACGTATGCCGGAAACATGATCGCCAACCTCATCGGTCAGAGCTACGGCATCCACGCCCTCGCCTTGCAAGGCCGCGCGGAAGCCATGACGATCTTGGGGATCAGCGCCGATGACTTCCAACGTTACATGATCCGAACCCAAGAGGAGTTCCAAGGAGTTGAGGCTCTAGTTCAGACGAGTAATTGATATGAATAACCGTCCCATTCGCCTGTTGGTCGTCGATGATTCGGCGGTCGCCCGCAAAGTTCTTACCGACAGTCTCGCCCGCGAAAAGGACATCGAAGTGGTCGGCTCGGCGCCCGATCCCTATATCGCCCGCGATAAGATTCTCGCGCTTAACCCCGACGTCATCACGCTCGACTTGGAAATGCCCCGACTTGATGGGCTCAGTTTCCTCAAGCTTCTGATGAAACACCGGCCGATGCCCGTGATCATTCTCAGCTCCCTCACCCAAGATGGCTCGGCCATGGCGCTCGAAGCATTGCAGGCCGGAGCTGTGGACGTGATGGGCAAGCCCGGCGGGTCCAACTCCGCCTCGGCGGATGGAACTCGGCTCGCGGAAAAAATCCGGATGGCCGCCGGCGCCCGAGTTCGCGTGCCCTCGACCCCGGCACCCAACGTGCCGTCCACGCGGCCGGCACGGGAGGCGCGGCGTTATCTGGGCCGAGAGATCATCCTGATCGGATCTTCCACCGGCGGGACCGAAGCCCTGAAGGAAGTGCTTGTGCCCCTCCCAGTTGACCTGCCCGGCATTTGTGTCGTGCAGCATATTCCCGCGAAATTCTCCCTCGCCCTCGCGGAACGACTCAACCAGCTCTGCCAACTTGAAGTCCGGGAGGCGGTGGACGGTGACCGGGTGGTGCCGGGCCTAGTCTTGCTCGCTCCCGGAGGCAAACACCTCGTGCTGCATTGGCGCACCACCCATTACCAAGTGCGACTGACGGAAGGCCCGCCCGTGCATCATCAGCGGCCCGCCGTGGACGTGATGTTCGACTCCGCCGTCAAATCAGGCGTCGGTTCCCACGCGCTCGCGATCATCCTTACGGGCATGGGCGCGGATGGTGCCGAGGGTATGCTCCACCTCCGCAACGGAGGTGCCGCCACCCTCGCTCAAAATGAGGAAACGTGTGTCGTCTTTGGAATGCCGCGGGAAGCCATTCGCCGCGGCGCAGTCCAGCATACGCTGCCCCTGGGCAACATCGCCCAACACATCGATCGCCACGCGGACACGATGGCGCTTCCCGCTTTGGGCAGCGGTGTCCGCCCCGCCCTGAGAACCGCCTAATTTGCCGTTAGGCAACGGTCGGGGGCTGACTTTAGGCGGGCTTCATCTGCGCCAGGGTTGGCCGCAATTGGCTCGGGCAAAACTTTTTCCTAAGAAACCGGCCGCCGCTCCGTTATCTCGGCAGCACGGTATGGAATTTTCAGGATCGACCCACGCTGCGTCCGCGGCGGACCCCGACCGCAGCGAATACATCCGGGCGGCCCTCGAACGCTTCGAGGCACCGCTCGTGAGTTACGCGCTCGGCCTCACCGGTGAGCTGGAGTCGGCCCGCGACGCGGTGCAGGACACTTTCCTGCGCCTCTGCGAACAGCCGCCCGGCTTGGTGGATGGCCACCTCGCGCCCTGGCTCTTCACGGTCTGCCGGAACCGGATTTTCGACGTGCGCCGAAAGGACCGCCACATGACTGCCCTCAACGAAGTGGAACTCGAACACCGCGCCGCCCCCGGCCCATCACCCGACGAATCGGCCGCCACCCGCGATCGCTCTGGCCGGGTCGAAGCCATCCTAGCCAGCCTGCCGCCCAACCAACGCGAAGTAGTGCGCCTCAAATTCCAACATCAGCTCAGTTACCAAGAGATCGCCGCCGTCACCGCGCTCAGCGTGACCAACGTCGGTTTTCTCCTCCACACCGCACTCAAAACCTTACGCGGTCGGCTAGAGCAACTTGAACGCCTCCCCCCTTCCGTCCGCGGCTGAACCCACGCTCGAAACTCCGAACCTCGAAATTGACGTGTCCATGAAGCTTTCCCCTGATTCTCCCGAACTTACTGCCTACGCCCTTGGCGAATTGCCGCCGGGCGAACACGCCGCCGTCGAAGCGGCGCTCGCCGCCGCCCCCGAACTGCGCGCGGAAGTCGCCGCGTTGCAGCGGACCATTGGCGAGCTCGGCGCCGAATTCGCGGCCGAAACCCGCCTCGAACTCGCGCCTGAACAACGGGCCGCAATCGTCGGGCAAGCGACCCGCCCGCCCGCGCCCGACTGGGAGCCCGAACTAACCCCTCCCACTCGGCGCGCAGCAGTCCGCACTGCCGGCGGCACGTGGCTAGAACGGCTGCTGGTTTGGCGCCAGCAACTCATCTGGATGGCGGTCGGTGCGTGCGCGCTGGCGTTGACCCTCGCCTACTGGCTCCCGCAACGCGACGCTTTGGAGCAGTTCAGTGAACTGCGCTACCAACGCCTGCCCGCACCGAAGCCGACCCCGGAAGTTGCCCCGATAACTCCACTGACGGTGGCCAACACCCCCGTTGCACCGCCCGTCGCCGAGGCCCTAGGCCGGTTGGAAACGTCCGGCCCGACCGCCGGTCTGACTCCCCGACCGAAAGCCGCCCGTGACTCGGCGGTTGTGGCGAGTGCTCCGGGCGGGAAGTCGAAGTCCCAAGGGCTGGCCCCGGACCGTTTGGGCGTGACCTCACCGCCCGGAGCATCGGCTCCGGTAAGTTCAGCGGCGCGACCGGAGCCACAAACGAGGTTGGCCAACCGTTACGGCTTGGCGCCGCGACCGGCCTCCGCGCCGGCCGTTGCGGGGCAGGAACTTGCCGACCAGTCCCGGTCGCTAGCTGTCGCCGAAGCCAATCCCGGCGTTGTTTCGCTCGGATTTGCCGGGGGCGTGGTGAGTTCTGACGCCGCGGTATCGGCGGGGCGTGAGGAACGCCATTTCCAACCCCGCCCCATTCCCCCGCTCGCGCCCCGCTATCCGCAGCCCGGTGGCGAAGGCTACGAAGCGATTGCCGATAACGACTTTAAGTCGGTCAGTAGTGCTCCCCTCTCGACCTTCAGCTTGGATGTGGATACGGCGAGTTACGCCAACGCCCGCCGCTTTTTGCGCGAGGGTTCGCTCCCGCCGCGCGCCGCGGTGCGGCTGGAAGAGCTGATCAACTACTTCCACTACGACTACCCGCAGCCCAAGGGCGAACATCCTTTCCTCGCCGCCTTCGAGTTGGCCGAATCGCCATGGAAGGAAGGCCACAAGCTGGTTCGCCTCGGACTTCAGGCGAAAGCCGTGGACCGGCGCGAACGGCCCGCGGCAAACCTTGTGTTTCTCGTGGACGTGAGCGGCTCGATGGGGCCCGAGAACAAGCTGCCGCTGGTGCAGCGTTCGCTGCGCCTGCTGCTCGACAAGCTCACCGACCGCGACCGCGTGGGCATCGTGACCTATGCCGGCGAATCGCGTGTGGCGGCGGAGCCCACACGCGTCGATGCCGCGGGCAAAACGAAGCTGACGGCGGTGATCGAAGGCCTCCGGGCCGGCAGCGGCACGCACGGCAGCGCGGGCATCCAAATGGCTTATGCGATGGCGACGAACCAGTTCAACCGTGAGCACGTCAACCGCGTCATCCTCTGCACGGACGGTGACTTTAACGTGGGCATCACCGACCGCGGCGAGCTGCTCAGCTTCATCACTGAGCGCGCCCAGTCTGGCGTGTTCCTGAGCGTGCTTGGCTACGGCATGGGCAACTACCAGGACGGCACGATGGAACTGCTCGCCGACCAAGGGAACGGCCACTACGCCTACGTGGATTCGTTCACCGAAGCGCGGAAAGTGCTCAGCGAACAGCTCGAAGGCACGCTGGTAACCGTGGCGAAGGATGTGAAGGTGCAGGTCGAATTTAATCCGGCCCGGGTGAAGTCCTATCGCCTGCTTGGCTACGAAAATCGGGCGCTCAGGGATCGCGACTTCAACGACGACTCCCGCGATGCCGGCGAAGTCGGTGCCGGCCACCAGATCACCGTGCTTTACGAAATCGAGCCCGCCGTGCCCAACCTCGCGGGGGTGGATCCGCTCCGCTACCAGGGCAAACCCGCAGCCGACGAAGTGAAACCGCGCCTGAAGTCTGAGCACGGCGACGAACTGCTGAACCTCAAACTGCGCTACAAGCTGCCTGCTGGCGAAACCAGTCGGCTGATGGAAACGCCGCTGAAGGACGGCGACCGTGAGTTCGCGCAGGCAAGCAGCGACTTCAAGTTCGCCGCGGCCGTGGCGGGCTACGGCATGTTGCTCCGACAATCGCCGCACCGAGGCGAACTCACGTGGGAAAAAATCTCGCGCCTAGCGGAGCAGGGGCTCGGCGAAGATAAGGAGGGTTATCGGGCCGAGTTCGTGGACCTCGTGCGCCGCGCCCAACAGCTTGGCGGCGTCATGCCGGTGCCGATGTTGAGGCGGTGAAGGCGAGTGAAAGTGCGGCCGACGTCTTGTCGGTAGCACGTTGAGGTGATTACGAAATGCTTCCGTGATGAAAGAACCGCCAAACTCCGAAGCCGGTGATGACCGCCGCCAGCACAAAGTGGAAGACGACCGAGCGGTAGAACTTACCGGGAGCTTCGGAACGATGAACTCCCCTGTTGCCGGGGGCGCGGTTCTTCCAAGCGTAGCCACTGCGGAGTTCGGAAACGGCAATGGCCAAAGGAAATGCCGCGAAGGCGGCGAGTGCAATCAGGCCCGAACTACGCTGGGAAATTTGAGGGTCTAACGCACCGATGACGCCCCAACTGGCTCCACAAACCAGCCACCCAATCCAGAATCCCGGCGAATTACTGCGCAATCCATGCCGATTGTTCATGCTGATTGTTCTGCCGCATCCGCTAGGCCGACGAATCACATCCCCATGATCTGATAGCCGCAGTCCACGTAGAGCACTTGGCCGGTGATGGCCGCCGCCCCGTCGCTGGCGAGGAAGGCGCCGGTGTGGCCAAGTTCGTCGGGTAACACGTTGCGCTTGAGCGGGGCGTGGGCCTCGTAGTGCTTGAGCATTTCGGACAAGCCGGAGATGCCGCGTGCGGCCAAGGTGTTCATCGGGCCGGCGCTAATGCAGTTTACTCGGACTTTCTTCGGGCCGAGCGAATTGGCGAGGTAGCGGGTGCTGGCTTCGAGCGCGGCTTTGGCGACGCCCATCACGTTGTAATGCGGAATCACCTTTTCGGCGCCGTAATAGCTCATGGCGACGATGCTGCCACCGTTGGTCATCAAGGGGGAGGCGCCGCGGGCCAAGGCGATGAGGGAATAGGCGCTCACGTCGTGGGCGACCTTGAAGGCGTCGCGCGTGGTGTCGAGGAAGTCGCCTTCCAGAGCTTCCCGGGGAGCGAAGGCCACGGAATGCAGTAAAAGATCGAGCCGGCCAAATTTCTCTTTCACTGAGGCGAACACCGCGTCGATGT
>CAIJLV010000189.1 GCA_903821635.1 uncultured Verrucomicrobiota bacterium | reverse complement strand
CGATGTTCTTGAAGGCTTGTTCAAACACAGGCACCTGTCCCCGGCCATACGGCGAGTGGATAATGCAACTGATTGGGGCAAGCTCACATAGATGTGCGGCGCCCGCATGGGCGTTGAGGATACACCGTCGGAGTGGCGGCGTAAACCGATATGGGAATGGTGGTGCGACGCTGCGGCGCGGTCATCCCCACCTCTCCCTTGCCGCCGGGCGAGAGGCGGGGGATGCGGGCCGCCCTGCCCGACTACGGCCTCGCACTGTTACGGCTTCGCCCTCAACGCCTCGCCGAACTGGCGTCGAAAGTCCTCTTGCCTGCCCGTGGAAGGGAAGAATACCCGCTTGTCGATCACGGGCAGCCCCGCGACCCGAAGCGGCCGATACGCCGCGTCGTAGACCGTGGCCTTAATCAGGATGATGCGTTCGGGGGCAAGTGCCTTACAGCGAGCAACGAGTTCAGGAACGTAGCGGGTTAGATCGGTGTCATCTACCGGTGTCGGCTTGAGATCAATAAGGAATAGCCCTTGATCTCTCAGTTGCGCAAGTGCAGTAGCTTTCGAGTTGCGATCTGGCACGCGGCCCAAGAGGACTTCGCTGACACCGCGGAAAAGCCAGTCGTGGGATGTGACGTTCTCGAAGTAGAAGTACCGGTCTGCCGCGTTCGGAGGTGCCTCTGCGACGAGGAGCACTTTGATCGCCTTCGGCCGGTACCTCTCAGCCGCCGCCGCCCGGAGCTCTCGCCCTTCGCCAGCCACGGTGCTGGCGCTGGCACCGATCCGCGGTGTCGGTTCGGGCTCTCGCAACGCAGCATGTTGCTCCTTGATCGTCCCATTAGCCACGAGCCGATCAAAATCGGCCACCTCGAACCCGGCCTCGCCGAACGCAAAATCCGAAATGTAGAAGCCCAGCTTGCGCAGCTTCGACCTGACGGACTTCTGGCCTGCTCCATCTGCCTTCGCCTTTTCGCGCAGCAGCCTTCGAATGGCCACTACTTCATCGGAAGTGAACGTATCCCTGCCCTTCAAGACCGACCTCCTTCAAGCAACTTTCTAAAGCCCGAGGTCATGTAGCTCGGCCGCTTGGCGCGGCACCATTCGACCTGATGAACACAGCCCCCCCTCTCCCTTGCCGCCGGGCGAGAGGAGGGAGGGGTGGTTCACTCGTGACCTGCCTGGACTAGGCGCACTCAGTTGGCCGACCTCACGGGGCGGAACCCGAGCGGGGATGGCGAGTTGGCCGGGCCGGCGTAGACCCGGCGAGCAGAGCGGCAGCGCTCGGCGTTGGAGCCCCAGCAGCCGCCGCGGGCCACCCGGTTCGAGCCCGCCTCTGCACCCACAGGGTTCGTCACAGTTCCACCATACGTGCCGTACCAGTCGTTGCACCATTCCCAGAGATTACCGTGCATGTCATACAAGCCGAAAGCATTTGCTGGGTAGCTGCCCACTGGCACCGTCCAGCCGAGGTACGCCCCGGCTGAGCATCCGGTGTAGGGACCTGTTCCGCGGTAGTTTG
>CAIJLV010000188.1 GCA_903821635.1 uncultured Verrucomicrobiota bacterium | reverse complement strand
TTCGAGCTGCCAGAATTGAAATTGGGTTCGGGTATCAAGTCTCATTCCCACGATCATGGCGCTGCTGCTAACCCGCATTTGTGGTTAGATCCAGTGCTGGCCAAGCACGCTGTGTCTAATTTGGTTACGGCTCTACAGGAGGTTGACCCCGCACATGCGTCGGATTACCAAGCCAATGGGCGAGCTTACTGTGACCGCCTTAATCGCCTTGATCTTGAAATTCGTGACGCAATTGCCCGGTGCATAAAGCGTGAGGTAGTGACTTTTCACGATGCGTTTCCTTATTTTTGTCGTCGCTACGGAATCAAACTGGTGGGCGTGATCGAGGAAGTTCCCGGGGCCTCACCATCGCCTCGTTACTTGGCCGCGTTGTCGCAAGCCATCCGTGACCGCGGAGTAAAGGTGATTTTTACTGAACCCCAATTTAATCCCCGTCTCGCTCAGCAGTTGGCCCGGGACCTAAAACTCTCGGTGGTGCATCTTGATGTGCTCGAGACCGGCTCGCTCTCACCGACGGCCTATGAAGATGGCATGAGGCGGAATCTCCAAACGCTCTCTGCGGCACTGCGCTGATATGTCTAACATTCAGTTTCACGCAGGCGGCCTAGCCATCGAGGTTCGAGGGCTGAAAGTTACCTTGGGCGATACCCAAGTGCTTCGGGGAGTTGATTTTCATGTGCCCAAAGGGAGAATTGTAGCTCTGATCGGCCCCAATGGGTCTGGAAAAACCACGCTGCTTCGTTGTCTGCTGGGCCTGCAAACGCCGGGTGCGGGGGAAATTAGACTCTTCGGGGAGAAGCTTTGCCCGGCTTTATTACGCCGGGTGGGCTACGTGCCGCAGCGACTCTCGCTCGATCGCAGTTTTGTGCTGAGTGTGCGGGAGTTTCTTGCCCTAAAACTTCGGGAAACCCGTGGTTGGTTTTGGCAACCACATCGGGTCACCGATGCGGCGATGAAGGCCACACTGGAGGAGTTTGACGTCGTGCGTTTGTTGGATCGGCCAATCGCTGGCCTTAGCGGTGGGCAACTTCAACGGGTGCTGATTGCGTTCAGTTTACTGGGCAACCCTGAATTGCTCCTCCTTGATGAGCCGACGGCTGGCGTCGATACGCCGGGCGAACACAGCTTCTATGAACTCATCACCGAAGTTCACCGCCGCCATCGACTTACCGTCGTGCTGGTGTCCCACGATCTTTCAATGGTTTTCCGCCATGCATCCCGAGTCTACGCCCTGAATGGCGTGATCTGCTGCGAAGGCACGCCGGAGGAGGTCATGAGCGCAGACTCGTTGAAGCAGGCTTACGGCATCCATGTGACACCTTATCACCACGATCACAGCCCCGGACATCAGCATCTTCATGTTCAGTGAACCTTACATGCAGCGGGCGCTGTGGACCGCAGTATTGCTTGCCCCCTTGTGCGGGCTGCTGGGGGTCTTCGTCACGGCTCGCCGAATGTCATTCTTCAGCGACACGGTGGCGCACTCCGCGTTGGCGGGCGTGGCGGCCGGACTTTGGCTCGGCATGCCTGATCCGACTTGGGCCATGCTGTTTGTCAGCCTGCTTGTGGCTGGGCTCATTCTCTGGCTGAAGGAACGGACCCAGTTGCTTTCCGATACGATCATGGCGTTGCTGATGTCCACCTTTATGGCTTTGGGGGTCACCGGCTTTAGCCTGCTCAAAGGTTTCCGCGGCGAACTCCACCGCTACCTTTTTGGCGACATCCTGAGCGTCGGTTCGGGTGATGTGTGGGTGGCTGGAGGGGTTGCGGCTGTGGTCGGAGTGGTTGTTTTTCGACTTCTCAACCCGCTCACACTACTCACGGTTCAAGAAGATCTCGCGCATGTGGCGGGTATTCCAGTGCGCCGGCTGAACTACGTTTTCGTCGTCCTGCTTACGGCTGTCGTTGCGCTGAGTATCCGGCTCCTGGGAATAATTCTCGTCACGTCGCTGCTCGTAATCCCGCCAGCCACGGCGAGGAATCTGGCCAGAAACTTTCGCCAACACTTGGCGCTGAGTGTGTTGGGTGGATTGGTTGGCGGTATTGGCGGGGTGGCAGCCAGTTACCAGTTCGACTTGCCGTGCGGTCCGACAATTGTGCTGACGTGCGCTGCGCTGTTTATCTTGTCGCTGCCCGTTGCCCAACTGCGCCGGCCGCGCCCTGAGCCTCAATGAAACAGCCTTGTGGCCAACACCCTCATCCGCACCGGCTTATCCAGCAGCCGCTGACGGAACTGACCGAACGCCTGCGGCAAGGTGCGCGCAAAATTACCGGCCCGCGCCAGGCGATACTGGATGTGCTCCGGCGGCATCAGCACCCGTTGAGCAACAAGGAAATCCACGCTGCCTTGGGGCGGGAAGGTTGCGATTTGGCGACCGTTTACCGCAATCTTCATACGTTGGAGGAAATGCGTCTTGTCCGGCGATTTGACCTCGGAGATGGCGTAGCTCGGTTTGAACTTTTGGCGGAGGGTGACGATGGCCACCACCACCACTTGGTTTGTCGTAACTGCTCGTTGGTGGTTGAAATTGATGAATGCTTCCCGCCGAACGTCGAAGCGGCCATGGCCCGGCGCCACGGATTTACGCAGGTAAGCCATCGCCTTGAATTTTTCGGCCTTTGCGCCCGGTGTGCTGGCCGGACCCCTTGATATGCGTCTCGACCAATGGCTTTGGGCCGTGCGCCTTTACAAAACCCGAACCCTCGCGGCCGAGAGTATCAAATCCGGGCACGTAAAACTGAACGGCGAACCCAGCAAACCAGCCCGCGAAGTGAAGCCCGGCGAGTTGATCGTGGCTCGGTGCGGTCAAATTACCCGCACCCTGAAGGTGCTGAGCGCGCCTGCATCCCGCGTAGGTGCCAAACTTGTCCCCCAGTTCGCCGAGGACCTCACCCCACCCGAAGAATACAATCCGGTCCGCGATCCAGTTTTCGTTACTCCCGCCTTTCGCCCGAGAGGTGCCGGCCGCCCCACCAAACGCGAACGGCGACAGCTCGATGGACTCGACTTGTGAATTTCCCTGGCGGCGCCGAGGGGGGATTTTGTCGGTCTTGCAACCGGGCAAGCGCTCGACCACGCGGTGATCGGCTGTCAACCTGACGCGATGCTTCGACCTTGTCCGGTCTGCCATCGGTCGCACGAAACTCAGTCCCGCTTTTCGCGGGGCAAATGGGTTCTGCGTGAATGTTCCGCCACCGGCATGTTGTATTTGGAAAATCCACCGGGCTACGCGGCCCTCGAAACGGAATACGCCTTCGAGGTGACTCACGAACAGGAACGCACGCGTCGCCGGCAAGCTGAACCGCTCTGGTCCGGGTTGAGCGACTTCATGAAAAAACTCCGCCAACAGCTGTGGCCCCAGCGGAATAAATTTCTTCAGCTCACCCGCCAGACTTGGGTCGCCTGTGGCCGGCCGCAGGAATTCCGAGTGCTCGATGTCGGCTGCGGCTGGGGGCACATGCTGGAGGGGATTGGCGCGGCGTTTGCCGCCGATGGAGTCCGCGTTATTCCCTGCGGGGTCGAAATCTCCAAGGAGCTTAGCCGCATTTCGACTGAGCGACTCGCTCGGCTGGGGGGGCAAGTCATCAACCGTCCAGCCACCGAGGGGATTCAGGAATTTCCCTCCGCCCATTTCCACTGCGCGCTCCTCTCGTCCTACCTCGAACACGAAACCGCACCGGGCGAAGTGCTCGCGGCGTTGCGCAGTCGGTTGGTGCCCGGCGGCCAAGTGCTGATCAAGGTGCCGAACTTCGCTTGCTGGAACCGCCATTTCCGCGGGTCCAAATGGTGCGGCTTTCGGTTCCCCGACCATGTGAATTACTTCACCCCGACGGCCTTGCGCCGCCAAGTGGAGCTGGCCGGACTGGAGGTGGCTCGCATGGGCGTGAGGGACCGGTTTCCCTTTTCCGACAACATGTATCTCGTTGCTTCAGCGCCTCAACCTTGAGGTGCAGCCGCCCACCGGCGGCGACTGCTCGCTGGCCGCCGCCGGCTTTCGAGCTCGCGCCGAACGACGGGCCACGGGCAGTCTACGACTACGTTTTCATGGCGCATTTTCTCCGACAGCTCTGGTCGTTTGTCCGCCCGCATCAACGCCGGCTCTGGCTGGGGGTGCTCGCTGGTCTGGCTTACGCCCTTGGCAGCGGACTCCTGCTCTTGGCAGTGAAGCTGGTTATTGATGCAATTTTCCCGACCACGGGGGCGGAAAGTTTGGAAAAATTGAAGCCACTGCCCGAGCTCATCCGGGAGCCGGTCCAGCGGGCGTTTGAGGCGGTGCGCGTAGATCCCAAGTCGCCGGCTTTGCTGTGGATCATCGCCCTGCTGCCGTTGGCGATGTTGTTGCGCGGGCTGGGACTGTTTCTCAATCAATACTTACTGCAATGGGTTGCCACTTACGTGGTGCATGACCTCCGGGTGCGCTTGTTTGCACACCTTCAGCGGCTCTCTCTCGGGTATTTCGGCCGGATTCAAACCGGTGATCTGGTTTCCCGCCTGACTCTTGATACCCAGGCCATCGTCAACGCCATCATCTGGTCCATGGCGACCCTGAGCCGGGAGCCGGCCGCGGTTTTGGGCATCGTGGCCTATCTGATTTACCTGCAACCGAAACTCACTGTCCTCTCCTTGCTGGTGCTGCCCTTCGTGGTCGTTCCCGTTCTGATTTTCGGGCGTAAAGCGCGTCATTCGTGGAAGGCAGCCCAGACGGCTACTGCAGAATTAGGTTCACAAATGCAGGAAAGCTTCACCGGTATCCGGGTGGTGAAGGCTTTTAACTTGGAGGCCACGCTGGCGGGCCGTTTCAACCAGACCTCCCGTCGGATCGCCAGCCAACTGATGCGTTTGTTCCGGGCTGCGGAACTGCCTGGCCCGATGATCGAAGCGTTCGGCGCCTGTGGGGTTTGCCTCCTCTTGTTCTACGTGGCTCGACTCACGGATCAGCGTCCTTCGGCGGGAGATTTCACTTCCTTCCTTGGCGCGCTGTTTTCTCTCTACCAGCCAGTGAAAGGGCTCAGCCGTTTTTGGGGCTTCCTAGAACAAGGCCGGGCTGCCGGCGAACGGCTATTTTCCCTGCTCGATGAAGACCCGGTTTTGCCGGAACCCGCTCTGCCCAAGCCGCTTTCAGCCCGCGGCGCGGCGATTGAATTTTCCGGTGTAAGCTTCGGTTACGAGGGCAAGCCCGCGCTCAGCGATTTCTCCCTCACGATCCAGCCGGGACAACTGGTGGCCCTCGTCGGTGCCAGCGGTTCGGGCAAGACGACCGTCACCAACCTGTTGCTGCGCTTCTACGATCCCGCCACCGGCAGCATCAGGATTGGCGGCGTGGACGTGCGCGATGTGAAGTCATCCGACCTCCGCGACCAGATCGCGATCGTGACCCAGGAGACGATCCTCTTCAACGACACCATCCGGAACAACCTGCGTTACGGCCGCCTGTCGGCCACGGACGTCGAAGTCGAGACCGCGGCTCAACACGCCTTTGCCGATGGCTTCATCCGGGCCAAACCTGCGGGTTACGAAGAACTGGTTGGCGAACGCGGCATGGCGCTGTCCGGAGGGGAACGCCAGCGGTTAGCCATCGCGCGCGCGCTGTTGCGCGACGCGCCCATCCTTGTCCTCGACGAGGCGACCAGTGCGCTCGACTCCGAATCGGAACGGGCGGTGCAGGCCGCACTCGAAGGCCTGATGCAGGGCCGCACGACGATTTGCATCGCGCACCGCTTTTCGACCATCCAAAAGGCCGACCTAATTGTCGTCATGAGCCAGGGCCGGATTGTCGAAAGCGGCCGCCATGCTGAATTGATCGCTCAAAACGGCGCCTACCGACGCCTGCATGATTTGCAATTCAATGCGTAGACCCCGAGCCGGCGGTGGCCCGACGCGGGATTTCCCCCTTGAGCATTGAGAAATTCCGGTCGCCCACGGCAATCTGCTCTCGCGTGTCTTTAACCGCCCCCAGTCTTCTGCTCTTGGTGCCTGCCTACAACGAGGAGGGGCGCATCGGTCCGGTTTTGGCCCGCTACGCGGAGTATCTTTACCATCACTACCCGGGCCGGGCGCGGATCGTAGTGGTTTTGAATGGTTGTTGGGACAACACGCTCGGCGTGGTGCGCGCTGCCGAGCAAAAGTATCTCAGTATCTCCCACTTGGAATTCCCCGGCCGGATCGGGAAGGGGGGGGCTTTGATTGAAGGCTTGAAGCTCGCGCCCCTAGCCGACTTGATCGGTTATGTGGATGCGGACGGGGCCACCCCACCGGCGGCGCTCTTAGAACTCGTCCACCGCTGCGAACGAGGCGAAGCCGATTGTGTGGTGGCGTCGCGCTGGCTACCGGATTCGAAGATCACCCACGCGCAACCGCAGAAGCGCCAGTTCGCCAGCCGCTTGTTTCACCTCTTTGTCGAAGGTTTTTTCTGGATGGGTATCCGGGACACCCAATGTGGCGCGAAGGTGATGACTCGGCGAGCCATCGAGACGGTTCACTCCCAGCTCCGGCTCGCTGACCTTGCCTTCGATGTGAACCTGCTTTACTCGCTCCAAAAAGCCGATTTTTCGGTCAAAGAAGTGCCCACCGAATGGAATGACCAGACGGGTTCCAAGGTGGTTTTCAATTTCCGCACGTCGATCAACATGCTGCTGTCACTGGTGCGCTTGCGGCTGCTTTACTCGCCCTTTTACTCATGGCTGCGGCCACTGCGGCCGCTCGAGGAGTGGGTCTACCTGAAGTTAAATGCACCGCCGCCCCGACGAGCACCCGATTCGGCGGGAAGCTGATCCGGAAAAGAAAAACGGCGGCGAGTCCAGAGGACTGCCGCCGGGAAGAAGCAACGCACTTCGGGTCAGGACTTGCGGCGTGATCGCCACCAAGTGCTGCCTAAAGCGAGCGTAACCATGCCCACAGCCGCGTAGGTGGAGGGTTCGGGGACGCTGGCAGGCACGACTTCCAACGAGTAGTTGGCCAGGACGAAGGTTTCCGTGGTCGCTCCGAAAAGGCCGCTGCCGGAATACTGGTCATCCAGAATCTCGGTTGCAGTTTCATTTCCGACGGCGAAGGAAAAGCCATCAAATCCCACGACCAAGATGTCCAAGTAGGTGCCGCTGAGGCTCAGAATTGGATCAGCGAAACTGGAGGCCAAAAAACTATCGAGGGAAACCAACGTTGGGAAGTCAGCCGGATCGTAGGTAAAACCATTGTAGTCGAGGGCGAGCACGCTAGTAGCCGTGAACAGGTCGCCCGCGAGAGTGCCGGCAAAGGTCCCTGTCAAGACGGTGTTATCTTGCAGTGTATAGGACAGAAAAGCGGTGTCCGCGGAGACGGCTAGCGGCGCTGCGGACAAGAGCAATGTCCCCCAACGAACTGCTATTGAGTGAGCCAAATGAGTGGTCATGGTTGTGCTTGGAAAACTCCCTGAGCCAAGAGACTAAATTTGCGCCCGGGGTGTCAACTCACCGTTCAAATTGCCGCCTCAATTGCGTCGCCCATTTCTTGGGTGCCCACTTTTTTCGCCGCCGGGTCGGCGGGATTGTAGATGTCGCCGGTGCGCAGTCCCTGTGCGATGGCGGCACTCACGGCGCCTTCAATCGCCCGGGCGGCCGCTTCGAGCTTGAAACTGTAGCGCAGGAGCAAGGCCGAGCTGAGAATCTGGGCAATCGGATTGGCCAAGTTCTTGCCGGCGATGTCCGGCGCGGTGCCGCCGGCCGGTTCGTAGAGGCCAAAGGTCTGTTCGCCCGTAGTCGCCCCGAGGCTGGCGCTGGGCAACATGCCGAGCGAGCCCGCGAGCGCCGCGGCTTCGTCGGACAGGATGTCGCCAAACAAGTTTTCGCAGAGCACGACGTCGAACTGCGTCGGTCTTAGCACCAGTTGCATGGCTGCGTTATCCACGAACATGTGTTCCAGCGCGACGGCTGGGTAGTCCTTCGCCACACGGGTGACGACTTCGCGCCAGAGCACGCCGTTTTCCAGCACGTTTGCCTTGTCGATGCTGGTGACTTTTTTGCGGCGCCATTGGGCCGCTTGGAAGGCCACGTGGGCGATCCGCTCAATCTCGGGTTCGCTGTAAACCATCGTGTCAATCGCCCGGCGAAAGTGGCGGGTTCCGTCGGTGATCTCCTCGGTCAGTTTCGGTTGGCCGAAATACATGCCGCCGGTCAATTCGCGCACGACCAACAGGTCGAGACCGTCGCCTTGGCGCTCGGGGCGGAGCGGGCAGGCGTAGGCCAAGGCTTTGGGCAATTGCACCGGGCGCAAGTTGGCGAACAGGCTGAATTCCTTGCGCAGTCGGAGCAGGGCGGCGCGTTCAGGCCGCTGTTCCTTGGGAATCGTCGGGTCTCGGTCGGGCAAACCCACGGAGCCAAAGAGGATGGCGTCGGACTGGCGGCAAAGTTTCAGCGTAGCCTCGGGCAAGGCCTGGCCGGCGGCATCAATGCCCGCCCAGCCGACCGGAGCCTCGGTGAGGGTGATCGAAAGCGCGAATTTCTGCTCCACGGCGCGGAGCACCTTGATGGCTTCGCGCATGACTTCGGGACCAATGCCGTCGCCCGCAAGCGCGGCGATTTTTAACGTAGCGGAACTCATAAAGCGGCGAGAAGGGTGCGGAGAAATCGCCCGCGCTCAAAGTGCAAAGCGGAGGAAAGAACAAGGGCCGGGATCGTCAGACCCCGGCCCTTTGAATCGTCCTTCGAGCGAGTTTGACCGCCCCAATTACAATTTCTTGATCCGCACGTTGCGGAAGCTGACCGGGTCATTGTGGCCAGCGAAGCCGAAATGACCTCTGGGGCGATCCTTCCCGGGATGCGGCGAGTTGGCCATGAAGTCCTTCACGTTCGCCACGTCGGTGTCGAGGATCAGGGAACCGTTGAGTTCCACGCGGATCTTGGAACCCTTCACGGTGACTTCTTGAAAATTCCATTCGCCGGGTGGGCGTTGGAATCCGGTCGCCGCGGCCGCAATGCCATAGACGGAGCCATGAACTTGGCGCGGGTCGAGTTTGGCCTTGTGCACTTTTTCGTAGTCTTCCGCGAGCACTTGCAGTTCGCACATGCCGTCGTAAGCGGTGTCACCCTTGCCCGGATAGCGGATTGCGAGGCCGTTGTTGGCGCCGGAAGGCACTTGAAACTCCAGTCGCACGGTGAAGTCGGCGTATTCCTCCTTCGTGAAAATCGTGCCGCCTTTGCCAGCTTTGCAGCGGACCGCGCCGTTCACGATTTCGTAGTTATCCAGCGGGCCCGACCAACCGGTGAAGTCCTTGCCGTTGAAGACCGACTGGAAGCCTTCCTCGCCTTGGTTGGCGAGGATCTTGTTCGCTTCGACCGCGCCGATTTCGCGGATGAATACGTTGCGCCAGCGGATTTCGCCGCCGTGGGTCTGGAGCTCGATCGGGCCCTGGGCTGGCACGGGCAGCTTGCGGTCGTAATAGTTCTCCATCAGCGCGTGTTTCACGACCTGCTTACCGTTGAGCCAAATGCTCACGCGGGAGCCGACCATTTGGATGCGGAAGGAATTCCATTCGCCAAACGCCTTGTCCGCCAGCACGGCGGGATCTTTGCCGGGAGCGCCGGGCGAATTGTTCCACAGCCCACCCGAACCCTTGTCGGCCCCGAGGTTGAACTTGGCCTTCTCCGTATAATCCCAGATTTGCACCTGCGGCACGCCGCGCAGGTAGATGCCAGAATCGGCGAGGGCGACCGTCTTGTAATCGACCAGCAGCTCGAAATCGCCGTAGTCCTGCACCGTGGTGGCGTATTTGCCGTGGCCGTCGTTGACGAATTCACCGTTCTGCACGCTCCAATGGGCGCGCATGTCGGCGGTCCATTCGGCGTCCTGCTTGGCGCGAGCCGCGGGGTCCATGGCCAGATACTTGCGGTGATCAAAGGTGTCACCGCCGCGCCAACCGGTGAGATCTTGGCCGTTGAAAAGCGGCTTAAACCCGGCCGGGGGCTGGTTGAGGGCTTGGGCGAAACCGGCGCAACCGGAAGCCGCCAAGAGGGTGGCGGTGGCGGTCAGCGCAACAAAACTGCGTCGGGAAAATTGGGGACTCATTCGTGCCCATAGGCTCTAGGCGGCCGGGCGCGATGGGTCAATCCGGGAGCGGTTTTCGGGGTCAGATTTTTGCCGCCCCAAAACGGGGAGGCGGCCCCCGGCGCGCGGCCGGAAGCTCAAGGTTTTTTCGCCAGCCACGCCTTGAGTTCGGCGATCTCCTCGGGCTTCAGGCGGCGGTTCGGCGGCATGTAGCCGAAGTCCACCAGCACGCGGATCGGATGCGAATGGACCTGATACAGCGCGTCGCGGTCGCCGTCGTCGTCGTGGCACTTCGCGCAGAACTTCAGCGTCAGCTTCTCGCCGGTGGGCGGCTTCGGCGAATCCTTGGGGAAGACAAACTGCGAACGTGGCTGCTCGGCGATGTGCCGGCCGATGGCGGCGGCGAGCGGCGCGTCGAGCACGAGATCTTCGCGCGCCGGATGAATCGCCAGCGGACCGGACGAATGGCACTTGTAGCAGCTCGTGCCCTCGAACTTCGGGCCCTCCTTCCGCAGCTCGGCGTAGTAATCGAGCGCGGGCGTCACGGTGAGGTCCTGCACGATGGAGAAATAGGCCCAGTGCTCGTCGGTCGAAGTCTTCTGCACGAGCAGGTAAACGCGGGCGACGGCGTTTGAGAACGCGGCGATGTGGTTGAGCATCGGCCGGCGGATCACGTCCTCCTGCGTGCTGATGAGACCCACGTCCGAGAGCGGCACGGCCTCACCACGGCTGAAGAGCCGCTTCGCCTCGACCATGTAGGCCTTCACCTCGGCCTCGGTCAGACCCTTCGCGTCGGCGCGCGGATGCGGCGGCAGGGTGACGACCGGATGGGTCCAAGGCCGCTGGATCTTCTCGGGGCCGACGGTGGCCATGGCCGCGGCGAACCTCTCCCGGGTGAACTCCGGCAGCGTCAACGCCGGCTCCAGCAGCAGGCCTGTCCCGGTGGACGCGGCGGGCGCGATGAGTCTTGGGGATTTGTCTTTGAGAGGTTCAGCGGCATCTGCGGCTCGAACCGAAGCCCCACCCACGAGCATGCAAAAAAGCAAAACGAGGACAGGGAGAACGGTTTTCACGTTGGGGGATATGGAGGCGAGAAACCAGATTAACAATTAGAGTCAGTCAGACGGCCCGTCGTAGTCGTTATGCTTTTTCCAAGACGGCATCGAGCGTCTCCCTAAGCTGTTTCTTCCGGATTTCGGGGTCCTCCTTCTGGATAAACTCGACCGCAGAGAGATCGTCGCCACGGCGACGGTTTTGCCTCGGCTCAAGCGCCTCGATTAAGACCGCTTCGAGGGCTGGGATAAGTTTCTCAGAAAGGTAGCTCGCTGATAAAGATCCGAGCTTGCCTTGTTCGGAAACGGGAAGAAATCCGAACCAAGAAAACCGATCCCAACGTGTTGCTAGGCGATCCGATGTATGCTCGTAAAGACGGCGTCCAATGGGACGATCTGTGCTTCTGCCAACATAAACCACCTCACGTCCGTCGTAGAGTAGGTAGATGCCAAGCTGTGCCCCGAAATCGACCGGTGCTGCACCCAATTGCTGCATACCCAAGAGCTTTGGATTCGTAGTCCAACCAACAAGACTTCGCCTCCAGAACATACCGAAAGAGGTAATGATTTCATATTGGCTCTCCTCTGCTTTCTCTGTTTCGACGGCCTTTGCCTGCTGAACCGCGGAACCTAAATCTCGGATGATGAACTCTCCTCTGCCGACCTTGATAAACGGCGCTTTGTCACCTTGCGCTTTGATTGTCGTCGTGAGGAATGCGCTTACCGTTGCGGCTGGCGTCGCGCCTACACTTGTTCGGAGCTTCAACGCAACGATCCGATCTGCGATCTCGGTGTAATGCAACGTTGTGCCGGCCTCCCTGAGAACTTTTTCGATCGCGTCGCGCCAAGGTAGATCTTGAGCCATATACTAGATGGTATCGGTTTGACTGAAACGTTCCAAATCTACTGATACATCGCCAAAAACTGCTTCCGATACACGGCTTCTTGCGCGGGCAGTTTGGCACGGAGGGTTTCCTTGCGGGTGGCGCCGTGCTGGAAGCGGCGTTTCTCGAACACGGGCATGTCCACGCCGAAGAGCGCCTTCACGCCGCGCCGGACGACTTCGCCCTTGAGCGAGTAGAGCGTCGGCACGTCATATTGCGTCAGATCAATGAATGGGATGGCCTCGCTCACGGCCATGACGCCGCGGCTCATCAGCGGGCTGAAGCCTTCGAAGCCGAACTTCCGCGCCGGCGCGTAGGTCCGCACGTAGCCGCGGCTCAGGCCGCCGCTGTAAGTGAGCGAGTGCTTGATGCGGCCCACGCCCCAGCCTTCGTGGTAGAGCATCAGGTTGTGGACGACCGAGCGGATGGTCAGTTCGGGGTTTTCCTCGATGGGATAGTCCTTGAGGTTTTCGTCGCCGCCGTCGCCGTCGAGCAGATGTTTCCAGTCCGGGTAGCGCCGCCGGATGCCGCGGCAGAGCGCGAGGCCCATGACGCCGCATTCGACGTCGAGCGGCTTATAGTCTTCCAGCACGCGCAAGGCTTCGGCGTGGTCGAGTTCCGCTGGGTCGGCGTGGATTTCTTCCAGGAACAGGCCTAGGTCGAGGCGTTCGAGGAACTCGCGGGCTTGGGCGAGGTCGGGGCCGTCGCCGAAGCTGAGGGTGAAGGCCTTGAGCCGGGCGGGATTCATCCCCAGTCGGCGCAGCGTGAAGTAGGTGGTCAGGAAGACGAGCCCGCTGTCCACGCCGCCGGAGAAGGCAATGCCGATGGGTTCGCGTTCCGGAATGGAACGAAGGAATTTGGCGGTTTCTTCGATCAGTGCGCCGACGTAGTGGCGGCCGATTTCGTCGAGGTCGGCGGGGAGTGAATTGCGTTCGGGCGTGAAGAAGCGGGTGTAGCTCGGATCGGGGTCGGGACAGCCGATGAGCTGGATTTCGACGACGTAATGGGCTGGCACCATCCGCGTGTAGCTGGGGTGGAATTGGTCGGCGAGGCCCTCTTTCTGTAGCTGTTCGTGGATGGCGTCCATGCGGTCGGCGACGACGAGGGCGGGGCCAGCGGCGCGTTTGGCTAGGAAATAGCGCATGGGGCGGTCGAGCGAGCGGGCCATGCGCACGGTTTTGCCGTCGCGGGCGAGCAGCGCGAACGAGCCGTCAATCCCGGCCACCTGCGCGGCGTCGCCAGAAAGGAGCTTGGCGCGGGCTTCCTCGACGGTGCAGTTAAAGAGGCGGTTGGCGGCGGGATCGAGCAGGTCAACGACGCGTTCGACGTAAGCGTGAAGGGATTGCATGGCGGGAGCTTGGTCGGCGGAGGCCGGGATGCAAGTCGGGGCCGGGGGTGGGTTCAGGGCGCTGAATCCGGGTCATTTGAACTTTGAACTTTGAGGTTCGAATGCCGATTCTCCCCGCGTGGCCGAGCAGAAAGAAGAAACCGCGGTTGACCGTCTTTGGAAGGAATACGCCAAGAGCTTTAGGGATTTCGATGACCTGACCTTGGCTCGGTGGTGTTCTCAGACGCTCGGGCAGATTCAGGGCCGTTCGTGGCGCCTGTCGCATCCGCTGGTGGGGGCGTTTCGGCTGGGAGCGCAACTGGCGCATGACCGCCAAGTCTGGCTCAAGCGCTTGGTCAACATGCCCTCGGGTTACATCTCTGCCCCCTGCTGCCGGGCGCCGATGCTCCCATTGTTCACGCGCGACGTCGCGGAAAATGGCCTGCTTTGCCAGCATTGCGGCGAGACGTGCGTGCCCTTCGACGAGCTGCCGGCGAATCTGTTGCCGGCCTTGCGAAAATGGGCGGCCGCCTACCAGCCCATCCACGAGGTGGCGCATTGGGACGATGAACGGCGGAGCAAGGCGCGGGACTACGATGGCGACTACGAGGATGCCGCGCAAAAGGCCGAACGCCTGCTCGCGGATGCGGCGCATGACTTGGTGCCTTCGCTGTTGGAGATTTTTCCTGCGCTGATTTGGGAAGATCAAGACGAGTGCCTCGAAGTCCGGCCGGAGGATGTGCGGCTGTGAATTTCATCCCACCGAGGAGCCGCGGATGAGTGTCACTCGGAATCCAGGTTTGGCCCGGTGTTGGTTTAGTCGAGGGGGCTCATTTCTTCGTCGGGTGGCCTTTGTTGGCGGTCAAAACCGGCTCGCACAGTGAAACTCAAAACAGTCGTTCAAGTTCTGCTTGGGGTTGCCGGCCTCGGGTTGGCGGTGGTGATCGTGGGGTTTCTCAGCTTCGACTGGTGGGTCAAGACGGCCCTCACAACGGCAGTGAGTCGGCAGACGGGGTGTTCGCTCCAGATAGAGCGGCTGCAACTCGGCTTGCGCGACGGCACGCTGCGGGTGCAGGGGCTCACGTTGGGAAATCCCCCCGGCTTTGGCGATTTGCCGTTGGTGAGCCTGCCGGAGCTCTATTTGGCCTATGATTTGGCGGCGGCCCGCACGAACGCGCTGCGGTTTCACGAGGTGCGCTTGAACCTCGCTCAACTCAGCCTCGTCGTGGATGCCCAAGGCCGAACCAATGTTGCCGAGATTGTCGCCCGCCTAGACCGGGCCGGCTTGGGCACGCAGCAGCCGGTGCCGACCAACCTGCTGGGAGGAATGTCGTTTGCGGGTATCGGCCGGCTGCAAGTCTCCTTGGGTAGCGTGCGTTACGCCGATCTGCGGGCGCCCGCGGCCGACCGTAGTCTCGAACTGGGCATCACCAACCGGATGCTGACCAACGTGGTGTCGGCGGCGCAACTGCTGCCCTTGGGGTTGGAAGTGATGTTCAAGACGGCTTGGCAGTTGCGGTGACGGCGACCCGCGGCAATTTGGTCGAGCTGGCGGAGGGTTTTCACTCGCCGGTGGTAGGTTCGCCGACTAATTCCTGTGCGTGTCTGTTCCCCGCTTTTCCCTCTATGCTTGGCTGGCTGCGGTCAGTCTCGGCTGGGTCGCTCGTTTGTCGGGCGCTGAACCGACTGCGGAGGCCCTCGCCCAGTTGCCTCCCGCCGCGGCGCGGCCGGTCGATTTTCGCCGTGAGGTGCAGCCGATTCTGGAGGCGAGTTGCGTCAAGTGCCACGGCCGCGGCAAGGCCAAAGGCGACTGGAAACTCGACACGCGCGACGCCTTCCTCCAGCCCGGCGAATCCGGTCCCGCCGTCGTAGTGGGCGACAGCGCCAAGAGTCATTTCATCCACCTCGTCGCCGGCACCGATCCCGACTCGGTCATGCCACAAAAGGGCACCAAGCTCAGCCGTGAACAGGTCGGCGTGCTGCGGGCATGGGTGGATCAGGGCATGAAGTGGGACCCGCAGGTCACCTTTGCCCAACCGGCGCCCAACAACCTCCAGCCGCGTCGGCCCGAACTGCCCGCGGGCAAGGCGGCGCAGCCCGTGGATCGACTGGCGGATGCCTATTTCAAGCAGCACCAGGTGAAGCCGGCCAAGCCCGTGGACGACCGCCTGTTCGCACGGCGCGTTTACTTGGATGTCGTGGGCCTGCTACCCGCGCCGGCTGAGCTGGACGCCTTCCTGAAGGACCGTTCCAGCGACAAGCGGGAGCGCCTTGTCCGTCAGTTGCTCGCCGACAGCCCGCGTTACGCGCAGCACTGGCTCTCGTTCTGGAACGACCTGCTCCGCAACGATTACAAGGGCACCGGCTACATCGATGGCGGCCGCAAGCAGATCAGCCAGTGGCTCTACGCGGCGCTGCGCGACAACAAGCCTTACGACCAGTTTGTCCGTGAGTTGGTGAACCCGACCGAGGCGAGCGAAGGCTTCACCAAGGGCATTGTCTGGCGGGGCACGGTCAACGCCTCGATGACGCCGCCCATGCAGGCCGCGCAAAACATCGGGCAAGTGCTGATGGGGGTGAACCTCAAGTGCGCTTCATGCCACGACTCGTTCATTGATGATTGGCAGTTGGGCGACGCTTACGGACTCGCCGGCATCTACGCCGAGGACGCGCTGGAAATGGTCCTGTGCGACAAACCCACCGGGAAAGTTGCCCCGCTGAAGTTTCTGTTTCCGGAACTCGGGGCCGTGGACCCCAAAGCCCCCAAGACGAACCGCCTCGAACAGCTCGCCCAGATCATCACCCGACGCGAGAACGGCCGCCTGTCGCGCACCCTCGTCAATCGCCTTTGGGCGAAACTACTCGGCCGCGGCCTCGTCGAACCGCTCGATGTGATGCAGAACGAGGCGTGGAGCCCCGACCTGCTCGACTGGCTGGCTGAAGACTTGGTGGCCCACCAGTGGAACCTCAAACGCACCTTGGAACTGATCCTGACCTCACGCGCCTACCAGTTGCCGTCGGTGAATTTGGCCGACAAACCGGAGCCAACCTTCACCTTTACCGGCCCCGCCGTGCGCCGGTTCAGTGCCGAACAATTCCGGGACGCGCTGGGCTCCCTCACTGGCGTTTGGCAGGATAAACCGGAAGGTGGGCTCGACCGCCTGTTGCTGGACCGTGTCGCGGGCAAGGCGCCCGCGGCGGAGGCGTTTTGGGTGTGGGGCGACGCCCACGGCGCGAGCGGTGTGCCGCCGGGCACGAACGGCTTCCGGAAGGTGGTCGTCCTCGATGCGATTCCCAGTGAAGCGACCTTGATTATCCACGCCGACAATTCGGCCCGGATCTTCGTCAATGGCCAGCGGGTGCGGGGTTCTGATGCGCCCGACTGGAGCCAACCTAGCGTGTATGACGCCCGCTCGTTGTTTCACGCCGGCACTAACGTCATTGCGGTCGAAGCGGTGAACGGCGGTGACGGGGCGAATCCGGCCGGCGTGCTCGTTTACGCCAAGCTGCGCAGGTCAACCGGCGGCCAAGAGCGGGTGCTGGATTTCGCCACCGACGCCTCGTGGCAGGCGCGCGCGCAGCCGACCGGCAAATGGCGCGAGTTGGGCTTCACTGAAGGGTGGCCGGCTGCAGCGGTGTTGGGCGGTCCCAGCTTGGCACCGTGGAATGTCGCCGAGGCCTTGGCGTCTGCGGTGGCGGGCAAGACCGTTTATGGCAGCGTGCGCGCCTCGTTGACGTCCGCTGATCCCCTCGCGCTCGCCCTCGGTCGCCCGAACCGCGAGCAGGTGACGACCGTGCGGCAGTCCACGGCGACGACGATTCAGGCGCTCGAACTGACCAACGGCGACACGCTGGCCCAGTTGCTTAAACGCGGGGCGGCGCAACTGGTCGCCACCCACGCCGATGGCCGAACCCTCGCCGAGCACGTGTTTCGACAAGCGCTGTCACGTCCGCCCACTCGCCGAGAATTAAACCTCGCCGTCGACCTGGTAGGCCGAAAGCCGCAGGCCGAGGGCGTCGAAGATTTGCTCTGGAGTGTAGCCATGCTGCCCGAATTTCAATTGACCTACTGATCGCACCCGACCTCGAACGATGAAGACCCCCGACTTTACCCGCCGCGACTTCGTGAAAGGCCTCAGCGCCGCCACGCTGGGCGCGCTTGCCGCCGGTTATCCGCGCCAACTGCTCGGTGACACTCCGGTGGAGAAACCCGCCGCCACCGCCGATACGGTGATCGTCCTGTGGATGGGCGGCGGCATGGCGGCCACGGAGACGTTTGATCCGAAGCGTTACACGCCGTTCACGAAGGGGATGAACCCCAACACGGTGCTGTCCACCTTCCCGTCCATTCCCACGGCGGTGGACGGCATCCGCTTCAGCGAGGGCTTGGAGCGGCTGGCCAAGGTGATGGACCGCGGCACCTTGATCCGCAGCTACACCGCGGGTGACCTTGGGTTCATCCTGCACTCGCGGCACCAGTTTCATTGGCACACGGGTTACGCGCCGCCGCAGACGGTGGCCTGCCCGCACCTCGGCGCGATGATCGCCCGGACGTTGGGGCCGAAGAATCCGGCCGTGCCCGCTTTGATCAACATCGGTCAGCGGCTTGATGTGGGCGAAGGTGAGGAGCTGAAGGCGTTCACCTCGGCCGGCTTCCTTGGGAGCGAATTTGGGCCGTTTAACGTGCCGTTTCCCGACGCGGCGAAGGACGTCGTGACGCCCCCCGGAGGCATGAGTTCGGCGCGGTTTGAAAACCGGGATAAATTCTATCGCCAACTGGCCGAGGCCTCGCCGGTTGGTCAGCTCGGCAGCGGTTTTCAGAAGGAGTCGCTCGTCCGCTCACTCGACAACGCACATCGGCTGCTGGCCTCCCCGGCGGCCAAGGCCTTTGACCTGACGCTAGAGAAGCCGGAGACGATCGCGAAATACGTCCCCGGCGGCTGGGATTTCACGAAACGGCTGGGCGGCGACCAGAACCGGGAGGGCACCTACGAGAAGGCGAACATCCAGCGCTTCGGGTTGGGCTGCCTACTGGCCCGCCGGCTCGCAGAGGCCGGGGCGCGCTACATTGAGGTGACCACGGAATACATCCCGTTCCTGAACTGGGACACGCACGAACACGGGCACGAAAAGCTGACCAACATGAAACAGGCCATCGACGGCGCCATCGCTCAACTCGTGCTCGACCTCGAAGAACGGGGGATGCTCGACCGCACGCTCATCGTCGTCGCCAGTGAGTTCAGCCGCGATATGATGCAGGAGGGCAAGCCCGACAAACCGATCCAGAATCAGGTGCCCGTCCCCGAGACGATTGAATCGCTGACGCACTACGGCATGCACAGGCACTTCACCGACGCCGGCTGCGTGCTGCTTTTCGGCGGCGGCATGAAGCGGGGCCATCTCCATGGCGTCACGGCCGACGAGCGCCCATGCAAAACGCTCAAGGACCGCGTCGTGATCGAAGATCTGCACGCGACCATCTACCGCGCGCTTGGCATCTCGCCCAAGCTCTCTTACGAAATTGAGAAACGGCCGTTTTACGTCACCCGCGATGGCGTCGGGCAACCCATCGGCAGCCTGTTTGCGAAGGCCGTCTAAATTGCCATCGCAGCAGCCTGCCGAAATGCGGCGGAATTCCTTTCGCAACGAGGTTGGGTCGGGGTGCCGGCGGCGCGATCATTTTTCGGAGCCAGCCCGGTTCCTCGGCCGGCTTTAATTGCGCCGGACAACTCTTTGAATTCCGCGCTTCCCGGAGAGTCGGTTTCCGCGCTACGAACACGTCCATGAAACACCTACCCGCTCTCCTCGCTGCGACGCTTGTGGCGGCTCAACTCGGCCCCGTGCAGGCGGATCCCTGGCCCAATTGGCGCGGTCCCAACTTCAACGGTTCCACCCTCGCCGCCTCGCTGCCTTCGGTGGTGACCAAGGACTCAGCTCGCTGGAGCACGCCGCTTCCCGGCCGGGCGGGCTCGACGCCGATCATCTGGGGCCAACACCTTTTCCTGACGACGCCGGACGAGGCCAAAAACCTCAACTTGCTGTGCCTCGACTCCGCGAGCGGCCAGCTCCGGTGGTCGAAGACCGTGGCCGAAGGCGATAAGGAAAAGGGTAAGAACAACATGGCCGCGCCGTCGCCCGTAACCGATGGGCAGCGGGTGATCGCCATGTTTGGCACGGGCGACTTGGCCGCATTTGATTTTTCGGGCCGGGAACTGTGGCACAGAAATCTGGGCAAGGAATTCGGCAGCCTTGGCCACATGTGGATTTACGGCTCCAGTCCCTTGTTGTTCCAAGGAACGCTCTACGTGCAGGTCCTGCAACGCGACGAAGTCCCCAACGACTATCCGTTATTTGACGGCAAGCCCAAGCGGGAGTCTTACCTGCTGGCGCTGGATCCGGCGACCGGTAAATCCCTTTGGCGCCACGTCCGGAAGACGGATTCCACCAAGGAAAGTCATGAATCCTACGCGACCCCATTTCCGTATTCCGGCCGGAACAGCCAAGAATTGCTGATCGTCGGGGGCGACCACATCAGCGGCCACCGGCTCGGCGATGGGACGGAAACCTGGCGGGCGCGCCTCTACGAAAAGCGGGATGATTGGTATCGCATCGTGACGTCGCCCGTGGCGCACGAAGGGCTGATTTTCGCCTCCGGACCCAAGGGACAACCCGTGGTGGCGTTGCGCGATGGCGGGCAGGGGGACGTGACGGCAACGCACAAAGTGTGGGAATTTCGCGACGCCCCGACGGATTGGGCTACGCCGCTGGTGTATGGCGGACACCTCTTCGTATTGGACGGTGGCAAAAAGGTGCTGTCGAAACTGGATCCCAAGTCGGGGAAGGCCTTGTGGTCGGGCAAACTGGAGGTTCCGGACGTGATTTGGGGTTCGCCCACCGCGGCCGACGGGAAGATTTATCTCCTTTCCGAAGGCGGCACGCTCTTCGTGTGCAGTGCGGGCGATGAATTTAAGGTGCTGAGTAAACTGTCGTTCGATGAGGGCACCAGCCGTTCCTCCGTCGCGCTCGCGAACGACCGGCTGTTCGTTCGCACCGGCTCCCAGCTTCACTGTTTTGGGAGCAAGTAGGTGGGGCAGGCGAGGAACTGCGCCCGTGCTTGTTCCGGGCTTACCTGCCCGGCACTCTTTCCGCCCATGCTTTGGCTGACTCGGCGACTCTGGCTGCTGGCTGTCTGTGGGCTGGTGTTGGCCACGGCCGCGCCGGCCTCACTGGTGCGCTCCGACTTCATCAGCCTCCGAGGCCGGATGTATGTGGATGCGGGGAAATGGGCTGAACGCCAGAAGTTGGTGCCGCGTTGGAATAGCGGTGCAGGCGAACTGCGCCTCACCAACCGGTGGGCTCGACTCGGCTTCAAGGCGGACACGGCGCGGGTCGAATTTGACGGCACCTTGGTCTGGCTCAGTGCGCCGATGACCAAGCTCGCCGGCCAACCACTCTTGCCGGTGCGCGACGTGGATCATATTTTGGGGCCATTGCTGAATCCGCCCCGCTTGACGGGGGCGGACAAGGTCAAAGTTATCGCCCTCAGCGCCGGGCACGGCGGTAAGGACCCGGGCAACATCGAAGGCAACCGCAAAGAAAAAGACTACACCCTCAAGCTCGCGCTAGAAGTCGAGCGGCAGCTCAAGCGGGCGGGCTTCGAAGTAGTTCAAGTTCGGGATCGGGATCGGTATCTTGCGCCCGAGGAACGGCCCAACATCGCCAACCGGCGCAAGGCTGACCTTTATCTCGCCCTGCACTACAATGGACGCCCCACTGCCCACGGCTCCGCCCAAGGGCTCGAAACCTACTGCCTGACGCGGGCCAACGGGGAATCCACGAATGGCGGGCAGAGCCGCGGTTACATGCCGGGCAATCGGCGAGATCGCGAAAACCTGACGCTGGCCTACCAACTGCACCGATCCTTGTTGGGCGCCTTCAATTTTGCGGACCGCGGCGTGCGACATGCCAACTTTGCCGAACTCCGGTTGGCTGAAATGCCCGCGGTCTTGATCGAAGGCGGTTTCATGGACAGCCGGGAAGATGCGCTGAGGATCTATAGCGACCAAGCGCGGGGAAAGTTCGCGACGGCGGTGGTCGATGGCGTATTGGCCTACAAGCGGTTGGTCGAACGCGGTCAGCCGGAGTGAGCCGCGAAATGTGTCGCCCGCCGCCCCCGGGTTTCGTCATCGTCGCGCCATGCGTTCAATGACCGGTTATGGGCGAGGCGAACGGGCTGCCGAGGGGCTCCGGATCGTTGTGGAAATGCGCTCGGTAAATCGGAAACAAGCTGAAATCGGCCTGCGACTTCCGCCCGAATTGGAGGCTCTGGAAAGTCGCTTCCGGGATGAACTGAACAAAGCGGTCGCCCGGGGACGGGTAGACGTCACGTTCACGCTGGAACAGCCAGTTGGGGCGACGACCGGGCGTATCAATCGCGAAGTCGCAGCCGCCTATGCCACCGAACTCAGCGAATTGCAGCGGCAGTTGGGCTTGATCGGTGGCGTGACGCTAGAAGTCCTCCTTCGTTGCCCTGGCGTGTTGCAAGCCGTGGCTCCGGTGGCCGACCCGGAGACCTATTGGCCGTTGGCGTCCGCGGCCCTTGGCGCGGCGGTGACGGTCTTCAATGAGATGCGCAGCCAAGAAGGGGCCGCCCTCGGTCAGGACCTCGCGGAACGGATCAGCCAGTTGCGGGGCGCGGTGGCCCGCATTCGCACCCAAGCGCCGGAGGTGACCCGGCGTTTCCGCGAACAACTGCTCCAGCGCATCAAACTCGCGGGTCTGGAAAATGTCTCGGCGGAAGATGAGCGCGTGCTGAAAGAAGTCGTCTTCTTCGCCGACCGCAGTGACATCAACGAAGAATTGACCCGGCTCGAAAGCCATTTCGCCCAGTTCGATGCGTGCGGTCGCAGTGTTGATCCGGTGGGCCGGAAGCTGGATTTCCTCGCCCAGGAGATTAACCGCGAGGTGAACACGATCGGAGCCAAGGCGAACGATGCCCTAATCGCGGCGGATGTCGTGCTGCTCAAGACGGAACTCGAACGCTTCCGGGAGCAGGCTCAGAACGTGGAGTAAGCGACGCATGAGTAGCCCCCTCATTTTTCTGATCTCGGCCCCGTCCGGGGTGGGCAAGACGACCGTCTGCCAAGGTTTGTTGGCAGCCCAACCCACTCTGCGGCGCGCCGTGACGTGCACCACTCGCCCGCCCCGCGTCGGGGAGCAAGATGGGGTGGATTACTACTTCTTGGGCGAGGACGACTTTGGCGCTCGGGTGCAACGCGGAGATTTTTTGGAGCACGCTTCCGTTTACGGGCGATCCTACGGGACGTTGAAGTCTGAAGTCCGCGACCACCTCGTCGCCGGGCGGGACGTCTTGTTGAACATCGACGTGCAGGGCGCGGCGGCGGTGCGAACGGCCGCGGCAACCGATCCCGCGCTCGCGTCCGCCTTGGTGACGGTATTTTACACGACCGCCACCCGGCAGGAATTGGAGGTGCGCCTCCGCGGGCGGGCGGCGGATCCCGAAGCCGTGATTCAGCGCCGCTTGGCGGAGGCTGGGGTCGAGGCGGCCCGGTGGGGCGAGTTTGACTACTTGGTGGTGAGTGGTTCGCGGGCGGAGGATTTGCAGCGAATGCAGATCATCTTTGCGGCGGAAAAACTGCGCCAAACACGAGCCCGTTTTGAATTTGCCGACTGATCTGGCACCCTCTCACATGGCCTCCGCTCCTCTCATTGTGCTCGGTGTCGCCGGCTCGATTGCAGCCCATAAGGCGATCGATCTGGCCAGTCTGCTGAGCAAATTGGGCGGTGATGTGAACGTGATTTTGACGGCCGACGCCCAACGGTTTGTCACGCCGCTACCGTTCAAGACACTTTCGCGCAACCCGGTGATCACCAACCTCTATGACGAAGAGGAAGGCTGGAAGCCGGCCCACATTCGGTTGGCGGACGAGGCTGTTTTGTTCGTGGTTGCCCCGGCCACAGCCAATTGCTTGGCCAAGCTGGCGCTGGGTTTGGCAGACGATGCCCTGAGTTGCGTCGCCCTCGCCCTCAACCCTCAGGCCAAGGTCTTGTTGGCACCCGCGATGAACGGCAAGATGTGGTTCCATCCTGCGACGCAAGGGCATGTCGCGACGTTGAAAGCTCGCGGGGTTGAGTTCATCGGCCCGGAAACGGGATTGTTATCCTGTGGCTATGAAGGGGTGGGTCGGTTGTGGCCAGTGGAACGGATCGCCGAACGGTGTGCGGCAATTGTGAGCTAGGCGTGACGTCGGCACGGAAACTGCCAAGCTGATCGAGTGTTGCTGACCCACCTCGGACGAAAATTCCGTGAGCTGCTGACGGCTGTTTCGCATTTGGCGGGAACGGCACCGCCGGAACCGGCGATTTTTCTGCAACGGGTTCGCTTCATGGAGCGGGGTGTCACCTTGCCGGTGAAGATGGTGATCCTGCCGTTGCTGGCTTACCTCCTGTTTTTCTCGAACTGGATTGGGGACCCTTTGCCGCCCCGCGATGTTGCCCTGCAAACTTTGAGGAATTTTTACCTCATCTACTTTGCACTCAGCGTTGGCGGCGGGTTGATCGTCTGGGGGATGGATGAGGTTTCTTCCCGCTTGTTGTCCCGCGTGGTTTACACGGTCGCGATCCTTGATGCCGCGATGCTCGGTGGCATTACGCTGGCGAGCGGTGGGTTCGACAGTCTGCTGTTCTGGGTGTTTCTGGGGCTCATTGTTCGAAACGCGGCCGTCATCGCGTATTCCGACGTGCAGATCACCGTAAACTTGCTGGTCAGCGTCATCTACGTGGTGGCGGGTATTTTGGACGTGGCTTTGGAACGCGCGGAGCTTGCGGGGGTTCGCTCGGTCGGTTTGGTGGATCTCGCCAAGGACACCGACGAGCTGCCGTCCGGTTTGATGGCGGAGGGGCTGTTGATGCGGGTGTTGTTGTTAGTGTTGATGACCGCCTGTTCTTACGGCGTGCAGGTCTTGCTCGACCGGCAGCGGCAGACGGAGGTGGAGTCCCGCGAGTTTGCGATCAAGCAGGAGCAATTGGAGGCGGCTGGTCGCCTGGCCGCAGAGATTGCCCACCAGCTGAAGAACCCCCTCGGCATCATCAATAACGCCGCATTTAACCTCCAACGGACGGTTAAGGAGGGGAAGACCATCACTCAACAGATTGCCATCATCCGCGAGGAGGTGGAACGGTCGGATCGTATCATCACCGAATTGATGGGCTACGCGAAGCTCGCGGAGGGGCGGGTCGAACGAATCGCGGTCGCACAGTTGCTTGAGGAGGCCATCCGCGAAGTGTTTCCACCGGCGGCGAAATTCGAAACGCAGGTGGATTGCCGCTGCGAGCTGAATCTCCCGGCCTTACTCGGCGCGAAGGTTCATTTCATGGAGATTTTTCGAAATTTGCTGACCAATGCCCGCGAAGCGATGGGCGGCAAGGGGCGAGTCACCGTGGAGGCCCGCACGGGCGCCGACCTGAGCGTGGAGGTAATGGTGACCGATACGGGGCCCGGCATTCCGCCGGAGCAGGTGGACAAGATTTTTGAACCCTACTTCACGACCAAGGAAAAAGGCTCCGGCCTCGGTCTCGCTATTGTGAAACATAACGCCGAAATTTATGGCGGGAAGGTCGCCGTCGAGTCCGTGCTTGGACAAGGCACCCGCTTCACCGTCAGCCTACCTGCCCGATCATTGTTCCGACTCCGCAAATGAAACTTCCACCGTTGCTCGTCGTGGACGACGAAAAAAACATGCGCCTTTCGCTCGAAACCGTCCTCAATGGTGAGGGGTATCAAGTGCTCACCGCGGAATCCGCCGAGCTCGGGCTCAAGCTGCTCGAGTCGGAGGCTTTTTTCATGATCGTGAGCGATGCCCGCCTTGGGGGGATGAGCGGATATGAATTCCTGAAAGAGGTCCGCAAACGGAGGCCGGAACTACCCGTGCTGATCATGACGGCCTACGCGACGCCCAAGCTGGCGGTTGAAGCCATCAAAAACGGGGCGATCGACTACCTCGCTAAACCGTTTGATCCAGAGGAGCTCTTGCACGCCGTGAAGCGGTGCGCGGAGCGTCATCAGCTATTGGCGGAAAACGCCGCGCTCAAGGCTAAAGCCGGGGATGCCTACCGGCTGGAGCAGATCATTGGCGAATGCCCGAAAGTGCGGGAACTCCGAGAACTCATTAAAACGGTCGCGCCGACGGATGCCACGGTGCTGATCTTGGGGGAGAGTGGCACTGGCAAAGAGTTGATTGCGGGTTCGCTCCATTCGTTGAGCAAGCGGGCAGGCCAAACTTATGTCCGCCTGAACTGTGCGGCGATTCCTGAGACCCTCTTGGAGTCTGAGCTCTTCGGTTACGAGCGCGGAGCGTTCACCGGTGCCCACCGGACCAAACGGGGCTACGTGGAGGAGGCCGACGGCGGCACCATCTTCCTCGACGAAATTGGCGACATGAGCCGCCCCCTGCAGGCCAAGCTCCTGCGGTTCCTCGAAGACGGAACCTTTACCCGGGTCGGTGGCACTCAAGAGCTTCAAGTCAACGTCCGGCTCATTGCGGCGACAAATCGAAACATCGTCGAAGCCATCCGGGCCGGCGAGTTTCGGGAAGACCTGTTTCACCGCTTGAACGTGATGCAATTCCGGCCGCCACCGTTGCGGGATCGCGGTGCGGACATCATCCAACTCGCCGATCATTTCTTAAGGCTGTTCGCTTTCCGGCTTGGCAAAAATATCCGCTCAATCACTGAGCCGGCCCGGCTCGCTTTGCTGGCGCATTCGTGGCCCGGAAATGTCCGGGAACTGCGCAACGTGATGGAACGAGCCGTGATTCTAGAATCCACGGAGGTCATTCGACCGACCAGTCTGCCGGACTTCGAAGTCGAGTCTCGCTTGCGGCGGGGCGATCTTCAATTATCCGGCGTCCGTGGAAGTCTTCACCCGCCGCTGATTGAGGGGCCGGTGTCGTTGAGTGAAGCGTTGGTTCAGTTTGAGCGGGAACTGATTCTTGCCGCCATCGAACGGTGCGGTGGCAACCTTACTCGAGCTGCCCAGCAGCTCGAGCTTTCGCGCCACGCGCTTCGCTACCGGATGAGCCGACTGAACGTGACTGTCGATGGAACCGTTGACGAAGAGTCCGATTCATCGCCAACCTCGCCCGGTCGATGATTCCGCCAACTCCCAGTTTTGTTTTTGCTCAAATATCCGACGTGGTTGCACCAGGCCGGTCGGCGACGATTGATGGTTTGGGTGACCCTGCCTTTTCGGGTTCGCTGGGCAGTGCCACCATCACGCTGATCATCGCGGCTGCAATTGGGGTATTATGCGTGCTTTGGGCGGTGTTTGTGCGGAAATCGGACCGGTCACCGGGGCGAGGCGCCCTAGTGGATGGTTCCGGTGGCGGCGCTAGTGGTCGGCGGCGCCGTCGTCGAAAGGACAAACGCCGGTCCAGCAATCCGACCCTCGCCGAAGTTGGTGGCTTACCTGCCATCGGCTCGGGCGACTCCTCAAAGCCACCCTTGTGAGCACGGAGGTCAGTTCTCAGATCACGCGCAAGAGCGCGTCGAACCTTGCGCTAGCATTCATTCTTCTGCCGGCCCGGAAACGCCAAGCGATGAGTGCTCTGTATGCCTTTTGTCGCGAAGTTGACGACGTTGCCGACGAAGACTCCCTGCCGGTCAAAGAGCGGCGACACAGCTTGGCTGCGTGGCGCCGTGACATCCATACTGCCTGTCACGGGGGGGCGCCGGTGATGCCGGTGAATTGTGAACTTCAGCCGTTCATCCAAGAATTTGGTCTGCGTTACGAGCTGTTTGCAGCCTTGCTGGAGGGGGTTGAAATGGATCTGGAAACCTTTCGTTATCCGGATTACGCGACCTTGGAGCGTTACTGTTATCACGTGGCCTCCGTGGTGGGTTTGCTTAGCATTGAAATCTTCGGCTACACCGATCCGCGGTGCCGAGATTATGCGGTCGCACTCGGCCAAGCGCTGCAACTCACCAATATTCTTCGCGATGTCGGCAATGATGCCCAGCGAGGCAGGATTTACGTTCCGCAAGAGGAACTACTTCGTTTCGGAGTCCGACCTGAGGATATTCTAAACCGTCAAACCTCCCCTGAATTCAAGTGCGTTTGCCGTGCTGTTCATGAGCGAGCCAAGGCGTTTTTTGCCGATGCCCGACGACTACTTCCTGCTCAAGATCGCAAAGCGATGATTGCAGCCGAATTGATGGGCAGTGTTTACTGGCATCTGTTAACCAGACTTGAGGACAAAGATTTTCCAGTTTTGGATGATCATCCCGTGCGTCTGGGGAAGGGTTTAAAGCTAGGGCTCATATTTCTCGCGTGGTGTCGAGTGACTACAGGGCTCCCCTTCGCTGCCTATGGAGACTGAAGAACCGCAAAAGAAGATTCGACTGATCGTTAACGCCGATGACTTCGGCGTCTCCCGCTCAGCCAATCTTGCCATTGGGCGTGCCCACCGGGAAGGCATCTTGACTAGCGCGAGTCTCATGGTTACCGGCTCGTATGCAGACGAAGCCGTGGCAATCGCCCGACAACTTCCTCAACTTGGGGTCGGCTTGCATCTGGTATTGGTGAAAGGCCGCTCTGTGCTTAAGGGCACTGAGTTGAATGGTTTGGTAAATCCGCATCAGCAGTTCAGTGATTCTCCTTTAGGGGCCGGTTTTTCGTATTTTTTAAGCCGTGGCCTTCGGGCTCCGATCCGACAAGAAATTGACGCCCAAATAAAACGATTCCGCCTCAACGGTCTCCCGCTGGATCACGTGAACAGTCACCTCCATTTTCACCTGCATCCCACCGTCTTTGATGCCATCCGTCGCGACTATAACAAATGGGGGATTTCGTCCCTTCGTGTTCCTCGGGATCCGTTGCTCACCAATCTGCGCCTTGCTTGGGGGCGTTTTTTTTATCGGCTTGCGCACGCCTTCATTTTTTCCGGGCTTACAAGACGAACGTTAGGCCCCCTTCAGCGACGAGGAATTCGGCACACCGATCTGGTTTTCGGCATGCTGCAGAGCGGACGGATGAACGAAAAATTCATGCTACGTCTATTGGAAAACCTCTTTCCGGGCACTTTTGAAGTCTACCTCCATCCGGATGAGGAAGAGCACTCGGATGAGTTGGAGGCGCTGCTAAGCCCAGCGGTCAAAGAGTTGGTGCGGCAACGAGGAATTGAACTGATTCGCTACCAAGACCTTTGATGGCACGACTATTGTTCGTTCTGCTTATCGGCTTGTCGCTTGAAGCCACCGGAGTTGTCTTGTTGAGCAAGGGGTTGCGGGAGATTGGTGAACCCGAAAAATTAACCCTCACTGAGATTGCTCGGCTTTTAGGGAGAGGCGTCACCAATCAGAAATTGCTTGCTGGCGTAGCGCTGGAAGCCGGCTTCTTTGGCTGTCTTCTTTATTTAATGGCCCGCGCCGACGTCAGCTTTATTTGGCCACTGACCGCACTCAGTTTTGTGGCGACCACTCTTTTAGCGAAATTCTTTCTTAATGAGGAGGTTACCGGCCTTCGGTGGATGGGGGTTGTCCTGATTTTGGTTGGAGCCGGAATAATCACCTACAGCGAAAAAGCGAAATTTAAGCCCCAAAGACCCCTGATTAGCGATCGGAATCCCGCGGCTAGAGGTCATTGAGATGGGGGATTGCTGTAAAAATTCTTTGACACCGAGCCGCTATTCCGTGAAAGGATGAACGCCTGTCGTCGGCCCGTCTCTCGGGCAAACGTCATCATGTTTCAATGCGGGAGGGCGTAAGCCCGTGAGAACCGCTAATTATCATGCCGAGCAAACGATTCAAAAAAGCATTGGAGTTGGTTGATTCCAACAAAAGTTACACCTTGGCTCAAGCGATCGAGGTTCTTCAGAAATTTCCTCGGGCAAAGTTTAACGAATCAATTGATCTCGCGTTCGCCCTTGGGGTAGATCCCAAGCAGTCCGATCAAATGGTTCGTGGAACCTGTGGTCTTCCCCATGGAAGCGGTAAAACCGTTCGTGTGTTGGCTTTCACCAAGCCGGGCGCGGCCGCTGAAGCCGCTGTTGCGGCGGGTGCCGAGTATGTCGGCTTTGAAGACTTGATTAAGAAATGCACCGAAGGTTGGACTGACTTCGACGTTGCGATCGCGACGCCGGAGGCGATGACTGAAGTTCGTAAGTTGGGTAAGGTTCTTGGACCTCGCGGTTTGATGCCCAATCCCAAAACTGGGACGGTTACCGATGACCTAGCTAAAGCAGTTAAAGAGGTAAAGGCTGGTCGAGTTGAATTTAAGATTGATAAAACTGCCAATGTTCACGTTGCAGTTGGGAAAGCCAGCTTCAAGCCTGATCAAATAGCCGACAATGCGCGCGGATTAATTGAAACAATCGTTAAGAGCCGTCCAGCAAGCGCTAAAGGTCAGTTTGTCAAATCTTGCACGCTTTCCCTCACGATGAGTCCGCCCATTCGGTTGGATCTCAAGGAATTCGGCATTAACTAAATCAACGAGGAATTTCAATGCGTCTCGAGAAAAAGTTCATTTCGGCGGAATATGTTGCCCGCCTAAACGCGTCCCCATTCTTTTTGGTGGTTGATTACCGAGGAATGTCGGTGGGGCAGTTCAACGAATTGCGTAAGCGTCTGCGTCCGTCTGGATCAGAGCTTCATGTGGTAAAGAGCACCATCTTCCGTGTGGCGGTCCAAGAAGTGGGTTTGGCTGATTTGGCTGGAACACTTTCCGGTCAGATCGCCATTGTGACCGGACTGAAGGACGTTGCTGCTGCCGCTAAAGCAGTTAAAAATTATCAAGCTGAATTTGCTAAGCCGAAATTGCAGTTCGGATATTTGGGCAACCAACGCATTAGCGTTGAAGAGCTCCGAATCATCGCCGATCTGCCTCCGCTGGCAGAGTTGCAGGGTAAGATTCTTGGGCTATTGCAGGCTCCAGCGCAGAAGTTGGTGGCCCTCATCAATACGCCGGGCAGCCAGCTTGCTCGTGTAATTAAAGCCAAGGCTGACAAAGCAGAATAATTTCGACGCTAATTTTTTCGCCTTTCGGCGGAAAAATTGGCCGAAAACAGGGTGAATCGTCGGTTTGTAGGCTACAAACCAATTCAGGGCAGCCGCCCTGACGACGAGACCAAAAGAACGACCAAATAATAAGTAAACATGGCTGATATTAATAACCTCGTAGAAGAACTGAGCAAGTTGACCGTGCTGGAAGCCGCTGAGCTCGTTAAAGC
>CAIJLV010000187.1 GCA_903821635.1 uncultured Verrucomicrobiota bacterium | reverse complement strand
GCAGTGGGAGCGCCGTAAACGGGTAGTCGAGGTGTAGTGCCCGGGTAGCCGATTCACTGAAGAATCCACTGAAGGTTCGACCTCCCGTTTGGCGTAACTCTCTTAATCACAGCAACTAAGAGATGGAGGCGAGGGTCGGAATCGAACCGACGATGCAGCTTTTGCAGAGCCGTGCCTTACCACTTGGCTACCCCGCCGATCAAATCGGCGGGACAAATAAACGAAACGTCAGCCGCTGGAGCAAGCATTTGATTTTCCGCCGTTGACGCTGTTCCCACCCAAACCCGAACCTTCGCCTCTTCGTTATGCCGAAAATCGCGCGCGCGTTGCTTTCCGTTTCCGATAAATCCGGCCTCGTTGCCCTAGCCAAAGTGCTGGCTGAGGCCGGGGTCGAACTCGTCTCCACCGGCGGCACCGCCAAGGCGTTGCGAGCCGAGGGGTTGGCCGTGATTGAACTCAGCGACTACACGGGCTTTCCAGAAATGCTCGATGGCCGCGTGAAGACGCTGCACCCCAAAGTGCATGGCGGGCTGTTGCATCTGCGCGACAATCCAGAGCATCTGGCCACGGTCGCCCAGCACGGTATTCCCCCGATTGATCTAGTGGTGGTGAACCTGTATCCGTTTGAGCAGACGGTCGCCAAACTTGGCGTGTCCCTCCACGAAGCCATCGAGAATATCGACATTGGTGGCCCGTCCATGCTGCGCAGTGCCGCCAAAAATCACGACTCCGTGACCGTTGTAATCGATCCCGCCGACTACGCGTCGGTCGCCGAGTTGGTAAAAACTACCGGGGCCACGACCTTGGACCTGCGTCGAAGACTGGCGGCCAAGGTGTTTGCGCGGACAGCCGCCTATGACGCCGCAATCGCCGCTCATTTGACGAAGGAATTTTGCGTGGGCGAGCCGGCGTTACCCGCGTTGGCGATCAGTGCCCCGCTCGCTCAACCGCTTCGTTACGGCGAAAATCCGCATCAAAAGGCGGCGCTCTACGGCAAATTTCGCGACTACTTCACGCAGCTTCACGGCAAGGAGTTGTCCTACAACAACATCCTTGATCTGACCGCGGCCGCGGCCTTGATCGGCGAATTTTCGGGAGAAGCCCCCACCCTCGCCATCCTCAAGCACACCAATCCGTGCGGCGTCGGCCAAGGCACCACGCTACGCGACGCGTGGGACAAGGCCTTTGCCACGGATCAACAAGCGCCGTTTGGCGGCATCATCGCCGTGAACCAGTCGCTCGACCGCGCCTGCGCTGAAGCGATCGTCGAAATCTTCAGCGAAGTGATCGTCGCGCCTGATTTCACTCCCGAGGCGCTCGCGATCCTGCAGCAAAAGAAGAATCTCCGACTGCTCCGGGTGTTGAAAAATACGACGTCGGCCGCGCCCTATGACCTGCGGAGCGTCGGCGCGGAATCGTTCCTCTGGCAGGAGCGCGACCTCAAATTAACTTCAGCCTCGGAGCTCAAAGTGGTCTCGCAACGGCAACCCACCGAGGAGGAACTGCGGGCAATGCTCTTCGGTTGGCGCGTGGTGAAACACCTCAAGTCCAACGCGATCGTCTATGTCGGTCCCGAGCGCACGCTGGGCGTAGGCGCAGGGCAGATGAGTCGGGTCGATTCCAGCCGTATCGCGGTCTGGAAAGCCGGTGAGGCCGGACTGCCGCTCAAAGGCAGCGTGGTGTGTTCCGATGCGTTCTTCCCCTTCCCCGACGGGTTGATCGCCGCGGCTGAAGCCGGTGCCACCGCCGCCATTCAGCCGGGCGGATCCGTCCGCGACGCCGACGTGATCAAGGCCGCCGATGAACGCGGCTTAGCCATGGTCTTCACCGGTCACCGCCATTTTCGGCATTGAGCGAGTCGAGGTTTGCCGGCCGACGGTGACCCGTTACCGTCGGCCGCAATGAAAGTCCGCAAGCTGCTACATACCCGCTACCGCCTCAATGACTTGGACCG
>CAIJLV010000186.1 GCA_903821635.1 uncultured Verrucomicrobiota bacterium | reverse complement strand
CCTCCGTCCACTTCCCGCAGGATCCGAATCTTCTCCTCCGTCGTGTGTCGCTTGCCTTTCATCGTCTGGTCCTTTCTTCGGCCCAGACTCTCACTCCTCCCGGCTCAGTTTGGCGAGGTCACGTCAGTAGTCTGCGTAGTTAAAATTAACGTCCCACCCCACGGCACCGCCCCCACTCCCGATGCTGGCACCGTCGCTGAAGCGGCTCAGTTTACCCCATTGGCCACCGTCCGTGGCCGTGGCGCTCACGTGTGTTCCTTGAAAAAATTCAACATATTCGGAACCACTGTAGCTAACATTAAGGCCTGAGCTGCCGACAAAGCTGCCGGTGAGAAAGTCGACCCTGGTGGTTTGCCCCTGAGTGAGGGTCGCATCCGTCGGGTTCGAATAGACGATGGCGGCTTGGGCTCCCGCGGTGCTCGCCAAAGCAAGCACCGCGGTCGAATAGCGGCTGAAGTGAGCCGCGGAGCCGGGGCGAACCCAGGCGGCGGATGGCTTGGGAAGCGTCGGTGGCTTAAACATGACGCTGATGTCTGCCCACGGGACCTGCGTCTGTCAAACCCGACCTTCCAGCCACCAGCCCACACTTTGGTTACACTCCGCCGTGGGCCGGATTTTTGGGTCAAGTTTCCGGACGGCAGCCCCGTTCGGAGCGCGAACCCGGGCAAGGGCAGCGCGTGCCAAAACATTGGAGGCCTGCGTTAGCGCCTGCCAAAAATACCGGAAAGCCCAAGCTGGTCGAACCTTTCAGCAGTTTCGCAAGTGGCACTCAGACCCAGAACTTTCCGCGCTACGACCTGTCCGCCCCCCCCCGAGAGAGCGGCTCCGTTTGGGCTGGGATTCCATCGGCGGAAGCCGCTTCCCAGCCGCCGCTCCGGGCGGGCGACCCACCTACTTTTAAACACCGGCTCCCCCCTGCGGGAAGGGCGGCACGCCCCTCGCCACCCCAAGGTCGATTCCACCGCGGCCACAGCTTCCTCAAGTGTCATCCGCCACACCGGAAATTAGCATTGTCATGCTCGCGGTGATCCGGCCCCGCACTCGCGGCGCCGGTCCGGCCGGGCGTGAGCCACGGTCAAGGTCGGTTAGGCTTTGGTGGCGGCGGAGCGCAACCTAGCCAAGCGTGGCGAAGCGCAGTCCTCCGGGGTGCCACCGGAACGAAGCCGGCGGCGGCGGGCTCAATCGCGCTGGTTCAGCGACCAGTCGTAGTCGGTGAAGCGCACCCTAAAATCGCCTGACCGAATGGCTTTGGCTTCCGCCTCGGGCAGATACTGCGCGACGAAACGGGGCACCGTTTGTCCCTCCCGAGTGAAGTCACTGGCAAACCAATCGAAGATCGGAGACAGCCATAAGGTCCGGGTGTCGAGGTCGACGCGGTTTTTGTGGCGCTGGCTCAAAAACTGCCGGGTTTGTTCGGCCAATTGAGCGTCCAAGCGGTCTCCAACAAAGGGTTCGTTCCGGAGCGACGGACAGCCTTGGGCAGCGCAGACGATTGCAAAATGGATGCGGGCTTCCCGGTAAACTTGGCGTAGCCGATTATGCTCCAAGTAATCGAGGGTGGTTAGACTCCCGAACAGGCGGACGACCTTGAGCTTCCAAGGACTTTCGAGGACACCGCCAATTTTTCGGATGCTCTTCACCGGGTAGTGCTCAACGACCAACTTGAGCGTCGCCGCGTTGTAGAGATTGATCAGGAAGGCCAACTGCTGGGCTTCCGGCCACGCCTTGAAGTCGGTTTCGGTCACCGCGGCCAACTCATCGAGGGCCCCATCGAGGTTGGCCGGCGCGCTTTTGAGCGAGGCGTAGGTCACGCCACCGCCGCGCACATGATTGGTGAGCACGCTGGCGTAGCGAGTGTAGGAGTGGTCAAAGGCCAACGCCTGAACTGCCCCTGCCAAGGCTATTAACATGATGATCAGCCCGCGCATATTTCGGCCGAAGGGTGGCACCAATGCGCCCCTTTGCGAGTCGGATTCGACGGGGCGGCAACTCCTAGCCGCCACCGCGCCGCCGCCGGCAGAAAAAGAACTTCTCGTCGCGGGATGGGCTTCTGCTAAGGTGACCGCTCGCGTATGACGCCAAAACTGTTCACCGAACTCGGCTTATCGCCGGAATCTCTCAAAGCCGTGGAGCGCCTCGGCTTCGAGCAGGCCTCGCCGATCCAAGCCGAAGCCATTCCGGTGCTGCTCCTGGGACGCGATGTCGTGGGGCAATCGCAAACCGGCTCGGGCAAGACCGCCGCCTTTGGGTTACCCGCGATCGAAAAGATCGACCCCAAGATTCGTGGCGTGCAGGTGCTCGTGCTCTGCCCGACTCGTGAACTGGCCATGCAGGTCAGCGAAGAGTTCCACAAATTGGCCCATTTTCACCGGGCCGTGAAACCGCTGCCCATCTTCGGCGGCGCCAGTTACGAACGCCAATACGCCGGTTTGCACGCCGGGGCGAATATCGTCATCGGCACCCCAGGCCGCGTGCAGGATCATCTCACCCGCGGTTCGCTGAAACTGGATCAGGTCCGCACCGTGATCCTCGACGAAGCCGACGAGATGCTCGACATGGGCTTCCGGGAAGACATCGAGGCGATCCTGCAGCACGCGCCCCCACAGCGGCAGACCGTGCTCTTTTCCGCGACCATTCCGCGCCCGATCGAAGACCTGATCACGCGCTACACCCGCGACCCGGTGCGCGTGCAGATCGCCACCAAGGCGCTGACCGTGCCGACGGTCGAGCAGATCTATTACGAAGTGCATCAGCAGTGGAAATTCGAGGCGCTCACCCGCCTCGTGGATCTACACGACGTGAAGCTCGGCATCGTCTTCTGCAACACCCAACGCACGGTGGATGAACTCACCGAGCACCTCCACGCCGCGGGCTATGATGCCGACGCGCTGCACGGTGGCCTCGCTCAACAGGCCCGCGACCGGGTGATGAAGAAATTCAAAAGCGGGGTCCTCACCCTCTTAGTCGCCACCGACGTGGCCGGTCGCGGCATCGACGTGAACGATGTCGAAGCCGTCTTCAACTTCGACCTGCCCTACGACCCCGAAGACTACGTCCACCGCATCGGACGCACCGGCCGGGCCGGGCGCAGCGGCCGGGCCATCACGCTGGTCAGTGGGCGTGAATTCTTCCGAATTCGCCACTTGGAGCGCTTCACCCGCCAGCGGATTCACCGCGGGGAAATCCCGTCGCAGGATGAACTCGCCGAGGCCAAGGACCGCAAGTTGCTCGACGACGTCCGCACCGTCATCCAGCACGCCGATCTGAGCCAACGTGAGCACACGGTGAAAACCCTGATGGACCAAGGCTTTGACACCGTGCAAATCGCCGGGGCGATGCTGCACCTGCTCACCGGCGGGGAAGTGCCCGACGTCGAGGGCAAGGACGACGCTCCCGAACGGGCCTCGCTCTGGAACGACGGCGCCCCTCGCAAGCCCGCCGCGCCTCCCGCCACGCCAGCGGCGACCGCCCCTAGCGCGGGGCCAACGGAACCGGCCCCGCTTAAGCCCACAGTCGCCGCCGCACCCGAACTTGAAACCAGCGCCGCAGTTCCGGTGACCGAGGCCGTCACCGACGCCAAGCCCGCGAAGATCGCCAAGCGTAAGCCCAAAAAAACCGCGGACGTCGCGCCGGAGTCAGCCCTGACCGAGCACGAAGAAACCGGCTTTTCCGTCCCTGAGGTGGCCACTCCCGCCCCCGCTGTCACGCCTCCAACTCCCGCTCCGGCTACGACTTGGGCAGTGGAGGAAGAAAGCGGTTTTCCGGAAGGTGAGTCGGCCAATGCGATTCCCGTGATGCCGCCGGTGGAGCCCGAAGTCGAGGTCGCGCCCCCGGCCCGAGCCGCCGTCAGACCCGCGGCGAAGCCCCCCGCCCCCCCCAGCGGCGAAACGGCGCCCAAGTTCAAGGCCTCCACTTGGGATCGGCCCAAATTTGCCCCTCGCTTTGACCGGCCGGAACCGACCCGCGAAAACGTCACACCCACGGCGCCCCGCCCGGTTCGAGCGCCCCTGCCCGACCGGGGATTCGTCCGTCCTAGCGCCCCCCCCGCTCCCCCGTGGGAACGGCCCCAGCGCCCCCCAGAGCGTAGTTTCGAACGACCCGCCCCCCGCCCCCCTTATCCCGGTGAACAACCCCGCAGCCGGGCGGGAGACGAACGGAGCGAACCCGGGGCCGGCCAACGTTCGGGCCGCTACACGGCCCGGCCGGACGAGGCGATGACCTCTGTGTGGATCAGCGTCGGCGAAGCGGATGGCATTACCCCGCGCGACATCGTCGGGTGCATCTTGGGTGAAACCGGACTGCCCGCCAACACGGTCGGTCAGGTGCGCATCGCCGAACGTCACACCATCGTTTCCGTGCCGCGCACGGATGCGGGCAAGATCCTCTCCGCGTTGAATCACGCCCAACTTCGCGGCCGCCGAGTGCGCGCCAAGTTTTCGGAGTTTTGAACTTGGCGCCGGGTTTTCCCGGTCGCCTTACGCCCGCGGGGCCGGAAATTCCTACCGAAAATTCGGCGGGAAAACCCGGCGCCCGGTGTGACGCGTCAGGAGTTCGCCAAAACGGCTGAGGCCAAGTTTTTCGCGCGCCCCCAGCGGATAGCGAATTTGCTCCGTGAGATGCGCCCGGCGCAGCGCGGCATCAAACTCTGGACGTTCAGCAATCAGTTGCGGCAGCGCGGCGAGCCCACTGACCGCCGCCGCTCGCAAAACGCTCCGCAAAACCGCCGTCTCTCGGTCGCGGCGCAAAGCCCAGACCGCATAAACGAACGGCAGCCCGGTCAACCGCTGCCACGCTGCGCCCAAATCCCAAATCGCGTGCGGGTGCCCCGCCCGGTGAAACTCAATCGCCGGATTGCCGATGAGCAGGACGTTTTCGCACTGGGGCGCGGCGGCGTAACTGCTTAAAGGGCGAAATTGAGGAGCCAAACCCCGTTCAGCCAAAAGCACTCGCAGGAGGTTGACACTGGTGCAGGACGCCGGATCCAGGGCCACTTCCCGAATCGCCTCCAGCGGCTGCCGGTGCGCCAGAAACACGCTGTAAACCGGGCCATCGGAGGTGATTCCAAATCCGTCGAGCAGGTCGTAGCCGTCGTAAAACAACGCCTCGGTCACGCTGACTAAGGCCGCGTCGAGCTGGCCGGCGTGGAGTTCGACGGCCAGTTGCGAGGGCGGAACAAAGGAAATCTCCCGCTCCAACCCATAGGTGAGCGGCGCGGCGTTAAGATACGGCACGGAACCGACGCGAAAGGACGCGAGGCGCATCGGGGCCAAGGTAGCGGCTGACGCCGGAAACCCAAGGGGCGTGAAGGCTTGGAAGAAATTCGGTCCCCGCCGGAATCCACCGGCGAGCGGCGAGCTGACAGCGCGCCCCGCCCCGCCCCGCGCTAACGAAGCCCACTGAACAGCCGGTGGAAATTTTCAGCAACGCGGGCAGTGAGCCCCGCCTCAGATTCACCCAGCACGCCGGCCAACCCGGCATAAATTGCGGCTAAGTTTGCCGGATGATTCAAACTCTGGCCGGTGCGGGCATCGGCCAAGGGGTGTTGGGTGTAGATTTTGGGGGGCAGTTGGTCCGGAGCGTCGGTCTCAACCAGCAGGCGGTCGGGCGGAATCGCCAGAAAGACCGTGCGTTGACGGAGTTTGGCTTCCGATAAGAAGTAACCGGAAAAGCTGAAATAAGCTCCGAGCCGAGCAAGGGCGGGCACCAATTCCACGGGCCCGCTGTAGCTGTGCAGGAGAAATCCGCACGCCGGGTGCGGGTGCTTGGTCAGCAGGTCGCGCAGCGGGCCGAACGCGTAGAGGCAGTGGATGCTGGCCGGGAGATTTCGCTCCGCCGCGAGGCTCAGTTGGCGGACAAAGACCGCTTCCTGCTCGGCCCACGCAGGGGGTTCCCGAAGCGGGCCAGAATTGGAGCCAAAACACCGCGCTCGCCACCGTTCCGGCTGTTCAAGCATCCACCGGTCGAGGCCGATTTCACCCACGGCGGCGTGGGGCGTGGTGTCTAGCCAGCGAACCCAGTTGCGTTCCCAATCCGGGGTTCTTTCCCCTAGAAACCAAGGATGATAGCCAAAACTCGGTTGCACCTGTTCGGGATGGCGCCGCGCCAGTGCCGCCACGTGCGGCCAATCAGTTTCGCTCACCCCGTTGACGACCATCCGGGTTACGCCCGCCTGAGCCGCGCAGGCCAAAAGTTCGTCTGCCCGCAAGTCAAACCGGGCGTCTTGGAGATGATTGTGGGCATCGAACAGCCCGGGCTTGAGGACTGGCATCGCCGGGATCATTCAGGGCGACGAGACGGTGACCAATTGGCTCCGGCCAAAGTCCCGAATTTGCTCGGCCACCCGCAGGACGGTGGCCCGCCGGCTTTCGGCGAGTTGCCGCAGTAGGCCCAATTCTTCCAAGAAGCCGAACTCAAAGGTAGCCACTTCAGCCGGCGCGAGGTCATCCGTCAGTTCGCACAGGACGCCAACCATAGCGCGCAGGGTCACGGCATCGGAATCGGTTTGAAACCGACAGCGGCCGGCGCGGAATTCCGGCACCAACCACAGACGCACTTGGCAACCCGCCACCCGGTGCACTTCCAACCGCAGGGGCACAGGCAGGTGCGGCCGGCAGCGCGCCTGTTCCACAAGTTGACTCAGGCGAGCCTGCGGATCGCGCACGGCGGTCAGCCTCGCCCGCAACGCGGCGAGCCGTTCGGCAAGGGAAGTAGTAGCGGCGGCGGTGGCCGGGGACGCATTCAAGGCCGACAGGCTAACGAAGAACTGGAGGCGGCGCGAGTCGGGGATGGAGGGGGGGAGCTTCCGGCCTCGCGCCACCGGGTCAGCGTGGGTTAGCACACCAACCCCAAAATTAAACTCCCGGCAGGCCGGTCTTAATGGCCGTTGGGATTTTCGACCGTGTTGATTTTGAGCGGGCAATAGAGCGGGCAGAAGCCGATTCCGGCGGTGACTAACGGGACAACTCCCAACATGCCCCAAGGGCTGTCCAGCGCGACGCCCAAACCAATAACGGTGAGTCCCAGAAAAAGGCGGATGGCGCGGTCGGCGATGCCGAGGTTTGGTTTCATGAAACGAGCGATTTTTGCGAATGGAGGAAAGCGTCCGCCGGTCGGTCGCTTCTGGTGGACAGCGTGGCCGACGGATCGCCTGACCGCTCCACGCAGTTTGGCCGATTCTAGCCGTGCCTTGCAACGTCTTCGCGCTTTCCCTTACGGAAGCAATTGGTCAATGGTCAGGTCGACTGTGATGAAAAAAACCACTCACTTAGGCTGCCTCTGGGCCGGACTGCTGTCGCTAACCTGTGCGTCGAGCTCCGTGGCCGACGTGAGCCTCGTGCTTTCGGCTCCGCCCGGAGCGGCGGCTACCCAAGAAGTGCGCGTCTGGGTGGTGGCACTGAACGACGGGGCGGCGCCGGTGGATTTTGAATTTGCGCCCCACTTGGTCACGGAGGTGACCGCCCGTTCGTGGACCGCGCCGGCTTCGTTGCGGCTCCAAGAGGCGACCTCACCGCGGGTCACCTTGGCACCCGGCGCCTTTGCCCGGCGGGAATATTGGGGCGCGCTGCCAGAACCCACCCATGGCCCGGTGGAAGTCGCCTTTGGCCAGTCACGGGTCCTGCTGCCCGCCGCCGTCAAGGGCGGGGTCAGCGAGCCGATGTCAGCGGGGCCCGCCGCGGCCAGTGCAGGTGCGCCCGTGGTGATGAAACCCGAACCTGCCCCGGCGGAGACCGTGCATGAAGACACGTCCCTTTTGCGGTTCTTCAAGGCGCATTTCGAGCCGCACGAGCCGATGTATTTCATCGCGGGATTTGAACAACCGAACGCCAAGTTCCAGCTCAGCCTGCGCTACCGAATTTTCAACGAAGACGGCTGGGTGCCGAACCACCTGCCGCCGCTGGCCAACCTCTTCGTCGCATACACACAAACGTCGCTGTGGGACTGGGAGACGGAGAGCGCGCCGTTCCGCGACTCCAGTTACAAACCGGAATTGCACTACGCGTGGCGCGATCTCTTCAGGGCCGGTGAACGCCAGGGCGGTATCCGCTGGGATCTGGAAGCGGGACTCCAGCATGAGTCCAACGGCCGGGGCGGCATTGATTCGCGCAGCCTGAATATCGCGTATCTGCGCCCCCGCTTTACCTTGGGCCAGCCGGGTGATTTCCAAGTGTCCATTGCGCCCCGGGTTTGGGCCTACGTCAGCGAGGCCGAAGGCCGCCATACGTTGGCAAATATACCGGTGGGTGATCCGGTGGAGCGCTTTCGCGGCTATGTGGATCTGCGCGTCACCGCCGGTTGGCGCGATTACCTAATGCTTTCCGCGTATGGCCGGCTGGGGAACGAAGGCGACCGCGGCAGCCTGACCGTGGACGCCTCCTATCCGTTGAAGTCGCTGCCGTTCGGTCTGTTTGCAGGGTATTTCCAAGTCCAATACTTCACCGGCTACGGCGAGAGCCTGCTGGATTACGATCTACGCAGTGAAATGATCCGCTTTGGGTTTTCGATGTGGCGGTGACTCACGCCACAAGCTCACGCCAAAACGAAGCGGACAGCCGCCATCGGCCCGCCGTGGGTTGCCTGCTGTGGGTCCGCCGGCGCGGATGAATCGAAGGCGGGCGGAAGCCTTTCCAAACCAAACGGCTCCCGAGGTATTATTCCGGGAGCCGTTGGCGTTAAACGCGTTGCGGTTGGCTCAGAGCTGCGCCATCGCTTGGTCTAAGGCGCCAATCAGATCCTGCATCGTCGTGGGCGTCTCGTCGCCCATGTTCGAGATGCGGAAGGTGGTGCCCTTGATCTTGCCGTAACCGCCATCGATCAAGATTCCTTGATCCTTCATCCGCTTCTGAAGTTTGGCGGCGTCCACCACCCGGCCGCCGGGCTTGGCGCCGTTGTTGAAACAACAAAGCGTCTGGGAGCCGAATTCGGCCTCGGGGAAGAGCGTGAAGCCGTGCTTCGTGCCCCAGTCGCGCAGCATCTGGTTGGTCTGCTGGTGCCGGGCGTAGCGGGCTTCGAGGCCCTCCGCGAAGAATTCTTCCACCTTCGACGCTAGGGCATAGATGTGGGAGACGCTCGGGGTGCTCGGGGTCATGCTCTCCTTGGCGTTCTTCTCGAACTCCACGAAGTCGAAGTAATAACCGCGGTCTTTCAAGGTCGCGGCCTTGGCCAAAGCCGCGGGAGAGCAGACAAACACGGCCAAACCGGGAGGGAGGGCAAACGCCTTCTGCGTCCCGGCCAGCAAGACGTCGATGCCCAAGGCATCAAACTGGAGCGGCACGGCGGTCATGGAGCTGACGGCATCCACGATGAACAGGACGTCGGGATATTTTTGCTTGAGCGCGGCGATTTCAGCCAGCGGGCTCATGGTGCCAGTGCTCGTCTCGTTGTGGATCAACGTCAGCGCGTCGAACTGCCCGGTGGCTAATTGGGCGTCGATCTGTTCGGCGCGGATGGGAGAACCCCATGGCACCTGCAAGGCTTCGGCCTCCTTGCCGCAGCGCTTCGAAACATCGAACCACTTGTCAGAAAAGGCGCCGCACATGCAGTTGAGCACCTTTTTCGCGACGAGATTGCGAATCGCACCTTCCATCACTCCCCAAGCGGAGGAAGTGGACAGGTAGACGAGCTGCCGGGTGGACAGCAGCGTCTGAAGTTGAGGCTGAAGGTTGGCGTAGAGGTCTTTGAACCCCTGGCCACGATGTCCGATCATGGGTTTGCAGAAGGCCTCAAAGGTCTTCGCACTCACTTCGACGGGACCCGGAATATGCAGCTTTACGTGTGCCATAGTAGGCGGGCGGAACGTTTCACAGCCACCCGTCCCCGGCAACGGGCAAGAAGCAGGAATGCGGGCAACTGATTCACTCATTCACAGACCTGAATCCACGCTCCGAACGTAATTTGGCTTTTACATCACCCGCAGCACGGCCTACCAAGCGAGGCAGACAATTCACGCCACGCATGAAGAAAATCGAAGCCATCATCAAACCCTTTAAACTCGAAGATGTTAAGGACGCCCTGCAAGAAGCCGGTATCGAAGGCATGACGGTTTCCGAAGTGAAGGGCTTCGGTCGCCAAAAGGGGCACACGGAGATCTACCGGGGTAGCGAATACACCGTCGACTTCCTGCCGAAGATCAAATTGGAAATCGTCGTGGCGGATAGCGTGGTGGCCAAAGCGGTCGGGGCGATCACCAAGGCCGCGAAGACGGGCAAGATCGGCGACGGTAAGATTTTTGTGTCGCCCATCGAGGAGGCAATCCGCATCCGAACCGACGAACGGGGCGAAGCCGCAGTGTGATTTCCCGACCACCGAACGTTCCCGCTTGACCTCCTTAAGCGGGCCTCGTGTTCGCATCCGTAAAACGAAAGAATCACGGGCAAAACGCCAACTCCAAAGTGCCTGTGAATAACTTGGGGGAAACTCCTGACAATTTCGCCTAGTTTGACCGGCTCCGGTCTTCTACAAGCCTCCCGCTCTCGCTTCATATCCTCGAAGGTCTCACCGTGAAAAATTGCTCCAGTCCATCTGCTCCAGATACATGTAACTCACTGTTTTGCAGTGATTTGCATCGAAATGGACTGCGGCAATTTAGCCCGGTAAAACGGTTAATCTCCAGTCCGCTTGGACGGAATGAAGCAGCACAAAGCACCCGTTGGCCGATGGTTACGATCAGGTAACTGTCCCCCTCTGGATAATTCTGCCCGCCCCGCCCGGATCGCCCCCCAATTCGAATTCATGCCGACCACCGCCAAAACCGTCTGGACCAACTCTCAAGAAGCCCTGCGCGGCATGCTCAAGCCAGAGATCTATTCCCTCTGGTTTGCCCCAGTCCGTGCCCTCGCTTTGAAAGGCGATGTCCTGACGCTTGAGGTCGCGGATGACTTCTGTGTGATGTGGCTCACGGACAACTACCTCGACCTACTTCGCTCCGTGGTCAGCAAGGTTTCCGTCCGGCCGATCAAGATCGAATTTGTGGTCGGCGAGTCCGTGCTGCTGGAGGTGGCTAAACCCGCCGAGACCGAAGAACCGGAGGAAGCCGTCCCCAACTACCAAGCCAAGGTCGAAGTCGCCTCCGGCAAGATCGGCGACCCGCTCTTCAATCCCAACAACACGTTTGCCACCTTCGTCGTGGGCAACGCCAACGAATTTGCCCACGGTGCCTCCCTCGCCGTCGCCCAAAACCCGGGTAAAGCCTTCAACCCGCTGTTTCTGTTCGGCGGCTGTGGTCTCGGGAAGACCCACCTGCTCCATGCGATTGGGCACGCCATCGGCGAACACAAACGCACCGCCAAGATCGCCTACACCAGTTGCGAGCGCTTCACCAATGAGTTCATCGATGCGCTCCAAAACAATTCGGTCGCCAAATTCCGCCGCAAATATCGTCAAGTGGACGCCTTGCTCGTGGATGACATCCAATTTCTAGCCGGCAAGGAACGCATCCAGGAGGAATTCTTCCACACCTTCAATACGCTCCACGAGGCCCGCAAACAGATCGTTTTGAGCTGCGACCGCCCGGCCAGCGAAATACCCGGCTTAGAACATCGGCTGATCTCACGTTTCGAGTGGGGGCAAACCGCCGATGTGCAACCGCCCGATGTCGAAACCCGGCTGGCAATTCTCAAGAAAAAGGAAAGCCAGCTCGGTTTTGCCATGCCGCCGGAAATTACGTCGTTTCTGGCCGAACACATCCGCACCAACATCCGCCGGCTGGAAGGTGCATTCATCCGGGTGGCCAGCTATGCCCAACTCACCGGCAAAGCCCTCAAACTCGAAATCGTGGAGACCCTGCTCCGCGAAATCTTGCAGGAGGAAAGCCGGCAAGTCGTCACCATCGACACGATCCAGAAACGGGTAGCCGATCATTACGACATCCGGCTCGCCGACATGACCAGCAAACGGCGCCCGGAGAGCATCGCCTTCCCCCGCCAAGTCGCGATGTATCTCGCCCGGCAGCTTACCGAATCGTCGCTCAGCACGATTGGAGACGCGTTTGGCGGCCGCGATCACGGCACCGTCTTGCACGCGTGCCGCGCGGTGAAAGACCGGATGGAAACCGACGGACAAGTCCGGCAGACCGTGGGCTACTTGGAAAAGCAGCTGATGCGCTGAGGCGGCGGCCCGCGACCCGACGCTTCGCGGGCCGCGGGGAGCGAGCACGCTCGCTGAAACGGACGCCGGTGGGGCGCTAACGCGCGTTAATCCGCCCCACTTCCCTCAATCCAGTGGCGACACCTGCACCCGCATCCAGTTAGGCTCCGCAGCATGTTCTCCGCCTTCGCCCGCGCCCTGCTGGCCATGTGGATCGGCACGGTCGCACTGGCCGCCGAAAAGCCATTTCACAACGCCGAACTGATCTTTCCCCAAGAGGCTTGGCACAACCATTCGTCGTGCGTGGTCGAGGCGCCGAACGGCGATCTGTTTGCCACTTGGTTTCATGGCTCGGGCGAACGCAAGGCCGACGACGTGCGCGTTGAGGCCGCGCGCCTGAAACGCGGCCGCCCCAGTTGGACCCCCCGGTTCACGCTCGCCGACACGCCCGGTTACCCCGACTGCAATCCGTTGCTGCACGTGGACGAACGCGGCCGGCTTTGGCTCTTCCACACCACGATCCTCGCCAACCTCTGGGAATCCGCACTGCTCAAGCTCTACGTGAGCTCTGATTGGCGCCGCGCTACGCCACCGAAATGGGACCGTGCCGAAGTGCTGCACCTCACGCCCGGACCGGAATTTGACGCCGCAATCAGCAACGCGTTGCCCCGCGTGCAGGCGTTGGCGGAGGGCCAAGCTTGGCCAGAACAGACCCGGCGCGAAGTGGCCGAATTCGTCCAAGCGATGCGCGACCACTCGGCCGATAAACTTTACCGCCGCCTCGGCTGGATGGGGCGCTCGCATCTCACGGTCATCGGCCAGCGCTGGCTGCTGCCGCTGTATCACGACGGGTTTTCGTTCTGCCTCGTGGCCATCTCCGATGATCAGGGCGGTTCGTGGCGTCCCAGCGCCCCGATCATTGGCGCCGGCAACATCCAGGCCACAATCGTGCCACGGCGGGACGGTTCGCTGGTCGCCTACATGCGCGATAACGGGCCGCCCCCGAAACGCCTGCAAGTCGCCGAATCCCGCGACCGCGGCGAGACGTGGAGCCCGGGTGTGGACAGTGAAATTCCCAACCCCGGTTCCGGCGCCGACGTCATCGCGCTGCGCGACGGCACCTGGGCCTACCTCGGCAACGACACCGAAAAGGGGCGGCATTCCCTCGCCGTGTGGCTGAGCGACGACGAAGGCCGTTCTTGGAAAGCGCGCCGGCATTTGGAACGCACGTCGGCCGAGGCGGGTGGTTCCTATGGTTACCCGAGCTTGATCCAAAGCCGCGACGGTTCGCTGCACGCCACCTACAGCTTCCTTGAACCGCAGGGCGGCGCGATCAATCACGCCCACTTCAACCTCGCGTGGGTCCGGCAGGGCGATTAAGGGCGGTGCCGGCCGGCACCAACCGGGCGAAGAACGTCGCCCCCCTTGGCCAACCTCTAGGCCGACATTTTCCACAACGCCGCAATGACGCCGCCCCGACGCTGGCGGACCGCCTAATTTCCGCCACAGTCGCCGCCGTGAACGGGGTGCGAAAACAAAGGGTGTTGGTCGGCATGAGCGGCGGGGTGGATTCCTCCGCCACGGCCGCGCTGCTGCAAGCACAGGGCTACGACGTCGTCGGCGTGACCCTCAAGCTCTGGCCGCAGGACTGCGTGAACCGCGCCGAGGACAAGTGCTGCGGCCCCCAGGCGGTCATGGACGCCCGCAGCGTCTGCGCGCAACTCGGTGTGCCCTATTACCTCGTGGACGAGTCGGGCCTTTTTCAGCAAAAGGTCATCGAGTATTTCGCCACCGAATACAAAGCCGGCCGCACGCCCAATCCCTGCGTAATGTGCAACCAGCACCTGAAGTTCGGCGTGCTGCTCGACCGCGCGCGCCAACTCGGCTGCGACTTCATCGCCACCGGCCACTTTGCCCGCCTAGAACGCGACGACGCCACTGGCCGAGTGCGGCTCCGCAAGGGCCGCGACCCGCGTAAAGACCAGAGCTACTTCCTCTTCAGCCTGCGCCAGGACCAGCTCGCCCGTTCGATGTTTCCCCTCGGCGAAAAAACCAAGGCCGACACCCGCGAGGTGGCCCGTGCCTGTTCGCTCCGCACCGCCGACAAGGAAGAGTCCATGGAGATCTGTTTCGTGCCGGACAACGACTACGGAAAATTCCTCCAAGAAGCGAAGTTGGCCGCCAAACACCGCGGCGACCTCGTGGACACCGCCGGCCGCAAGCTGGGTGAACACGACGGCATCGAGTTTTACACCATCGGCCAGCGCAAGGGACTGGGCATCTCGTCGAAGGACCCGCTCTACGTGGTCGAACTCGACGCGGCGAACAACCGAGTGATCGTGGGCGACTCCAGCCAACTCGACCGCGACACCTTCACAATGGCCAACTGCAACTGGATCGCGTGGGAAACCCCGCCGACCCGCTTCGAAGGCGTGGCGAAGATCCGCTACAACCATCCTGGCACCCCGGCGACCGTCACGCCCGGACCGGATGGCACCGCCACAGTGAAGCTGCACACGCCCGCCCGCGCCGTCACGCCGGGCCAAGCCTGTGTGGTTTATGGAGGTGAGGAAGGCGACTTAGTGTTGGGCGGCGGGTGGATCGGGCGCGGTTGAACGAACCGGTTAGGCACGCCAAGTTCATCGTCACAGTCTGGTTTCTTTTGGGGAGCGGTTACGCCGAGGGCGGACTCGCCCTGTTCGTCTTCCAGCGAAGCCAAGCCACCCCCAAGTAGAGCGGGCCGCCGGTCCGTCGCGTAGTTCGCTGTCTTTACCGAGGACTCTCAACGCCGGGGACAGTAAGACCGGCGAACGCACGCCGACCCAAAGCGGCGACTACCCGTTTTTTACAGACACGCTAAACTCCGAGCATGTTCGCCCGCCGAGTGTTGCTTGCTGCGCTGAGCTTCCTGCCCGCCTTCGCCCCGACGACGCTGGCGGCCGACGCCAACCGGCTCACTTACCTCGACGCAGCGGACCCGTTCTACGTCGGCGCCCACTTCCCGAAACTCACCACGCCCCAGTGGGTCGGCGACCCCAACGTGGAGGTCGTGGTCACGCTCGGCATCGACGATCTGAGCCAGACCGCGCGCTATGAAGAATTTCTTCGACCGATCCTCAACACGTTGCACCCCGTCGAAGGCCGGGCGCCGGTCAGCATCTTCTGCAATGCGCTGACGCCGGACGACCCGCAGCTCAGCAGTTGGCTGGCGGAAGGACTTTCCTTCGAAGTCCACACGCTCAGCCATGCGTGCCCGCTGCTTTCGAAGCATGATTTTGCCGCGGCAGAAAAGTCATTTCACGGCGGGGTGGACTTGCTGAACCACGTGCCGGGAAACCTCCCCGTGGCGTTTCGCACGCCCTGCTGCGACTCGATCAACAGCCCCAGCCCGCGCGTGTATGCCGAACTGTTTGGCGGCACCAACGCGGCCGGGCAGTTCCTGCGTGTGGATTCCTCGGTGGTCATACTCCTGACGACGAACGATCCGACGCTACCGCGTGAGCTCGTCGTGGACCCCGACGGGCGTGGTCGCTTCACGAAGTATGTCCCCTTCCCCAGCTTCGTCACGACGGTCGAAAACTATCCCTACCCTTGGGTGATTGGCCGGCGCGGCTGGGAGTTTCCCTGTCTCGCGCCCAGTGATTGGGAGGCGCAGAACATTCTCGGCAAAACCAACGCCACGATGCTGGCCGACTGGCAGGCCGCGCTCGACGCCATCGCGCTCAAGCAGGGCACGTTCAACTTCGTGTTCCATCCCCACGGCTGGAGCGCCAACACCCAACTCGTGGACTTCATCAACTACGCGGCGGCGAAATACGGGAAGCGCGTGAAGTTTCTCAACTATCGCGACGCCTCCGACCGGCTCACTGAGAACCTCGGGGCCGGCCAAGCCCTGCGCGCCGACGACGGCGGCGACAACGGCGTGCGCCTACTCGACCTGAACAGTGACGGCTTCCTGGACGTGGTGATCGGCAACGAGGCCCTGCGCCGCACGCGCGTGTGGCAACCCAAGGAACGCCGCTGGCTGGACTCGGATTTCCCGGTGGCTTTCGTCACGCGCACAAATGGCATCGCGACGGACACCGGCGTGCGCTTCGGAGTCGTGCACGCCGACGGACGCCCAACGCTCCTCTGGCGCAATGAAACCGGCTCCGGCGCGTGGACCTTTGAAGGTAGCCGCTGGGTGGCCCGTCCCAACCTGCTGCGCGGGCTCGAAATCGCCGGTCAACCGGTCTTCACCGCTCGCCAAGGCCGCGACCAAGGCGTGCGCTTCCGCGACGTGGATGGCGATGGCCTTGGTGAACTGCTGGTCAGCAACGAATCCCAGAATGCTGCCTTCCAGTGGAACAACGCCGAACAGCGCTGGCAGCCGAGTCCGTTCCGCCTGCCGCCCGACATGTCGCTTGTCAACGCCGCCGGGGAGGACAACGGCCTGCGCTTCGTCGACCTCAATGGCGACCGTCACGACGACGTCATTTTTTCCAACGCAGAGCGCTTCGCCGTGTGGACCTACATCCACGAGCCGTTTCTCAGTTGGACTCGCGGCTGGACCCGCAAGGTCGTCGCCGCCGAACGGCGCGAACCGCTCCGCGTGGGCGAACCAGTGCCCGCCACGCCCGCGGACGAAATCCCCCCGATCGTCCGCGCCGGACCACACCGCAACAACGGCGCGTGGTTTCATTCGCAACAGCTCTGGGTGCAGAACGAAGACACCACCGACTTGCCGAATTGGGTGGATCGCCGCTCGTTCGACGACCTCCTCCGCGGCATCACGGCACCGGCCAAATCCCCCGCCGACGAACTCGCCACGTTCCACGTGCCCGCAGGCTTCAAGGTCGAACTGGTCGCCGCCGAACCACTGGTGCGCGATCCCGTGGCCTTTGATTGGAACCCCGACGGCCGGCTCTGGGTCGCCGAAATGCGCGATTACCCGCAGGGCCTGGACGGCAAGGGGCAGCCCGGCGGCGTCATCAAGCTACTGTCCGATCACGACCAAGACGGCCGTTACGACCACGCGGAAGAATTCCTGCGCGACGTGTCCTTTCCCAGCGGCGTGATGGCTTGGCGCAAGGGCGTGCTCGTCAGCGCCGCGCCCGACCTCTTCTACGCCGAAGACACCGACGGCGATGGGAAGGCCGACCGGCGCGAAGTGATCCTCACCGGCTTCCGCGAGGGCAACCAGCAGCACCGCGTAAACGGCTTTGCGTGGGGACTCGACGGCTGGGTTTATGTCGCGAACGGCGACAGCGGTGGGGAAATTGGTCGACCCGGCAGCGACGTGCGGCGACCGCTGCAAGGACGTGACCTGCGGTTCCGCCCCGAGACTGGCGAATTTGAAACCATCGAAGGCCAGACCCAGTTCGGCCGCGTGCGCGACGACTGGGGCCACTGGTTGGGCAACGCGAACTACGCCTGGCTCTGGCACTACGAGCTGCCCGCCCGCTACCTCGCTCGGAACCCGGACCTGGCCGTGCGCGACACCCGCCGGATGCTCGCCCAATACGAGGGCGGCAACCGCGTGTTCCCCCGCAGCCGGGCCCAAGTCAGGCCCAACGCGGTCGGGGCCGAGAACACCGTAACCAGCGGTTCCAGTCCCGCGCCGTATCGCGACGACTGGTTCGGTCCGGACTTTGCCACGAGCGTCTTCATCAGTGAACCGACCGAAAACGTCATTCACCGCGAGGTGCTGGTGGCGACCGACGCAGGCCTCAGCAGTCGCCGGGCACCGGGGGAAGAAGCATCCGAATTCCTCGCCTCGACCGACAACTGGTTCAAACCCACGCAGCTCAAGACCGGTCCGGAGGGCGCCCTCTACTTCGCCGACATGTATCGGCTGCATCTCGAACATCCCGAATGGATTCCGGCCGACCTGCTCGCCCGCATTGACGTGCGCGCTGGCACCGAACTCGGGCGGATCTGGCGGGTCGTCCCGGATTGGGCCACCCCGCCGCGCGCCCCGTTCAAAGGGGCAGGTTCCACCGCCGAACTGGTCGCCGAATTGGACAGCCCCAACGGTTGGCGCCGCGACACCGCGATGCGCCTGCTGGTGGAACGACGCGATCCCGCCGCCCTCGAACCGTTGCGCCAACTCCGCAACCAAGCGACGCATCCCAAGGTCCGACTGCAAGCCCTCGCCACGCTCGCGGTGCTGGGCGGGGCCGAACCAGCTTCCGTCCGCGCGGCGCTAAGCGATCCTTCGCCAGAGGTGCGGGCGCACGCCCTGCAGGCCAGCGAGCCGCTGCTCCGAGCCGCCCCGCCTGATGAAGCCTTGGTCCAAGCAGTGCTGGCCTGCAGCGACGACTCCTCGGCCGCCGTAAAATTACAACTGGCCTTTACGCTGGGTGAATTGAACGACCCACGGGTTGGGGACGCCTTGGTAAAGATCGCCACGGAACCGGCGGCAACCGAAAGCCACTTGACCGCAGTGCTTTCCAGTTCCGGCCCGCACCTAGCCACCATGCTCACCGCGTGCGCCGCCCTAGAGGCGCCGCCGGCCAAACTGGTGGAACACTTGTTGGGTTTCGCCGCCACCCGCAACCACGAGGCCGCGCTTCAGGCCGGGGTCGCCGGCGTCGCCAAATTGAATTCCGCCACCGCCTCCGCGCTGCAATTCAACGCCATCGCCGGTTTGGTGGAGGCGTGGGAACGGCAGGGTAAGCTCACCAACAACGCCCGCTTGAGTGGGTTCAGCAACGTATTCGAGCTCGCCCGGGCCGCCGTGGCGGACGAATCGAGTCCTGAGCCCGTGCGGCTGGCGGGGCTACGGTTGTTGGGCCGGCCGGGAACGGGACGCGCGCCGATCCAACTGTTCGTTCGACTGCTGGAGCCCAACCGGTCCGCGCCATTGCAACAGGCCGCCCTCCAAGCGCTGCAACGCACGACCGGCGCCGAAAGCGGCGAAGGCGTATTGCGACTGTGGTCACGCATGAGCCCGTCGTTGCAGGCGGCCGCGGTGGAGATGCTGTTGGCCCGGCCGGTCTGGGTCGCCCAATTGCTCAGTGCCCTCGAGGCAGGCACGGTGACGCCGCGCGAACTCGGCCCCAGCGCCCAACACCGCCTGCGGCAGCATCCGACGCCGGCGGTGCGCACGCGGGCGAGCAAATTGTTCGCGGCGGTCAACGCCGACCGCCAAGCCGTGTTGGAGCCCTTTGCCGCCGCGCGGCGAATGGCTGGCGAGGTGGACCGGGGCCACGAGGTATTTTTCAACCAGTGCGCTGCCTGTCACACGTTAGCGGGCGAGGGCAACGAAGTCGGCCCCGACTTGGGCGCGTTGACGGACCGCTCCTTCGACGCCCTGCTGATCGCCGTCATGGACCCGAATCGCGCCGTCGAAGAGCGGTATCTCGCCTACACCGCCGTGACGCGGACCGGCCAAGAGTTCACGGGTATCATCGCGTCGGAATCCCCGAATAGCCTGACCTTGCGCGCGGCCAATGGGCTGGAGGAGACCCGCTTGCGCTCGGAACTCGCCTCGCTCGCGAGCACGCAACGATCCCTGATGCCAGAAGGCTTTGAGCACAGCCTGGATGCCGCAGCCTTTGCCGACCTGTTTGCCTTTGTCACCGCCCAAGGGACGCCGCCCAAGACCTTTGCCGGCAATCGCCCGGCCGCGGTCCGACCCGACGGCACCGGCACCCTCAAGCTCACTGCCCAACGCGCGGAACTTTACGGCGATTCCCTCCAGTTTGAAGTGGGGCACGGCAATCTGGGTGTTTGGCAGAGCGACAATGACCGTGCCGTGTGGACGCTCGATTTGGCCCAGGCCGGCAGCTACGACGTCTGGGTGGATTGGGCGTTTCCAGGACCGGCCGGAAAACATCGCTTGCGGATCGAAGTGAGCGGCACCGTGCTCGAACAACCGGTGGCAGCCACAGGCTCGTGGGATACCTACCGGCAGGCGCGGGTCGGCACCCTGCACCTACCCAAAGGCAAACTGCGACTCGCTGTGCGCGGGACCCCACCGGTCCACGAACCCATGGTGGACCTGCGCGAAGTTCGGTTGGTGCCCGCAGGCAAGCCTGCGCCCGGGCAATTTCCGGCCGCCGACCCGACGAAGTAACCACTCCCGCAACGACGGGCTTCCTTCTCTCCCTTTCCTGCGGCAACCTCTTCGCACTCATGGGTGCTCAATGGAAACAGGCAGGCCGCGAGGCTGCCGCCCTCAAAAAGGGTCAGGTCGTCGGCAAACTCGTCCGGGAAATCATGGTCGCCGCCAAACTCGGTGGGGCGGATCCCGATTCAAACGCCCGACTCGCCGTCGCGGTGGACAAGGCCAAGAAGGCGAGCGTCACCAAAGACACCATCGAGCGCGCCATCAAGAAGGGCTCCGGCCAGGACGCCGAAGCGATGACCATCGAACTGGTTACCTACGAAGGCTTTGGCCCGCATAAGGTGCCGGTGATCGTGGAATGCCAGACCGACAACCGCAACCGCACCGCCCCGGACATGCGCCACCTGTTCGCCAAGGGCGGGCAACTCGGCACCCCGGGCTCCATGAACTTCTTCTTTGACCGTTGGGGCGTGGTCGAAGCCACGCACGCCGACGCCACCCGTGATCCCGAAAATGACGCCATCGAGGCGGGCGCCCAAAACGTCGAAGCCCTCGAAGCGGACGACGTGCCGGAAGGCTCGATCGGGGCCCGCTTCCTCGCGGACACCAAGGATCTGGGCGCGGTGACCAAGTGGTTGAAAGCGGCGGGATGGAACATTGCTGCGAGCGAAATGCGCTTCATCGCCAAGACGCCCGTCGAGTTGAGCGAAGCTGACCGCAAGCACGTCGTGGATTTCCTACACACGCTGGACGATCACGACGACGTGAGTCACGTGTTCGCCGGGCTGAAGTAATCGCCCCGAGTTGGACCACTCACGGGCTCGAACGCAGGTCAATTCCTGACTGGATCTTGGGCGAGGCCGATCGGCGAACCGCGGGCCTCCTTGGGGGCCAGCACCGGAATGCTGATCGTGACTGGCTCTTCGGGTTCTTCCGGTTGGGGCCCCGAGGCTTGATCCACAAACAGCGGTTCCTTAATGCCGGCCATGGACGCAAAATTCTGGAGCCGTTGCAGCAGGGTTTCCGTGATTGTATTGCCCGCCGCCACGATGAGCAGGCCGCTGCGGGTCTCGACATCGGCCAAGAGCAGATGGCCCACGGCCAGCTTGTCGAGTGTGACCGGCACAGGATGCCCGGCTTCCTTCGGTTGGGGCACGTCCACGTGGAAGCAGCGACACGCCGCGGTCAGCAGTTCGGGATCATACCAGCCGGGCCGCTGGCGCAATTGGTCGAGCGCGATGTTCCGCTTCATGCCGCGCTGTTCCAAGTGCAGGAGGTCGCCAACGATCTTGAGTATTCGGGCGTGCAACGGGATGCGCAACCCAGCGAGGTCATCATCGGGAAAACCCGTCCCGTCGAAGTGTTTGGCTTGATACAGCAGCGTGGTGGCCACCGATTCCAAGCGCGGGATGTTTTTCACCAACTGGCTGCCGGCGCGGGGAACCTGCTGGAGCATCAACTGTTCGGTGGGCGCGAGCGGCAGGTTGGCGCGGGCTTTCAGCGCGAGCTCCGGCGGCACCGTGACGTTGCCGATCGGCGACAGCAGCGCGGCGACTTCGAGTTCCCACGTGTGGTTCAGGCCGATGAACTGGGCCAACTGACGGGCTCGGTCACGCAGGCGCTGAGCCAACCCGTAGGCCTTGGGTTCGGTGAGCCCCAGCAATTCAGTCAACATGGTCACGCAACCGTGAACCGTCTTTTCCATGAGTTCTCGTTCGCTCACCTGGAGTTCATGCTGTCGAACCGCGTCGCGCAGGCGGGAAACCAGTAACTCGGTGGGACACGGCTTCGTCAGAAAGCGAAACACGCCACAGCCATTCACCGCTTCGATCGCTGTGCCTTGATCCACGCTGCCGGTGAACATAATTCGGACGGCGTCGGGGGCTCGCCGGCGAACGCGGCTGAGAAACTCGATGCCGCTCATCTGCGGCATGGTCATGTCGGCGACCACGACCGCGTATGGGTGGCCACTGTCGAGCGCGCTTAACCCCAACTCGGGATTTACGGCCGTATCGATGGCAAATTCGTGCCGCAACACCCGTTGGAGGGCGGCGAGCAATTTGTCGTCGTCGTCTACGAACAGGATTCTTTTCATCGCTTCATTCCCGGTCCACTGACCATCAGTTCATTACGCCACTCCGCGACGCGACCACTTAGTTGCAGGGTCGCCAGATAGTCCTCATCCAATTCCGCCGGCACCGCGTGCAGCGGTTCGGACTCACGCTGCAACACGTCGGCGACATGCACCGCAGTCAAGGCGCTGAAGGTTTCACTCGCGCAGAGGCTCGGCCGGTGGTGAAAGCCGACGACCTCGACCAATTCCAAGGGTAGCCCCCAAAGGCCGAGCAGGTAGGCCCCAACCTCGGCGTGGTCGGTGCCGAAGATTTGCCGCTCCGCCACGTCAAACGCCAGGTTGTCCCGTTGGGCCAAAGCAATGGTTTCGGTCATCAAATCGGGATAGTTCACGGCGATCACCAGCTTGCCCAAGTCGTGCAGCAGACCGGCGGTCATCGCCGTCTCTCGCATCTTCGCGTTGCCTCGTTCCATGGCCACGATGTCCCGCGCCAATCGGCCGACACTCATCGAATGAACCGATAAGGTATCGAGCGAAAATCCGGGCACCGGGGGCGACGAATCCGCGGAAAAGACGTGGGCCCAGAGCACCAGCATGCGGATGGTTTCCAAGCCGAGCAGCAGGGCCGCGTCGGCCGGACTGGAGACCTTGCGGTTCAAGCCAAAGAAGGCCGAGTTAACCAGCTTGAGGAGTTTCGCCGTCATCGCCGGATCGCGGGCAATGGTTTGGCCCACCAGCTCCACGGACGCATCGGGCAAAGCCAACTGGCGCTGCAGTTCGTGGAAGACATCCGGCAGACTCGGAATGGTGCGGAGTTGGGCCACCAAACTTTTGAGCTGATCGTTGCAAACCAATTTATCCACGTTCAACGCCCGGCCCAAAGCGGCGCCGAGGGTGCCGGCATCACAGGGTTTGGCGAGAAACTGGTGGGTCGTATTGACGCACTTCAGCACCAACTCCTGATCCGTGGGCTCCGAGAAGGCAATGCGGACGGTGTCGGGATAACGCTGGGCCACCTCGATGAGCAATTGAGCGCCGGACATACCCGGCATCCGCAGGTCGGCGAGCACGACATCGACCGGCTGGGTCGCCATGCTCGCCAAAGCCTCAGCGGCATTCGCACTGAACCGGACCTCCCAATCCGCGCTGTGGGGCTGCAGCATGCGTTGCAAGCTAGCGAGCACCGCCGACTCATCATCGACGATCAAGATTCGGGGCTTGGCTGACACTGAAGGTCGCATCGGTAAAGGGTTTTAACGGTTCTCTGGGCCAATCGAAATGAGGGAAGCAGACGCGCCCGAAAAATCCGCTGATTCCAGTCGTCGTGGTCGTGGTCGGGGCCGGCTTGAGTCCGCACCGGCACCTTTCGTCACCAACAGGCGGGAGCGGGACTGGCGTGGCGGCTTCCGACCCAAGGACTCATCGGCAGTTTAGCGGTCGGCTTTACCCGCCATCGAACGCGTGACCGGCCAGACGCACCGAACGTTTCCGGATCAAACCGGCCGGTTGGCCGCCGCCTCGGCCGCGACGTCGAGCCACGTCTCAAGGTGGTCGTTTAGGTTAGCGGCGGTGAGATATTCCGCATCCAAGCCGCTCACGGGCTGGAGCCCCTGTCGGGCTTGCAGGGCAACGGCCACATGGAGGGCGGTGACGGCGGTGAAGCCTCGCCCACCACCGGCGCGCGGTTCGTGGTGGTAGGCCACGGCTTCTACCAGATCAAAGGGCAGTCCCCACAGCGCCAGCAAGTAGGCCCCGACCTCGGCATGGGTGAAGCCGCGGAGTTGGCGTTCCGCCTGCCACTCGGTCACCCCAGCTTGCTGCGTCAGTTGCCGCGCTTGGGCAAAGATTTCGGGATCGCCCACCGCCAAGGCCAGTTGCCCGAGATCGTGCAACAAACCGCCGGTCAGCGCCGTATCTTGGAGCGCCCGCGAGCCCCCTTCCTCGCGAACCAAGAGGCGCGCGAGCTGTCCGGTTTGGAGCGAAGTGCGCGCCAATTCATCCACGTTGAAGCCCGGCACGTTGAGCCTCTGGGCGCTGCTAAATACATGCAGCCAGAGCGTCAGGGTCTTGATCGTCTCCAAGCCGAGCAGCAGCGCCGCCTGGGCCGGATGGGTCACTTGGCGGCCGAGCCCGAAGGAGGCGGAGTTGACCAGTTGCAACAGCTTGGCAGTCATGGCCGGGTCGCGTTGCAGGATTTCACCGACCGCTTCCACCGAGGCCTCGGGCGAAGCCAATTTTTCACGCAACTCCTGGTAAATCGAAGGCACGCTGGGGAGCGACGTCAGGCCATTGAGGAAACTCCGCATGCGTTCGTCACCGAGCCGGCTTTCGAGGCTGAACACCCGCTCCAAGGCTTGCCGCAGGGTAAACGCATCGCACGGCTTCGACAGGAACTGGTGGGCGATGTTGACGCACTGGAGGACGTGCTCCGGATGGGCGTCGCCAGAAAGAATCATGCGAATCGTGCCGGGATGCCGGCGGGCGACTTCTTGGAGCAGCTCGACCCCATTCATGCCCGGCATCCGCATATCGGAGACGACCACGTCCACGGTCTGTTCGGCCATTCGGGCGAGGGCTTCGGCGCCGCTGCCCACGTAGAGCATATCCCAGTCTTCACGCAGGGCCCGCAACATGCGTTGCAACCCCTGGAGGACCAGCGGTTCGTCGTCCACAAATAGAATGCGCCGTTTCATGCGAGCTCCTTCAGGGCTTCGGGCAGTTGCAGCGGAAGCCGCACCCGAAACGTGGTGCCGACCCCGACTTCGGTTTCAAAGGTGATCTGGCCGCCGTGTTTTTCGGTGACCACCTTGTGGCACACAAACAGCCCTTGCCCGGTCCCGCGCCCGACCTCCTTGGTGGTGAAAAAGGGATCGAAAATACGCTGTCGAATGGCTTCGGGGATGCCCGTGCCGGTATCGGTGACTCGAATTTCCACCCACCCGGCTTCGCTCCGGGTCGAGATGCTAATGGTGCCCTTGCCGCCCCGCTTAACGCAGTCGGTGTCATCAATAGCGTGGGCGGCGTTGACGACTAGGTTGAGAATCACCTGATTGATGTCGCCCGGATGACACGGCACCACGGGCAAGGCCAAATCTAACTGTAAGTCCATGTCGGCCAGATATTTCCACTCATTTCTGGCCACCGTGACTGTGCTTTCGATCGCCCGGTTCAAGTTGACCATCACCATCTCCGCCGTGCCCGGGTGGGAAAACTCCTTCATCGCCAAGACGATCCGGGCCACACGCTCGACGCCTTCCAAGGATTCGTCCAACGCCTTGGGCAATTCTTCCAACAGGTAGTCCAGATCCGCCGCCGCCGCCGCCCGCCGCAGGTTGGCGATTTCCACGGCGTCCGGCATGGCTTCGCCAATCGTCAGGGTCTGGGCACTGCGGATGAAGCCAGCCAGCGGTTCAAACGAGTCGCGCAAAAAGCGGAGGTTGCCGCCAATGAATTGAGTCGGGGTGTTGATCTCGTGCGCGATGCCCGCCGCCAATTGACCGATGGATTCGAGTTTCTGCGACTGCCGCAACTGGCTCTCCATGATCCGCCGCTGGGTAATGTCGGTGGCGAGCAGGATGAACTGAAGTCCGCCCGGTGGGCCATCCGGAGTCGGGCTGAACAGGAGTGACAGACTCACGTCGGCACCGCTGGCGCGCTGACAGACCACATCGTCAACTTCGACCGGTCGATGCAGCACCAAACAATCGAGCGTCGCCTTTCGCACCCGGATCCAGTCCCACCGAACGCCGCAGTTAAAAAAAGTCCGGCCGATGGCGTCGGTGGCGGAAATCCCGAACATCCGTTCCGCCACGCGGTTCCAACGCGCGATCCGGCCGCGCGCATCCACCCCGATCAACACAGCCGAAATCGCAGCCAACAGTGATTCGGTTTCCCCGTGAGATCGGCGCAGGGCCTCTTGCGCCTGCTCCCGCTCGGTCACGTCCGAAGAAACGACCTGCACGCCGGTGACCTCCCCGTCCGGGTTAACGAGGGGAGCTGTGAGGGAGTGCGTCCACCCGACCTCGCCATCCGGGGCGAGGTAACGTTCAATTTTTTCGACTGGCACCCCTTCGCTCATGGCCCGCGCCGCATCCGCCGCCATTTGGGCCGCGAGGTCGGGCGGAAAGAGGTCGGTGTCACAACGGCCGATGATCTGGTCCATGGACCGATTCAACGCCCGAGCCGCCCGCGTATTGGCAAACGTAATGTGCCCGCGCCGATCCTTGCGCAGAATGTTCTGCGGGAGGTGTTCGACGAGTGATTCCAGCGACGCTTCCGAACGTTTCAACGCCTGCCAGGCCAAGTGACGTTCCGTAATGTCGCGAGCCACGGTGATGAGTCGCACTTCGCTGACGGCGTCACCACTGATCGAAATTTTGCACTCAAAAGTGCGCCACGCGCCATCTTGGTGGCGCACCCGCACTTCGACCACGGTCGCTTCGCCGGCTTCGAGCACGGCCACCCGAGCGGCAACGAGTTTGGCCAAGTCATCACCATGCACATGCTCGGTCAGGGACGCCGCTACCCGGGCAGAAGTTGGATATCCCAGCACCCGTTCATGGGACGGACTCGTGAACAGGACGTTGCCCTGGGCATCGCTGATCACAATCAGGTCATCCACATGGCGGGTAAGGAGTTGAAACAGGGCGCTGGCCTCGGCCAAACGGGCGGCCGTCTCCGCCGCGGCTCCCTTGGCCCCGGACAACCGCGACAGTTGGGTGCGGCCCCACAGGTAGAGCAGCACACTGGCCGAGAGTTCGACGCTCAATAACATGCTCGGCAAGACGCCAATCCGGAGACCGCCATCCAGCACCAAAGCCGCGGTCACCCCAGTGAGGGCCAGTCCCGCAACCAGAATATGCCACGGGGTGAACCGCCCCAGCCACTGGCGGAGCCGCTCCAAATTCCGTTCCTGCAATTGATCGAAAAAATCCATTCCCAGCCTTCAGCCTGAGGTTCGATCCGGGCCGCTCGTTCACCGCCGCGGGCACAACCTCAACGAGAGCCCAAGCGGCGGGCTCCGCTAGCTATGAAAATTGGCTACCGGCTGGGAGGGGAGGGCGCGAACGAACCCAACCGCCGGCAAAGCCAGCGCCAGACTCTAGGTTCAACGGCGGCCAAGGCGCGGGACTTGAGGCCCCGGGGCGAATCGTTCAGGGCAGGAGCCGAATCCGGGCGTGGCGGATTTCCACCCGGCCCTGATCGCGGCTGAGCTCTTGAAAGCCCAAGTGGCCTCGCCGCGGGCGATTTTTGAGCGGCAGGACCGGACTACCGTCGTGGCGTGACACCACGTTCGTCTGGGTGGCGAGGTCGAGATCGTGGATCGGCACACTGTTTAACCGGACAAACAGGCGGGAACCTCGGAGGGAGATTTCGTAGCGGTTCCACAATTCCGCTTTGTAAACCTGCTCCAAGGGAGCCAGCGCACGGTAGATTCCGCCGGCTAGTTCGGCAGGGGTAGCCGCAGGGTTGTAACGCTGGTCGGCCATTTGGAGCTCCATGCCATCGAACGCCGGGTCACCCGCCAAGGGCGCCCGCAAGGCCAACCCGCTGTTGCCGCGCGCGCCGAGGCGGAATTCATAATCGAGGTCGAAATCACCCACTTCCCGGGTCCACATCAACCAAGTGCCCCGAGCTCCCTCACTGGTCAGTTGCCCCTGTTTGACCCGCCAATGCGCTTCCGCCGGAGCTGGCTTAGAGACGTCGTCCCACGCCCGCACCACCCACCCCTCCGGCTCGCCCTCGGCCTTGAACAGGGGTTCCCAAACCGCCTTGGGTTGAGATTGGCAACCGAGCAGCAAGCCGACCACAGCGAGGCCGGCAAATACGAGGGCACGCATGAAAAATGGACCTGAAACGGTGGGCGAACGCTCACTTCAGCCGGGTAGAATGCTCCTGCATCCACATCACGTCCCGATTGTTCGGCAGCGTCTTGGTGGCGATTTGCCCCAACGGTGGCACGCTGGCGGAGTCCACCCACTTGCGAATTTCGGCATGACCGTCCGCAAAAGAGAAACCACCAGCCCGATTGTGGTAAGCCGCCGGCCAGTCCACCATCTGGATGCCGGAGAGGGCGGGTTTGGTGTCGTATTGAGACTTGTCCATCACGACGACGAAGAAGCCGTCATTGATACTGTCTTGCCGCTCATCAAGGAGCACATACGTCATCGTCGGGCCGGGATCGTTCATGTCGCCCAGCTTGTTGAAGACGCGCCACTTGGGTCCCCAACCGCCGTCCGTGCCACTATTGCCGCCGGTCCAGATACTCATGGACATGCTGCGGATGCGGGGGACTTTTCGTTTTGCGCTGTCGATGGTGAGACTCAAGTCAGCCGGGCATTTCCAGATCCCCTTCGATTGGCCGACATAACTCCACAGGGGGCTCTGCTGTAGCCACTTGATGTCCCAGTTGTCGTTCCGGGTTGAATTACCGGTGGTATTGCTGCCCAAGTCGAGAATGCCTTGGACCCAAGCGCCATCGGACGTGTTGGGATTCGATTCCCCGGCGTAGGCGTGGGGGATGGAATCCCGATTGTCGCCCGCATACATGGACCAGCCCAGCAGCAATTGCCGGTGATTGTTCACGCATTGGATTCCCTGGGCCTTGGTCTTCGCTTTGCCCAAGGCGGGCAAAAGCATGCCAGCGAGAATCGCGATGATAGCAATCACCACGAGCAGTTCGATCAGGGTAAAACCGCGGCGGGAAATTCGATCAGAAGTGGGGAATAATTTCATAACTCGAACGAGCGCACCGTCACCATTCCGTAAATGCCCCCCGCTGCCCCGGTTTGGCAAGCCCGGTCTGCGTCCTCAAAGACGGCTGCGCTTTTAAACCAACGGCTCCACCTCATTAAGGGCCGCGGCTGACATGAATTTTTTTCAAGTCGGCCACCCCCAACTCGATGAGTTCGGCGTTGAGATAGAGTTCGGTTTTCATCGGTTTTTCCCCCTCATATTTGAACCCTTCGCGCGCCTTGGTCACGTCGGCAAACGCCAAGGCGTCCAGCGCCACAAGGTCCCGGCTAAAGCGCAGTTCATTCAGGGGCAGGGCGTAATGGAGCAGCGCTTGGTCTTCGCCCCGATACTGGCAGATCAAGGCGTCGCCAACGCCCAACACCACCCGCGGCATCAAGTCGTCCATGGCACAGATATCCGGCACCGCCTCGGCGAGCAGTCCGCCGTCGTTGACGAATCGCAAGGTGTTATCCACTCCCGCCCACGCGAGGCCGGCCAAGTGGCCGTTGACCGCGGTCACACTGTGGCTGAGCACGGGGGCAACGCTGACCATTTTCGTCACTTCGCGGGTGAGGAGGCGGGTGACATGCGATTTGCGGCCGACTTTCGTCTTCTCCGTCCGATCAAATTCAAGGTCGCCGGCCACCAATCGGCCCAACACGGGGGATTCGTAAAACTTTTCCGCGTCCCAGCCCGCGGTTTCGGCCGCCTCACAGCGCACACCCAATTCCGCGGCAAGCCGGAACCAACCCGCCGGATGCAGGTCAACCTCGCGCTTGTCCCAGATGACAATCTGGCCGGCCGGTTGACCGGCGGCGAGCAGTGACTCGATCAACGCCCGAACCACCGCCGGTCGAGTGCCACTCAGGGCGCCGGGCGCGGAGACAACCTTGAAACCAACCACATCGTTGGTCGTCACGAGCTTGCGCCACGCCGTGGCCGTATCCGCAACGCCAGTAAACGCACACAAACCACGGTCCACCATCCGCCGCACCACCGCCAGATTGGGCTCAAACGCCACCACCGCGCCCGGATCATGGATGGCGGTGACGGTCGCCAGCGCCGTGTTGGTTTCTGCCTTTGCCCCAAAAAATCCACTCACCAGCAGCAGGGCGATTCCCCACCGTGCGCCCCACCGGCCCCAAGTTGTGCCCACTCTTCCCATGATGTTCCCGCCGAGAATGGCGGGCGCCGGACCCAGACGCAAAGCCAGACCGGGCCGTTCAATCGAAGCGGGTTCCCCGTTCCTAGGTGCACCGGCCGACAACTTGCATTTCAGTTCCGCAGCTGCGGGCCGATAACGGACGTGGGAAGAGCGCAACTCTCCGGTTGAGACTTCAACTGGGGCCGGTTTGGCGCCCCTCTGCGGCTACATGCTTCGTCCAACCCGCCAACTTGGCGAAACGCCTTCGCCCACCGGGCCGGCCGCCCCACCGGGCAGTCTGACTGCGGCTTGGATGTTGTTTGATCCAACCGGTCGGGTCGTGGACGGACAACTTACCGATCCCTCCCTGCTGGGCCGAGCCGAGGTTGAAATCACCGGACTGAGCTGTCGCGAACTGTTGCCCGCGGCCGTGGTGCCGCTGGCCGAAGGGCTGTGGGCGGCCCTGAAAGCCGGGGGCCGACCAAGCCCCTTGACCTGCACTCAACCCGCCGCCGCCGGTCATCGCGCCCTCGAAATCACCTTCAACCCCGGTCAAGCGGGCCATCTTTTGGCCGTGGTCCGCGAACTCTCGGCCCGCGATTTGCCGGCCCAGCCCGGGGACCCATGGCACCGCCGCCTGCACCACGCCACCCGCGCCGCCCGGTTGGGGGTGTGGGAGTGGGATCTCGGCACCGACCACGTGTTTTGGGATGCGGGCATGGCGGCACTCCACGGGCTTCCGCCCGGCCATGGGCCGGCCGACTGGGATTGGAAGCGCTGGGTTCACCCCGATGACCTTGTGGCGGCCCGCGCCGTCCTGCGAGCCGCCGTGGGTGATTCCTGCGCCAGCCGGTTCAACCAGTTGTTCCGCATTCGCCGGGTAGACGGCAGTCAGCGGTGGCTCCGTAGTCACGGGCTCATTGAACGCAGTGCCTACGGTCAGGCCGAACGCGTCATCGGGGTCAACACAGACGTCACCGACGAACGGGCCTTGCAAGAACACCTGCAACGCACCTCCACCCGGCTTCAGTCCGCGGCCAATGCGCTCCATCTCGGCATCTGGGAGTTCGATCCGGAGACCGGAACGGAGACTTGGGACGACCGCACGCTTGCCTTGTTTGGACTTTCCCGGGCGGAATTTTCCGATGTCCGCACGGCGTGGTTCAGTCGGGTGCATCCCGAAGATCGGGAACTACTGTGGACCGCCCGCCAGCAGGCGTTGACCACGCCGACCACGCACCAGTTGGACCAACATTTTCGCGTGCAGCTCCCCGGGGACACCTGCCGCTGGCTGCGCAGTTGCGCTACGCTCCACCGTTCGCCCGCGGGAACCTTGTCCCGGGTGGTCGGGGTGCACGTGGACATCACCGAACAACAATTGGCCTCGGAACGCCTCATCAGCGTGTCGAACCGACTGCTCCTCGCGCAACGGGCCGGCCGCTTGGGCGTGTGGGATTGGGATGTCGCCGCCGACCGAATGCTGTGGGACGACCACATGTTCGAACTCTTCGACCTGCCCCACCCGACGTCCGCCGAACTCACCAACGCCCGCCCCGTATGGCGCAGTCGCCTGCATCCCGACGACCTTGCCGACGCCGAACGGGCCTTGCACGACGCCGCGGCCGGACTCCGCCGTTACTCTGTCCAGTTCCGCATCCTCACCCGCGTCGGCGCCATCCGGCACGTCAAGGGCGACGCCTTGGTGGAGACCGATGCCGACGGCAATCCTCGGCGACTCGTCGGCGTGTATCAGGACATCACGGCCGCCATCGAAGCCCAAGCCCGCCTGCGCATGGACGCTGAAACCCTCCGTCAGGTCGGCGAAATGGCCCGCATCGGCGGTTGGGAATATGAACCCAAGACCGGCCATCTCACTTGGAGCGACGAAGTCTTCCGCCTCCATGAACTGACGCCCGGCCAGCAACCCGGCGTGGAGGAAGCCATCCAATTTTACCCGGGCGACGCCGCGGAAAAAGTTCGCACCGCCTTCGGCCGCACCTGCGCCACCGGGGAACCCTTCGATCTGCGCCTGCCCTTTGTAACTTCCCAAAACCGGCCCGGTTGGGTGCGCTCCATGGGTCGGGCCGAACTCAAGCACGGCCGGGTGGTGCGGGTGTTCGGCACCCTCCAGGACGTCTCCGCCGAGAAGCAAACCGAGCAGGCCCTGATCCAAGCCCGCGAAGCCGCCGAAGCCGCCAGCCAAGCCAAGAGCGACTTCTTGGCCACGGTCAGCCACGAACTGCGCACGCCGCTCAATGGCATCCTCGGTTTCACCCAATTACTCGAAGACTCCCCCCTCTGCGAAGCCGATCGCGAATACGTCCACTTCATCACGACTGCGGGCGAGGCCCTGCTCGGAATCATCAGTGATTTGCTGGATTTCTCCCGGATCGAGGCCGGCAAACTAACCTTGGAATACAGCCTGTTTGCCCTGCCCGCCTTGTTGCAGGAATCAGTCGAAATCATCCGCCCACGGGCGCGGGAAAAGGGGCTGGCGCTCGACCTCGTCCTCGACCCCAGCGTGGGCAGCCTGCGCGGCGACCGCTGCCGCCTGCGCCAGATCACGCTCAACCTGTTGAGCAACGCCCTGAAATTCACCGCGACCGGCGGCGTCACCATCCGCTGCGCGCCCTACGTCGCCGGCCATCTGCGGATCGAAGTCACCGACACCGGCATCGGCATCCCCTCAGAAAAGCAGGACCGACTCTTCCAACGCTTCAGCCAAGCCGACAGTTCGACCACTCGGAAATTCGGCGGCACCGGCCTGGGACTCGCCATTTGTAAACAATTGCTTGAGAAAATGGGCGGTCAGATTGGCCTCACCAGCGAAGTCGGCCACGGCTCCACCTTCTGGTTCATCATTCCTGTGCGCCCGCTGGAAACCGTTCAGCCCCCCGAAATCGAAGCGGCCCCATAGCGGCGACCGCCCCGGCCCGCCACCTGATTGAATGGCCGCCGGTGGGAAAATCTGGCGGCACGCCCCCTGCCCGCATGCCGGTCGCCTTGACGCTCCGGCGCGTGGCGCGTAACCACCCCGTGTGCTCCGACTTTCCTCGCGGATCCTACTCCCGCTCCTCGGCGCGCTGTGCTTGGCCGGTTGCCGTCCGCACGGCGCCGACGCGCTGCGGCGCGGCGCTGAAGCCCTCCGCGCCGGCCGGTCCACCGAGGCGATTACGTTGCTCGAACAAGCCGTCACCGATCTCCCCAGTGAGGCCCGGGCGTGGAACCACCTCGGCCTCGCCTACCACGCCGCCGGCCGCGACCACGAAGCCCTGAAGTCCCATCTCCGGGCGCTGGAGCGCAACCGCGGCTTCCTCGAAGCCTGGTTCAACGTAGGCCTGCTCCAGTTCGAACAGGGCAATTGGCTAGAAGCCGAACGCGCCTTGCGCACCTACCTCGGCGCGGAAACCAGCCGCACCAATAGCGTCGCTTGGCGCACGCTGGGTTTGGCCCAACTGGAATCCAACCAACTCGACCTCGCGGAACGCAGTTTGGCCACCGCCACCAAGCTCGCGCCAAGCGATGCCGAAGCGTGGAACGGGGTCGGCCTCACCCAAGTGAGCCGCCGCCGTTTCCGAGACGCGCTGAAAACATTCAACTACATCGCCGAAGTGGCGCCCCAACACGCCCCAGCGCGACTGAATGCGGCCGTCATCACCCACCAGCACCTCAGCGACCGCCGCGGCGCCATTCCACTGTATCGCGCCTACCTCGCGCTCAAGCCGGCCAACGCCGCCGAGGTGGCAACCCTCGTCAGCCAGTTGGAACAGTCCCTTCCCCCCCCGGCGGGCACCAACGCGCCGCCCCCCCTCAGCACGACCAACAGCCTGCCGCGCGTTTCCACCAACCTCATCAGTCGGGCCACCAACGCGCCCCCCAAGCCCGCCCCAAATTCCCCAACGCCGGTCGCCCCAGCCGCCGCCCCGAAACCGAGCGTGACCCATGCCCCCGCCGTGGCCAGCACGGTCACTCCACCCGCCGCCGCCCCAGTCACTCCGAAGGCCAAACCCAAACCCGCCGAACCCGTATTGGCCCCCCGGCCCGAGCCGGAACCCGAAGTCGTCCGCCTAGCCCCGGAACCTAAATTGACCGTGGCGCGCGATGTGAAACCGCTGGCGCCCCCGGCCAGCAACCCGCCGACGGCAACCCCTCAGCCCGTGACCGAAGGGCCCACCGGGCTACCGCTGGCCACGCCCGCCACGCCGCCAACCCCACCCGCCGGCGCAGCCGAAACGGAGGCGGAGGCTGAACGGCGCGGATTCTGGCGCCGGGCCAATCCCGTAAGCTGGAATTGGCGCCGGGCCAATCCGGGAACTTGGTTCAGCGGAGGCGAGTCCGAACCAGCCGACCGCCCCGCCACCCCGCTCGCCACGCCCAAACCCGCCGCCCGGGGCACGCTGGCGCTCCCCACCGAGGCCCCGGCGACCAAGGCCGCCCCCAGCGGACCGCCCGCCCGGCCCAAACCGGTCTTGCCGCGCTATCAACCCCGCGTGGCCACGCCGGTCGCCCCCGGCAATCGAGCGAAGGCTGAAGTCGCCTTCAACGCCGCCATTCTCGGACATAGTCGCCGCGACTTGGCCGGTGCCGCCGCGCTCTACGAGCAGGCCGCGCAAGCCGATCCCACCTTTTATCCCGCCCACCACAACCTCGCGCTGACCGCGCTCGACCTGAACGACCCGGCGCGGGCCGTCGCCGCCGCCGAGGTCGCCACGGCGTTGCAACCCGCCTCCGTGGCCTCCCGCCAATTGTTCGCCACCGCACTGCAACGGGCGAACTATCCCGCGGACGCCGCCGAACAATGGGAAAAGATCCTCGCCGTCACGCCGAATGAGGCCTCGGTGCACCTCCACCTCGCCGGGCTGTTCGCCACCTCGCTCGGGGAGCCGGCAAAGGCTCGTCCCCACTACCTGCGCGTGCTCGAACTCGAACCCAACCACCCGCAGGCGTCCGCCATTCGCATTTGGCTCGCCGGCAATCCCTGAGGGAAGCCCGCCGGGGAAACGCGTTGGGTTTTTGCCGCTCGCCAAACGCAGACACGGCCGGCGGCCGCAGCGACCGGTTGCAATCCCTAATTGCGCCAGTCGTAGCCGCGGGGTTTGCTGCCCCCCGCACCTACCGGAATGAAGACACGTCCACGAATCGGGCTAACGGGCGAACTGACCTTTGTGGTCGAGTCGAAACACGGCATCGACTTTGCCCACGACGGCATGCCAGCGGTGCTGAGCACCCCAAACTTGATCGGCCTGCTGGAGCGAACGGCCCGCCAGACGTTGACTCCGCTCCTCGACGAAAATGAACGCTCCGTGGGCAGCGAGATTGAGCTGCGCCACCTCGCCCCCACGCCCTTGGGCGCCACCGTGACGTGTGTGGTCCGCGTCATTCACGCCGAAGGTTCGGCGGTCACCTTTCACGTTGAAGCCCGGGACGAACACGAACTCATCGCCCGCGGTCTGCACCGGCGGGCCGTGATCCGGACGGATTCCTTTGCCCGCCGGCTCGCCCGCAAAACCAGTGCCGCCGGCCCCGCCGCCCCCTAAGCGGAATCAACCGGGTGCCGACCGGTTTTGAACCGCGTGGCTCGTGCGTTGCCAGAGCGGGGTGAGGGCTTTAGTTTGCGCTCATCGAATGGAACAGGTTCTGAATTGGATTTACGTCGGGGTGGCCGTGCTGGGGCTGTTTGGCGCCAGCATTTTCGTGCACGAATACGGCCATTTCTGGATGGCCCGCCGCCGGGGATTAAAGATCGACGGTTTCTCCATCGGTTTCGGTCCCAAGCTGTTCAGTTGGAAAGACCGACAGGGCGTCGAATGGGCGCTGCGGTGGATTCCGGCCGGCGGCTTCGTGAAGCTGCCGCAAATGATCACGTCCGAGGCCATCGAGGGCAAAGCCGAGGAACACGGCCCAGGGGCATCCCCCCTTTCCCGCATTCTGGTCGCGGTGGCCGGGCCGCTGATGAACATTGGGTTCGCCTTCCTGATCGCCGCGTTGGTGTGGCAAGTCGGCCTGCCGGTGCCCGTCAATCCCTCCATCATCGGTTACGTGGAACCCGATTCCGCCGAGGCCAAGCTGGGGATCAAGCCCGGGGATCGGATCATCTCGGTCGGCGGCCGCTTGGTGCATTCGTGGCAAGAGGTGCAGCAATTTACCGCCTTGGCCTTGACCAACGTGCTGCCGGTGGAAATCGACCGCGCCGGGGTCCGCTCGACCTATTCACTCAAGGCGGAGCCGGTTCCGGGCTTCGGACTGAAGGTGCTGAACTTGGATCCGCGCGATCATCCCGTGGTTTCGCAGGTCGTGCCCGGAGGGGCCGCTGAGGCGGCCGGACTGCAAAAGGACGACCAGTTCGTCAACTTCGCCGGTGTTCCGGTGGTGGGGCAGGCCCAATTGGTGGAACTGATCAAGCAGCGCGCCGGGGTAGCGAGCGCGGCGGAATTGCTCCGCGGCACAAATCGGTTGACGCTGTTCGTAACGCCGAAACTGGATCCGACCGCGAAGGTCGGCCGCATCGGCGTCGAATTGTCGCCCAGCAAAACCATCATTTACACCCTTCAACGCCCCGGTCCCACGCCGTGGGTGCAGGTCAAAGGGGTGGTGCTGACCATGCGCGACATTTTTGTGGCACTGCTGCATCCGAAAGAAACCGGTGTCCGCCCCAAAGACATGAGCGGTCCCGCGGGGATTCTCAGCAAGCTGGCCGTGGACGTGAACACCGACCTCCGCTTGGCCCTCGGGTTCATGGTCATGCTCAACATCAATTTGGCCCTTCTGAACCTGCTGCCTTTGCCCGTGCTGGATGGCGGTCACATCACCATGGCCCTGTATGAGCTGATCGCGCGCCGCCGGGTCAGCCCGCGGTTTCAGGAATACGCCACGATGACCTTCGCAGTCATGCTCCTGTCGTTCATGCTCTACGTAACGTTTTTCGACCTCAGCCGGGCGTCGCTGTTCCTCCGGATGTTCCGGCAAAAATCGGTGATTGAAGAGCCGGGCGTCCCGCCGACTCCCGTCGGAAACTGAGCTCAGCGCGGCGCCGCCGGGGGCGAAACCGGCCGGCGCATCACGAAGTCATCCATGAAAAAACCGCTCCCGATGTCTTGGCGGAGGGCTTCTGCCACGGAAAATCCGCAGCGCTCATAAGCACGCAGTGCCCGCGCGTTCGCCTTGTTGACCCTTAGCTCGACCGTGCCCGCCCCCCCGGCGGCGGCGGCGGCGAGCACCCGCGCCAGCATTAACTGCCCGTAACCGCGACCGTGCAATTCCGACACGAGGTAGAGCTTGTTCAGGTGCAGGACCGTGCCCTGATTTTGGAATTCGTAGGCCGAAAAGCCCACGGGTGCGCCCGCGTGCCACACGCATTCGTAAACCGCACCGTGGGCTAGTTCCGCCATCAGTTTGTGCGGGGCATACATCCAACCCAGCATGTAGCGAATCTGGGCGAGCGGGAGGATGTCCGGATAGCACTCGTGCCAGATGCGATCTGCCAAGGCGCGGATGAGCTCAACGTCGTGCGACGTGGCCCGACAGTAGGCGAGCGGCATGCCGGAGGATTGAAGCCCAAGGCCCAAAGCTCAAACCGCAAAAAAGTCCGGCATCCTTCCCCTTCACCCCGTCCGGCTGGTAGCGTCAACCCGCGTCACGATGCACACGATTCTTCCTGTCGGCCTGTTGGCGATTTCGGGACTGCTCGCCGCGGACACCGCACCGTTCGTCTTCGAGCCCGCGAGCATTCAGTTGGACCCGCGTTTGGAAATCACCGTCTGGGCCGCTGAACCCGACGTCGTGGATCCCGTGGCGTTGTGCTGGGATGCGGCCGGCCGAGCTTACGTCGCGGAGTGCCGAGATTACCCCTATGGCGTCGGCCCCGCGGGTCAGGTCGGCAGCACGATCCGCCGGCTGGAGGACACGAACGGAGATGGAAAACCGGACCGCGCAACCGTCTTCGCCCGCGAGCTCAGCTATGTGACGAGCGTCGTCCCTTGGCGCGACGGCGTGCTGGCCGCCAACGCTCCCGACCTCACCTTCCTCCGGGACACGGATGGCGATGGCGTGGCCGACGTCCGAGAAACCATCCTGACCGGCTTTCACCGGGGCGTCTCCGACAGCCTCGTGAACGGCCTCCGCTACGGACTCGATAATCGCATCCACGGGGCCAACGGAGGCAATGGCGGCACGCTCCAAGCACTCCGCTACCCGGGCGAAATGCTCCGCTTGGGCGACGACGATTTTGCGTGGAATCCCGCCACGGGCGGCGTGGAGCGCACCGCGCGCACCGGCGGTGGATTCGGCTTGGTGTTCGACGACTTCGGGCGGGGCTTCACGACCTACAACATCAATCATCTCCAACACCAATTCCTGTCGCGGCGCCAAGCGGAACGCTTTCCTGGCTTCGGCCCGACGGATTTGACCGGCTCGATTTCCGATCATGGGGAAATGGCCCGCCTCTTCCCGATCTCGACCGCCCAGACCCGGCCCAACCACCCGGAACAGGCCGGCTATTTCAGCGCCGCCGGCGGCTTGGGTCGAATCGCTTCAAACCTATTTCCTGACGATTTGGCGGGCTCGTTCCTCGTGTGCGATGTCGTGGGCAACCTCGTTCACCGCGACCTGATCGTGCCCGACGGGCCGATTTTTCGCGCCAGCCGGGCGCCGGACGAGCAAACCCACGAATTTCTCGCCAGCCGCGACCCCGCCTTCCGGCCAGTCGCCCTTGAGACCGGCCCTGATGGCGCCCTCTACCTGCTGGATATGCAGCGCGAGGTGATTGAGCATCCCGACTACATCCCGGCCAAGGTCCGTGAAAAACAGGACCTCCGCGCGGGACAAGATCGCGGCCGGATTTATCGGATCGCGCCCAAGGGCAACCGCCAACGCACCCCAGTCAATCTGGGCGGAGCCAGCGAAAGCGAACTAGTCCGGCAACTCGGCGAGGAAAACCAATGGCGACGCCTCACCGCCCAACGACTACTCGTCGAACGCCGGGCGACCGGCGCAACCGCTTCCCTGCGCACGGTCGGGGCCCGAAACCCCAAGGCTCTCGCCCGCCTTCACGCGCTCTGGACGCTGGATGGCTTGGGTAGCCTCCGCGTCGAAGACGTGCGACGGGGCCTCACCGATACCCACCCCGGCATTCGCGAAAATGCCCTACGGCTGGCGGAACCGCGGCTTCCAACCCACGCCGCACTCGGCGAAGCCGTGCTCGCCCTGATGCGGGATTCCCAACCCCGCGTCCGCTTTGTGGCGGCGCAGGTCGCCGGCAGCCTTCCTCATTCGCGGACCGTCGGCAGCTTGGCCGAGGTATGGCTGCGCGATCTCGCCTTTCCTTGGACTCGCCGCGCCGTCTTGTCCTCGCTCCCGCCCGAATTCACGGCCGACTTTGCCCGACTGATCCTTGAATCCCCGGCCATAAAGTCTGGCCTCGCCCCCTCCCCGGCCGCCTTGCAAGAACTGGCGGACCTCCTCGGCGCCCGCGCACAGTTGCCCGGCTCCGACCTCTCCGCGCTGATCGATCGACTCGCGACCGGTTTTCCCGAACCCGTTCGGCGGCCCATTTGGGACGGACTCGCCGCCGGCTTGGGTCGCAGCGGCGCAAAGCCCGTGCTGACCGAAGCCGCCACGAACCGCCTGACCGAATTGTTTCGCGACCTTTCAGCCAATGAAATGAGCGCGCTGTGGGGCCTGACCCGCGCCCTCGGACTGCCCGAAAACGTCCACCAGACCGAGGCGCTAGTGCTCGCCCGCGCCGGCGCGACCAACGCCGAACGGCCCGTGGAATCCCGTTTGAGCGCAGTGAGCCTACTCGGGTTGGGCGCCGCGCCGACAGTGATTGAGCCCCTATTGGCGCTCCTCGACGCCCGCGAACCGGCCCCGCTCCAGCAGGCGGCGTTGGCGCAACTGCGCCAATTTCGGGAACCGGCCGTCGGCCTCGGCTTGATCGCGCGCTGGCGTTCACTGGGACCCGCAATCCGGCCCGCCGCCCTAGCCGTGCTGCTGGAGCGCCGGGCCTTTCATGCGCCCCTGCTCGACGCGCTGGAAACAGACGCCATCACGGTGGGGGAATTAAACCTCGACCTCGAACAACGCCGGCGGCTGCTGCAAGGCGGCCCCGCTGAAATCCGCCAACGGGCGGCCCGACTGATGGGCGATGAGGAATACTCAACCCGCAAAACGCGGGTCACCGAATGGTTGGCCAAACTGCCCCCGCAGGGCGACCCACAACGCGGCCGCGGCGTGTTCGAGGAAGCGTGCAGTCGCTGCCACGCCAGCGGCCAACTCGGCCGACGCGTCGGCCCGGATCTCACGGGCATCACCCACCGCAGTGTCGAAGACCTGCTGTCCAACATCCTCGACCCCAATATGGCCCTCAATCCGGGCTTCATCGCTTACACCGTGGAAACGGTAGACGGCGAAGTCCTGACCGGGCTGCTCCAAGGCGAAACGCCCGACGCCATCACCCTGCTCCTCGCCAACGAACAGCGCGTGAGTTTCCCCCGAAAATCGGTGCTTAAACTGGAATCCAGCGGTCGGTCACTGATGCCGGAAGGTTTGGAAGTCGGCCGTTCTCCGCAAGACCTGCGAGACGTCATCGCCTTCCTGCAAAGTCCACCGTGACCGGACCGCCCAATGCAGGCCAGCGCCGGCCCCAGTTCGTCGTGAGCCTCAGGGCAGCGCCTTCCCGCGGAAGCCCATAAAGGGCGGCTCCCCCCACCGGCTGACGACCTCTGCCGGTGGAATTTCAGCATGGCCCGGCAGGCCGGGAGGTTGGCAGGATGACGGCCGTGTCACTCAAGGTTCTCGTCGCCCCGGACAAATTCAAAGGCACCCTGACCGCCGCCCAGGCCGCCGGCGCCATCGTCAATGGCTGGTGGAGCGCCCGGCCCCAGGATGAAATGGAGATGCTACCCATGAGCGACGGAGGTGACGGCTTCGGCGAAATCATCGCTCAACTCAGCGGCGCCACCGAACACGTTTGCGCCACCGTGGACGCGGCGAATCGCCCCGTGGGCGCGAAGTGGTGGTGGCACGCAGAATCCCGCACCGCCATCATCGAATCAGCCCAAGTCGTCGGCCTCGCGATGTTGCCGCCGAACCGTTTTCATCCCTTCGAACTCGATACCCGCGGGCTGGCGACCGTCATTCGCTCCGCCGTCGGTGCCGGGGCCCAACAGATCCTCATCGGCATCGGCGGCAGCGCGACCAACGATGCGGGCTTCGGACTGGCCAGCGCGCTCGGGTGGCGCTTCTACGACGAGCGTGATCAACTCATCGAGAAATGGGTGAAGGGCAACAAACTCACCCGCTGGTTGGCACCGCTGGACCCGATCCTCGGGGTGGACTTCACGGTCGCGGTGGACGTGGAAAATCCGCTGCTGGGCCTGAACGGCTGCACCCGCATCTACGGCCCCCAAAAGGGCTTGGCCATGCAACAGGCGCCCATCGCCGAGGCGGCGCTGGAAAAATTCGCCGCCCGGGCCCGAGAACAATTTGGCTATGATCTGGCCTGCGATCCGGGCAGTGGGGCCGCGGGCGGCCTCGGGTTTGGCCTGCGAGTCTTCCTGGGCGCCAAGCTGGAGTCCGGTTTCGAAATCTTCGCCCGCTACGCCCACCTAGAACAACGGCTCGCCAAGGCCGACCTCATTCTCACCGGCGAAGGCATGATCGACCGGCAAAGCCTCATGGGCAAAGGCACCGGCCGCTTGGCGCAGGTGTGCAAGGCGATGGGCAAACGCTGCGTGAGCTTTGCCGGCCAAGTCGAGGGCGCCGCCAAAACGCAGACCTCAGACCGACTGTTTCATTCCGTCCACGCGCTCTCGCCCGACGTGACCAATCCCACCGAGGCCAAGAAAGACGCCGCGCTGTGGTTGGAACGCCTCGCCCGCAAAGTGGCCGAAAACTACGACTGGACCTGACCCGCGCCGCGCCGCGCTCGCTGCGCGGCGCCGTCGGTCGGCTTGCACTTTACGGCTTCCCGCCGGTCACCTGCTCCGCGAGCTCCTCGGCTGGGTAGGTCCAGATTTCGGCCAGCGTCGGATGATAATGCGGCATGACAGCCAGCTCGCCGACCGTCATCCGTGAGGTCATGGCGGCGGCAATTTCGTGGATCAACTCGCCCCCTTCCGGCCCCACGCAAGCGCCGCCGAGGATTTCGCCCGAGGTGGGATCGGCGAGGAGTTTCACGAAGCCTTCCTGGCACCCAAGAATCATCGACTTGCCGTGGTCATTGAACGGGTAGATGGCCGTCAACACTGGCCGCCAGGCGGCTGCCGCGGCCTTCGCCGTCAGGCCCACCGTGGCAACGGCGGGGCTGGTAAACACGACGTTCAGCAGCCGGCGATAGTCCAGCTCCACCGGCTGCCCGGGTTGGAGAATGTTCTTCGCTGCGGCTTCGCCCTGCTGGATGGCGATATGCACAATTTCATGAGGCCCACAGCAATCGCCCGCCGCGTAAATATGGCTGGCTGAAGTCTGCTGGCGGAGGTTGGTCACGAGGCGGGCCCCGTCGAGCTCCACACCCGCATTGGCGAGCTGAAGGGATGCGGTCTGGGGCACCCGGCCCAGTCCATTAAAGATGGCTTCAGCCTGCACGGTCCGCGTTTCACCCGCCTGGTCAAACGTGAGCAGAACCTCCGCTCCGATTCGATCGGCCCGCCCGAGCCGGGTGCCGGTGATGATTTCCAAGCCTTCGCGCCGGAGGGCCTTTTCCAACTCCCGGGCCACGTCTTCATCGGCCTCGCGGAGCAGTTGGGCGCTGCGCTGAAGCACAATTACCCGGGTGCCGAGCCGGGCAAAGAATTGGGCAAATTCCAGCGCCACCGCCCCGCCGCCCAACACCACCAAGGAAGCGGGCAGGCGGGTCAGTTTAAGCGCGTCATCACTGGTGAGGTAACCGGCTTCGGCCAACCCCGGCACGGGCGGCGGCGGAATGACTGAACCCGTCGCCACAACGAAATGGGCCGCCCGCAGCACCCGACCGTCATCGAGCGTGAGGGTGTGCGGATCGGTGAAATGGGCGCGGGCGCGAATGAGCTCAAAGCGGCCTTGTTCCAGTTGCTGGCGGCGGTAGCCGGCAAAGTCCGCGATCAACTCATCCTTGCGGGCGAACAACCGGGCGACATCCACCTGCACCGCCCCCGTG
>CAIJLV010000185.1 GCA_903821635.1 uncultured Verrucomicrobiota bacterium | reverse complement strand
GGCGGATCAGGGCCAACCCCGTCCTTGCCCCACTACCGGTTACCCCCCCCCTCACCTTGGACCCGTAACGAAGGATTCATTCGTGGCCTTCGTTGACCTTTTGCTCAACCTCGTCGGCCTAGTGCTGCTCTTGGCTTGGCGCACGGCCGGAAAGCCAGCCCAGATCCGCGGCGCGGGCACCCTACTCTCCAACCTCAAGCCCGCGGGGTCGCGACCGACCAAGCGCTGGGGTTATCTCGTCACCTTGGCAGGCCTACTCCTCGCCCGCCCCCTGCTCTATTCAACCATCGCGGCCGGCCTCAATTGGACGCCCATGATCGGACTGGGCTCCGCCGCCCTCGCCTTTCGGGCCGACGATCCGGGCCGGCTTTTACTCCATTCGCTGCTGAGCTTCGGCTGGGCTTGGATCGCCGCCCTCGCGTGGGCCACTGTGGTCGTGGCGCTGACCTCTTTGGAGCGAGAGCCCGAATCAGGCTCAAAGGTGCTTCGTGAAATGCTGGGTTGGCTTGGCCGCTGTCCGATCTGGCTGCAACTGCTTTTCCCGCTGTTCACTGCGGCCGCCGGTTGGGCACTGCTGACGCTTCCACTGGCCAGCCTGGGCATCCTCCCTCGGGTGCCCCCAGGCCCTGAGTTGCTGGCCCAATCCGCCGTGATCGGGGCGAGCGTTTGGCTGAGTCTGAAGTGGCTCCTCACCGGCATCCTACTCCTGCGGCTCATCAACACTTACATCTATTTCGGCAGCCATCCGCTCTGGGATTTCATCCACCGGATCGGCGGTTTGCTGATTCGTCCGCTGGTTTGGCTGCCCGTGCGCTTCGGCAAGCTGGATTTCACCCCACTGGTGGCCGCCGCCCTTGTGTGGGTGGTCTGGTGGGGCTTCGAGCTTGGCTTAGCCCGCCTGTTTGCCCGATTGAACCTATGAGTTGCCCGGTGTTCCTGCGGGCTCAAGCGGGCGCCGTCATGCTAGCCTTGAAGGTGCAACCGCGGGCCAGCCGATCGGAACTGGCGGGGCTGCTGGGCAGTGAACTGAAACTAAAAGTCACCGCCCCACCGGTTGATTCAGCAGCCAACGAAGCGGTGATCGTATTTTTGGCGGCCCAACTCGGCCTGCCTCGCCGCCAAATTACCCTCGTGCGCGGTCAGACGTCGCCGCACAAGACGATCCGCCTCGACGGAATCACCCTGGAAGAGGCCGCCCGCCGGCTCACTTGAGCGGGGAACGCGGCGCCTCATCGGCCGCCCGGCGACAGGCCGCGGAAACCAGCTCCAACTGGGCGAGAAATTGTTCGCGGTGGGCTTCCGGCAAGCCCTCCAACACTTCGGCCTGCAAGGCGACCGCCTGATCCCGCACCACTTCGTATTTTTTCCGACCGGCGGCCAAGATCCGGATCCGGTAGGCCCGGCGATCGCGTTCGTGCGGCCGCCGTTCGACCCAGCCCGCCTCCTCCATGCGCTCGAGTAAGGAGGCGACGGTATTGGGATCACTGGACATGGCCTGGGTGAGATCTCGCTGGGTAATTCCTTCCGGGGCACCTTCCAACAAGGTGCGCAGGGCGGTGAACTGGTCCGGCGTGACTCCGGTGTGCGCGATGCGGCGACGGAAGGCTTGGTTCAAGCCATACCAAGCCCGCCGCAGCAGCGGCGGCAGACGCCGGCGCTGCGGCGAATCAACCGGCACTGCGGTCGAAACTTCGCCGGCTTGAGGATTTTGCTTCGCGGACACAGGCCGTCTGTTTACCGATCGACCGGAGCAATGCCAAGGCACGACCCCCGCGAACTACCGCAGATCAGGCGACTCGCGGGTGACAAATTGTCCCGCTTAAACGGCCATTTCCCTCCCCTTCCGTGGCGGCGGCTGGTAGCAACTTGCCGTGCAACCGCCTTCCACTCCCAGCCCGGGAATCTCGCCCGCTCTCCGGCGCTTCCTGTTCCTGACCGCCATGGTAAATGGGGCTGCAATCATGATCATCGAAATCCTCGGGGCGAAGTTGCTGGCGCCCTTTCTCGGGACTTCGCATTTCGTTTGGACGGCCCAAATCGGAATCGCCATGGCGTCCCTAGCTGTGGGCTATTATTTCGGGGGGCGCTGGGCAGACACGGCGTGCGGCCTCGGTCGGCTCTACGCCGCCATGCTCGGAGCCGCGGCGTATCTGGGGATCGTGGTTTTCGGAGTCCGTTTTGTCGCCATCAAGTGCTTGGAATTTTCCCTGCCCGTAGGTTCGTTGCTGGCGTCCGCGTTTTTGTTTTTTGTGCCGTTGGCGTTGCTCGCGATGACGTGTCCGTTCTTGGTTCGTTTCATCACCGGACACCTTAATCAGGTCGGCGGCACGGTCGGCCGCCTGACCGCCCTCAGCACGGTGGGCAGTTTTTCGGGCACCGCCTTGATCGGTTATGTGCTGATTCCTCTGGCACCCAATTCCTTTACGCTGATCGCGACCGCCAGCTTCGTCACGGTGCTGGCGTTGCTCTATTTTCTGGTGTGGGGCGGCCATCGCGGTGCGGCGGGCACCGCCGCGGGCACGGCCTTGCTTTTGGGCTGGGTCGCCGTCGAGGTCGAGCGGGAGCGGCACTACAAGGTGGCGTTTGAATTGGTCCGCCGGAATTCCAATTTCGGTCTGATTGAGGTGATTGAATCGCCCGACCGCCGGTTTCGCTTCTACCTCAACGATTACCTGTCCCAGAACACTTACGAACGGGGCACGCGGCAAAGCGCCTCCCTGTTCACCTACGGACTTCAAGGTCTCGCCACGATCTACTCCCGCCGCCTGGAGTCGGCGTTCTGCATCGGCGTGGGCGTGGGTATCGTGCCGCGTCAGTTGGCGGAAATTGGCGTGCGGGTGGACGCCGTGGAAATCAACGAAGCGATCATTCCCATTGCCGAGCGTTTCTTCGACTTCGACCCCACCAAGCTGAACTTGGCGATCGGGGACGGCCGGCAGGTCTTGCATCACACCACCAATCGCTATGACGTGGTCATGCTGGATGCGTTCCTCGGCGATTCCTCTCCGTCCCACTTGATGACTCGCGAAGCGTTCACCGCGATGCACGCGCGCCTGAACCCAGAAGGAGTTCTGGTTATCAACTGCTTTGGCGACCGCACTCGCGGCCGGGATTACTTCGCGGGCTCCCTGCAAAAGACGCTGCGCGCTGTCTTTGCCGACGTCAAACTACACGCCTCCGGCAACGGCAACATGTTCTTCGTCGCCTCGCCTTCCCCCTTGGTCCGCCACCACATGTTCGATTTGGAAACCGTTCACCCGAAGGTCCGCACGGAGGCTCGGACGGTCCTCGCCGAACCCGCCGAGCCCATCAACCCGGACGCTGGCATCGTTCTGACCGACGATTTCAACCCGGTCGATTTTCACGACGCCCGCAACCGGGAACACTTCCGTCGGCTGCTGGCCAATTCGGTGCTAAATCTTTGACTCTGTGGCCTTAGAGCCGGGGGCGAGACGCCCGGCTCAGCCCGCGCTTCCCGCCCCAGCCCTGCCTTGTCGTGGAACAAACATCCCTTACCCTGCCGACCTAAAATGGAGCCTGCCGATTTCGTAAATTTTGACGCCACTGCGGCGCAGCAGTTTTTCGAAGAGCTGCCGCCAGAGACTCGGCGGCGCGGCGATGCGTTAGTCGCCGCCAATGCGCTCCAAGATTTCCGCTGCGTCGCCCCGGGCCTCGAATACGTCGCCGACATCGAGGCCGACACCCTGCTCCAGACCACGCTGACCTTCGATCCCGAGACCAAATCCTGGTGGGAAGCCTGCTCCTGCGTGGCGGGCGGCGGTTGTGAGCACGCGGCCGGCATGATGAAGGCGCTCCTGGCCGAACACAGCGCCGCCAGTGTCCACCGACTCAGCGCCGGCAAACGGGCGACCAAAAGAAAGGCAGAACCAGCCGTCATTGCCTCTGGCGCGCTGGCGCAAAAGGCCCAGGGAGCCCTCGGCCGTGGCCTCTCCAAGGCCGAGGCGGAATTCATCCGCAAGCTGGAGGAACGCTTCGCTAAATTGAAGGACCGGCCCTGGATCACCGGCGACGACCTAATTTCCTTCGGCATCAAATTCCAAGCCCAGCACACGTGGGAGAAGCTTGATCTATGGCCGGCCCTCCCGAAGGAAGAGCACGAATTCTGGCTCTACATCGCCCTCGCCGCCGAGAGCCAGGGGCTGCATTGGCCGGAGTTTCTCCGCCCGATCACGCAACTCGATGAAGTCCGGGAAAAGGTCGCTCGCTGGCGTCGCGGACGCGACGTCGATCGTTGGCGCAACCTCCTGAACAACCTCCAACTGGGACCGTCCGACGACGCCAAACCCGTCGAGGAAGTTGAACTCCGGCTGCGCCTCACCGAGACCGAGGCACTCATTGAGTTTCGCAAGGCCGGTGCGCTGGACTGGACCGCCATCAAGCCGGGCAAGTTTAAGGATTTTGATGAAAAATCCGGCGAACAACTAGCCCCCGAAGTCGCCCTGCTCTGGCAACCGCTCGCGCAACGGGCGCGCTACGGCTACCAGATCAACCTCGTCTATCATGACCAGCAGACTCGCCGGTTGTTGAACCGGTTTCTCCGCCTGCCCACCTTGCAACCATTCATCGTCGGGGGCGATGGTGAAGTGCTGCGCCGGCCAACCGAAGCCCTCCGCTGGGAGCTCGTGCCGGCTGCCGATGAAGCGGACGACTATCGGCTCCGACTGGTGCAACCCGACGCCTTGCCCGCGCCCAAGGCCCTGATCGTGCTCGCGGGAAAACCCACCCTCTATCTCACCCGGGACACGCTCTGGAACAGCGCCCCGATCGAAGACCGGGCGGTCGATCCCGCCGCCGAAACTCCGATTCCCGCCCCCGCACTGGAATCGGCCGTCGGCATCCGCTTCCTCCAACACCATCAGATTCCCCTGCCCCAACGGCTCGCGGACCGTGTCCAGATCGTCCCGCTGAAGGCCGTGATCCAAGGGGAATTGCGCACCATCGCCTTCGGCAACGACACCGAATACGCCGTCCTCGACGCCTTGGGCATGGCACTCGACAACAGCAACTACGTCGAACGCTGGAACGGCAATGCGTGGCTCGACGCCCGCTTCAATCCCACCGGTCAAACTTCGGCCCCCCCCGTGGAGGACGACTCGCTGGTCACCTACGACCGCACACAATTGGCCGAAGTGCCCAAATTGCTCGAACCCGTCGGCTTCAAATGGGATTTTGCCCGCCAGCGTTGGCTGATGCGGGTGACGGCGCGCTTCCCGGACCAGTTCATGAACTGGCTCGCCAGCGTCCCGCCCAATGTGCAGTTGGAACTGAAGGGTGAGCTCGGTGGTTTTACCAACGCCACCATCGCCGGGCGACTCCGCCTCGACGTCCAGCCTTCCGAATCTGGCACCGATTGGTTCGACCTGCGCGTGGTGCTCGACGTCACCGACACCCAGCTCAATGCGGATGAGATCAAACAGTTGCTCGATGCCCGCGGCAAATGGGTTCGCCTTGGCGTGAAAGGCTGGCGCAAACTGGAATTCAAACTCACCGCCGAGGAAGACGCCCAACTCGCCAAACTGGGCATCAACCCGCACGAACTCAGCTCCGAACCGCAACGACTGCACGCGTTGCAATTAGCCGATTCCGCCGCCCGGCAATTTGTGGGGGAGGAAAAATTCGCCCTCATCCAACGACGAGCGGCCGAGCTTCAAGCCCGCGTCACCCCCGAGTTGCCCACGACGGTCCACGCCACGCTGCGCCCCTACCAAAGCGAAGGTTTCCACTTCCTCTGTTACTTGGCGGCCAACCGCTTCGGCGGAATTCTCGCCGACGACATGGGTTTGGGTAAGACCCTCCAGACCCTCACGTGGCTCGCGTGGCAGGACGCCGAACGGCGCCGCGACTTTTCACCCCCTGCGCCCGTCATTGACGTCGCGCCACTGGCACTTCCCGCGCCGGACGTCCTCCCGAAACGGGCGCGCAAAGGGACCAAATTCGCGGCTGCCAACCCACTGGCACCGCTCCCGGCCAGCCCGCCGCCGTTCTTGGTCGTCTGCCCAAAATCGGTCACCGACAATTGGCGTGCCGAAGCCAACCGGTTCGTGCCCCACCTCCAAGTCCGCGCATGGTCTGGCGAAGAGGTGAAGTCGTTGCCTACGCTGCTCGGCACGGCCGACCTGCACATCATCAACTACAACCAACTCCGGATTGTCGGTGAAGCCCTGAGTCAGGTGGAATTCCACACCATCATTCTCGACGAAGGCCAATATATCAAAAACCCGACGAGCATCACGGCCCAACTCGCCCGGGCGCTCAAAGCCCGCCACCGCCTTGTGCTTTCAGGCACGCCAATCGAAAACAAGCTGCTCGATCTCTGGAGTCTAATGAGCTTTGCGATGCCCGGCGCTCTCGGGAACCGGAACGAATTCCAGAAGCTGTTCGATTCCAAGGCGGATCCCCTCGCCCGCCAACGCCTCGGAGCCCGCGTTCGCCCGTTCCTGCTCCGCCGAACCAAATCACAGGTGGCCAAGGATCTGCCCGACCGCATCGAGGAGGACTTGTTCTGCGAACTCGAAGGCGAACAGAAGACCCTCTACCGCGCGGAGTTGAAGCGCGCCCAAGCGATGCTGCTGCGCGTCAATACGCCGGCCGCCCTCGCCAAACATCGCTTCAACTTCCTCACCTCGCTGTTGCGGCTTCGCCAGATTTGCTGCCATCCGCGATTGGCTAAACCCGACTCCAAAGCCGAATCAGCCAAGGCCGAGGCGCTGATGGAAACGCTCGAACCGTTGATGGAAGAGGGGCAGAAGGTGCTCGTGTTCTCCCAGTTCGTGGAGATGTTGGACATCCTCCGCAGCGCCATCACGGAACGCGGCTGGTCCAGTCACTATCTGGTCGGCGGCACCGAAAAACGGGGCGAACTCGTGCGCCAATTCCAAGCCCACGAGGGGGCCTCCGTCTTCCTCATTTCACTCAAGGCCGGCGGCTTCGGCCTAAACCTGACCGCGGCCAGCTACGTGGTGCTGTTCGATCCGTGGTGGAATCCCGCCGTCGAAGCCCAAGCCATCGACCGTTCCCACCGTATCGGTCAGAACCAAAAGGTCATTGCCTACCGGTTGCTGATCAAAGACTCGATCGAGGAAAAAATCCGCGCCCTCCAGAGCAAGAAATCGCAATTGGCGAACGACATCCTCGGCGAAGAGAAATTCGCCCAAAGCCTGTCGCTGGATGACCTGAAGTTCCTCTTGGCCGACTGAACCGTCGCCGCGCCCTTCCCGGCGAAGATCGCGGCCACTCAGCCCCTTTCAGCAGTCATGAACGCCAACCTCAACGAGTCGCCCCCGGAGCCTCGTTCAGCCCCGTGATTCAGCGCTAGAATTCGCGCACCCGCCGGCCCATGCCTGTCACCGACCACATTCGCAGCAAGCTCTCGGAAGTGCCGCATCGGCCGGGCGTCTACCTGCACAAAGATCGTTTCGGCTCGGTCATTTACGTGGGCAAAGCCCGCGATCTGCGCAAACGCGTGTCCCAGTATTTCCACCCGTCGCGGCGGTTGGGTTGGGATCTGAAATTCAACGCCCTCGTCGATGCCATCTACGACTTCGACTGGCACGTCGTGAAATCCGAGCCCGAATCGCTGCTCCTCGAAGGCAAGCTCATCAAGGAGTTCCAACCGCGCTTCAACATCGACTTCCGCGACGACAAACATTTTCTCCTGCTCAAGGTCAACCTCAACGACCCCATCCCCCGGTTCACACTCACCCGCCTCCGCAAAGACGACGGCTGTGTTTACTTCGGCCCCTTCGCCCACAGTGGTTCGGTTCGGCGTGCCCTGACCCTCATGCGTCGCAAGTTCCACCTGCGGGGCTGTCGGCCCCTCACCCCCGGCGCCAGCGACTACAAACACTGTCTCTACGGCAACCTGAAGCACTGCACCGCGCCCTGCATCGGCAACATCTCCCGCGAGCAGTATCTGGAACAGGTCAAGGCCGGCATCGAATTTCTCGAAGGTCAAACCGACGAACTCCGCCACGAACTGGAAGTCGCCATGAAGCAGGCCGCCGGCGCGTTGGAATTCGAGCGAGCCGCCCAATTGCGCGACGCCTTGGAGGACCTGAAACGCACCGTCGAAAAGACGGAGAAATTCGAGCGCATCCCCTATAAGCTGCCCGTCGCGATCAATCCCGAGTCCGATCTCCGCGCCCTCGCCCGCGAGCTCGGCCTGGCCGCCCCGCCCGCCCGCATCGAAGGCTTCGACATCTCCAACATCAGCGGCACGTTCATGGTGGCTTCCATGGTCAGCTTTTGGCACGCCCGCCCCGATCGCGCCCATTATCGGCGCTTCAAGATGAAGACGGTCACCGAGCAAAACGATTTTGCCTGCATGGCCGAAACGGTCCGCCGCCGCTACACCCGCCTCCTCCGAGAAGTGCAAAGTGGCTGCCCGGAACGCGATTCCTCGGGCGAGGGTGGCGAAGCCAGTCCGCAAGCCCTTCAGCGGGTTGTGGACGACCTCAGCCGCGGACTGCGAGGCGGCCGGATCCGAGTCGATACGGATGCCGCCGCGGCGGCATTGGCAAACCGGCAGGCTGAACCGCTGGACCATGCGAACGCGCTAGCCTCCGAGGGCGAATCAGGTGCTCCGCCAGAGGCCCGGCCGGCCGATTCCGAACTGACCGCCCCCTGGGTTCCCCGCGCTTCGGCTAAGCCCAACCTCCCCGACCTGATCCTGATCGACGGCGGCAAAGGCCAGCTCAACGCCGCCTGCGAAGAACTCGCCAAGCTGGGGCTGGGCCATATCCCCATCATTGGTCTCGCCAAGGAAAACGAAGAAATCCACCGGCCCGGAATCCGCGAGCCGCTCGTGCTCGGCCTGGATCATCAGGCGGTAAAACTCCTGCAACGCGTGCGCGATGAATCCCACCGTTTTGCCAACACCTACAATGCCCAGTTACGCCTCAAGAAGATCAGCGAAAGCGTGCTCGACGAATTTCCCGGCATCGGCGACGCCCGGAAGCAGGCCTTATTAAAACGCTTCGGCTCCGTGCAGCGGCTGCGCCTTGCTCGCATCGAGGAAATTGAACAAGTGCCCGGCTTCGGCGGCACCCTAGCCAGCGAACTCAAACGCTTCTTGGAAGCCCGTGACGATCAGCCCCAAAACCGCCCCGCAGCGTAGCCCTCGGCCAGCCTAGGTTCGGGCCCCACTCGGGTTGAGTCCGCCAAAATCTCCTTCAGCCCTTCCCGTAGAGCTTCGCCACCAGATCTCCGTAGCCGTTGTAAGGCAACGTGGGCACCCGGTCGCCCGTATCCACCAAGCGTTCGGTGGCCTGCGACCAGCGGGGATGGGGCACGCGCGGATCCACGTTCGACTCAAAGGGGTATTCCTCCGCCGACAGGGTTTCCCAAAGCGTGGCTGGCTGGGTGGCGGTCAGCTCAATCTTCACCACGCTCTTGATGCTCTTGTAGCCGTATTTCCACGGCACCACGAGGCGCACCGGCGCGCCCATCTGCTTAGGCAGCGGTTTCCCGTAAACGCCCGTGGTCACGAGCGTCAGGTCATTCATCGCCTCGTCGAGCCGCAGCCCCTCAGTGTAAGGCCACGGATATTCGCGCAATCGGGCCAAGCCAGGCATTTGGTCACGCTTCTCGGCCGTGACGAACTTCACAAACTTCGCCTCGGCCTTCGGTTGCACCTTGGCGAGCAGCTTCGCGAGCGGGAAACCGGTCCACGGCACAATCATCGACCAGGCCTCGACGCAGCGGAACCGATACACCCGCTCCTCCAACGGAAATTCGGCGCTCAACTCGCGCACGTCGGCTTTGAACGGTTTTTCGCACAAACCACCGATCTCAACCTGCCAAGGGGTGATCTGGAACTTGTCCACGAGGCGATGCACCTGATCCTTGCGCGTCGTGAACTCGTAGAAATTGTTGTAGTGAACGACGGTGTCCGCGTCCGACAGCCGCAGTTTGGCGTCGTTAAACTGGGCATTGCGTGCGGCCGGGTAAGCGCCCGGTGCATGGGGCGCCTGAGCGAGGGCGCGCGCCCCTCCGGCGAGCCCCGCAAGGCCGACGCCGGCAAAACCCAACTGGCGAAGAAACTCACGGCGATTCCAAAACACGGACTCAGGTGTGACGTCTTGCTCAGCCAGACGCCAGCGGGGGGGAGTGATGAGGTTGGCCATGGCGTGAAAGATGGAGAGGAATTCGTTTCGGGCCACCGAAATTTGGCGAGTCGCACGGCTGACTTTTTTCGCACCCGGCGGGCAGTCGCGCCGGCGGGCGGACTGCACCAGTCACAACGCTCCCACGCGGACGACACCACTCCGCGGCCCAAGGTGGGCAAGCCAATGCGTTTCACGGTCCTTCGGCGGGAGCGACGCGCACCAACGCCGCATCGGAATTGTTCGCCCAATTGCTGCCCCATTCCAGCACGTAGAGGGCGCCATCCGCTCCTAACTTGAGGCAGATCGGCCGCTTGAATCGGGCTTCCGGCAGCAGCGGCATGACCCGTTTCACTTGCCGGCGTTCATCCAACCAGACGGCTTTGATCCAGCCCCGCTCCCAATCGAAGAGTAAAACGGCCCCGTCGTATTCGACCGGCAGTTTTCGCTCCGAACGGAGTGCCGGATCAAAATGATAAACCGGTCCCGCCATGGCCGAGCGAGCGCCTGAGCCCAGTTCCGGCCACCGGCTCGATGGCCCCGGCGGATACCACAGGAACGCCGGTTGCGCGGGCGGAAGCTGCCTTACACCGGAATTGTTGGGCGAGTCATTGACCGGGTGGGCCGGATCAAACGCCGCCCCGGACGTTTTCGTGGCGAAATCCCAGCCGACATAGGGTCGGTTATCCGCTTGAAAATACGGCCAGCCAAAGTTGCCCGCTGCGGTCGCAACGTTGAATTCATCGAAGCCCGCTGGGCCGCGCGCCGGATCCGGCCCCAAGGCATCGGGACCGACATCGCCCCAGTAAAGCCAACCCGTGGGGAGGTCTACGCTGAAGCGAAAGGGGTTCCGACAGCCCAAGATGTAAATTTCCGGAAAAGCGTTCGCCGTGCCCGGCGAAAACAGGTTGCCCGGCGGGATCGTGTAAGCCCCGTCAGCTTCGGGATGCACCCGCAGAATCTTGCCCCGGAGATCAGCCGAGTTTGCCGCCGTGCGTTCGGAATCGTTAAGCGCGTGCCCGGGGCGACGATCAAGCGGCGCGAAGCCTTGGGACTGGTTCGCGTAAGTATAGTCGCCCGTCGAAACGTAGAGATTCCCCGCGGCGTCAAAGCCCAGACCGCCGCCAGAGTGATTCGGCTTCGGGATCAGCGTGGGAATCCGCAGCAGGATTTTCTGGGAAGCCAGATCCAGCCCGCCGTGGGTCAGGCTGAAACGGGAGACCCGGTTCTCCAACACCCCGGGCGTCGAGTGGAACAGGAACACCCAGTGGTTGGTTGCAAAGCCGGGGCTGAGAGCGAGACAAAGCAAGCCATCCTCCGGACCGGTAAAAACTTCAAGCTGCCCCACGGACTGAAGTGTGAATAGCCGTGGGTCCCAGACTTTCAACGCCCCGGCACGTTCCGCGATCCAGATCCTGCCATCGGCCGCCACGTCGAGCGCCGTGGGCTCCTGCAAGCCGGACACCAAGACGGTTCGGCTCAGTCGCTCGGCGGTAAGGTTACCGACCGACAGCGCCACCCAAGCCAGACCCAGCGTCACCCGAAAAATTAGCAGCACGGCGCGACCATCACCCCAAGCGTGGATCAAATTCAACACCCTGCCCCCCTAACGCCAGCGGACTGATCCGCCTCCCCCCGCTTTAACGGGGCCGCGCTCGGGAGAGCGCGGAG
>CAIJLV010000184.1 GCA_903821635.1 uncultured Verrucomicrobiota bacterium | reverse complement strand
TCTTCCTGAGTCAGCGTGAGCACGGGCTAAGGCTGGGCAAACGGGGCGCCGTTGGCAACGCGGAGGGCGGCGCGGTGCAGGTTGCTCGAATACGCCGGGCTTGGACTCCGTTTTTGACTTCACCCGGGCCGGCGACAAAGTGCTGGCACGCTCGCCCTCATGTTACTCTTTTGCTCGCTCTCCCGTTGGCGCCGCCCGTTTTTCGCGGTGGCCGTGGCCGCCGGCTTTACTGCCGCCGCGGCGGTGGTGGACCCCAGCCACGTTGAATTTTTCGAGAACCAGATCCGCCCGCTGCTCGTGGACCATTGCTACGAGTGCCACAGTTCCCAGGCGAAAAAGGTGAAGGCCGGGCTCCTGCTTGATTCCAAGGCGGGCCTGCTCAAGGGCGGCACGGCGGGTGCCGTCATCGTGGCGGGCAAGCCTGAGGAGAGCCTCCTCGTGCAGGTGCTCAAGGACACGGCCAAGGACGCCGCCCGGATGCCACCGAAAGAGCACGGGCCGGCGCTCAAGCCCGAACAGATCGCGGCCGTGGAAGCTTGGATTCGCTTGGGGGCTCCAGATCCGCGGGAGGAAGATCCCCGGCGGCAGGCCCAAGCGGTCAATGTCCGCGACCATTGGGCCTTCAAACCGCCGGTGGCGCCCGCCGTGCCCCAAGTGCAGGGGCCGGGTTTTACTCCCCAGAACCCGATTGATGCCTTCATCGCCGCTCAATTGGCCAGTCGGGGACTCACCCCGGCGCCTCGGGCCGACGCCCGCACGCGCTTGCGCCGCGTGACGTTTGACCTTACGGGCCTGCCGTCCACCCCGGCGGAAATGCGGGCTTTTCTCGCGGACCGCTCGCCGCGGGCCTTTGAAAAAGCCGTGGATCGGCTGCTGGCCTCCCCTCGTTACGGCGAACGTTGGGGCCGGCACTGGCTGGATGTGGCGCGCTACGCGGATTCCAAGGGTTACGTCTTCGAGGAGGAGCGCCGCTACGCCTACGCCTACACCTACCGCGACTGGGTGGTGCAGGCGCTGAACGATGATCTGCCCTACGATCAATTTATCCTCCAGCAGATTGCCGGCGACCAGACCGGTCCCGCGGGTGACAACCGGGCGCTGGCCGCCCAAGGGTTTTTAACGCTGGGCCGCCGCTTCCTGAACAACCAGCACGACATCATTGACGACCGGATTGACGTCGTGTTTCGCGGCACGATGGGGCTGACCGTCAGTTGCGCCCGGTGCCACGACCACAAATACGACCCCATCCCGACGGCCGATTACTATTCGCTCTATGGCGTCTTTGCGAGCAGCCAGGAACCGGGCGAGAAGCCCCTGCTGGGGCCGAACCCGAATCCGCAGTTGGCCGCCGAATTTGCCGCCGAACTCGCCCTTCGCACTCGGGCGCTGGAAACCTTTCAGGCGGAGAAGATTCAGGAAATCGCCCGGCAGTTGCGCGGCCAAGTGGGGGATTACTTGCTGGCTTGGCACGACACCCAGGCGCTCGACGAGGAGTCGCGGGTGAAGTTGTTGCGGTCCCGTAGTCTGCCGCCGCACCTCGCCAACAAATGGCGGCCCCAATTGGAGGCGTGGCAGAAGACCGCCGACCCGATCATGGCGCCGTTTCTGGCGTTCCGCGCTCTGGCGACCAACGAGTTTGCCGCGGCGGCCGCCGCCCTCGCTCAAACGGTGGCGACCGGCACGTTGAAGGAAACCCGCCTGAACTCGCGGGTCGCGGCCCTGTTTGCGACCAATGCCCCGACGTCGGTCGCCGACGTGGCGGCCCGCTACGGAACCTTGTTTAAGGCGGTGGCGGCCGACGTCGCGGACCCGGCTACGGCCACGGCTCCGGGGGGCGACGCCGACTTGGCCGCGCTCCGGCAATTCCTTTATGCGGATGGTTCGCCCACGGTGGTCAATTGGGATGAGGCTTACACGGAGGCACCCACGCCGGATCAGCAAAAATTCCGGGCATTGCGCCGCAAAGTGGACGAACTCGACGCGACCCATCCCGGCGCGCCCCTGCGAGCGATGGCGCTCGTGGACAAGCCCACGCCGACGGAGCCGGTCATCTTCAAACGGGGCAACCCGGGCAATCACGGTCCCAAGGTGCGCCGGCAGATGCTGGAGCTGGTCGCCGGGAAAGCCCGGACGCCCTTCAGCCAGGGCAGCGGCCGGTTGGAATTGGCGCGGGCGATTGCCAGCCGAGACAACCCGTTGACGGCCCGCGTGCTGGTGAATCGCGTCTGGGCGCAGCATTTCGGCACGCCGTTGGTGCGGACGCCCAGTGACTTCGGCGTGCGCAGCGAGCCGCCGTCGCATCCGGAAGTGTTGGACCACCTCGCGGTCTGGTTTATGGAGCACAACTGGTCCTTGAAGGAGCTGCACCGCTACCTCGTGCTTTCGGCGACTTATCAGCAGGCCAGCGATCCCGGTGAGAACGAAGCCGCCCAGCGGGCGTTTTTGGCCAACGAGAAGCTCGACCCGGCCAACGAACAGTTCTGGCGCATGAACCGGAAGCGGCACGATTTCGAAGCCCTGCGCGACAGCCTGCTCGCGGTCAGCGGGCGGTTTGATGGCTCGGTCGGCGGCCAGCCGGTGGAAATGTTTGAAGGCGGCCACGCGCCGCGCCGTTCGATCTACGGCTACATTGACCGCCAGAACCTGCCCGGCGTGTTGCGGGTCTTCGACTTTGCCAGTCCCGATTCGACGTCCCCGATGCGCTTCCAAACCAGTGTGCCGCAGCAGGCGTTGTTCATGCTCAACAGTCCGTTCATGGCGGAGCGAGCGCGGGATTTTCTGGCGCGGCCTGAGCTGGCTCAGATGGCGGAACCCGCCCGCAAGATCAGCGAATTACACGCACTGGCGTATCAACGCCCACCCACCCGGCACGAGTTGGAATTGGGCCGTCAGTTTGTGGCCCAGCCGCTGGCGGGTGAGCTGGAGCTGCCGCCCGGCGCCGCTTGGAGCTACGGCACGGGCGAAGTCGAGCCCGGCGGCCAACGGGTCAGCAACTGGCGACCGCTGCCGCGGTTCGTCAAAGACCAGTGGCAGTGGGCGGAAAAACTGCCAAGCCCGGACGGCCAGTGGACGCTGCTCAACGCCCGCGGCGGACATCCCGGCGCGGATGCGGCGAACGCGGCCATCCGGCGTTGGACGGCGCCCGTGGACGGCGTGATCCAAGTGACGGGCCAAGTCGAACACACTTCGGATCGGGGCGACGGCATTCGGGCCCGGATCGTGTCGAGTCGGAGCGGTGAGTTGGGTTCTTGGGTGGCCAAGAACGGCCCGCAGGCGACGGAGGTGGCGGCGCTGAAGGTGGCCCGTGGGGACACCCTGGATTTTGTCGTGGAACCGCAGACCAGCGCCGATTCGGACGGGTTTCTGTGGGCTCCGAAGCTGACCCTGATTCGGGCGGACGACGGCGGGGTCGCGCCCTCCAATCGTCGCTGGGACGCCCGGCAAGACTTCGGTGGGAAACGGGAATTTCCGCGTCCGCTCACGCCGTGGGAGCAGTATGCGCAGGTGCTGTTGAGCGCGAACGAATTTGTGTTCGTCGATTGAGCCCGGCGACGCAGGCTTGCTCGGCTGAATGACTTGCCTAGCTTGGGGACTTGAAGAAAACGGTCCGACCCGAAATTCCACGGAAAACCATTTACCGGTTGTCGGTTTACCTTCGTTGCCTGCAACGGCTGAAGCAGAATTCGATGAGCACCGTGAGCAGTCAGGCCTTGGCGATCGCCGCGGGGGTGAAGTCCACCCAGTTGCGGAAGGACCTGACCTACTTCGGCCAGTTTGGCACGCGCGGATTGGGTTATGATGTCGAGCAATTGGCCCGGATGATTTCTGATCTACTGGGCACCAACCGCCTTCAACCGGTCATTCTGGTCGGGGTCGGCAATCTCGGCACGGCCTTGTTGAGCTACCGAGGCTTCGAGCAGGAAGGGTTTGAGATTATCGCGGCCTTTGACGCCGATCCGGCCCGCCACCGCGACCGGGCGACCACCTTGCCAATTCATCCGATGGAGCGACTGGCGCGTGTGGTTGAGGAACACAGCGTGCGCATGGCGATCATCTCGGTGCCGGCGACGGCGGCCCAGGAGGTGGCGAACCAATTGGTCGAAGCCGGGATTAGCGGCATCCTGAACTTCTCCCCGGCCATGATTACCGTGCCCGATACGGTGACGGTCAACAGCGTGAACCTGGCCATCGAATTGGAAAACCTCAGCTACTTCATCCATCAGTAACCCGCTGGCCGACGTCGGGGGCGGCGGCTAGGTTGCCGCATGAGCCGCGACGACTGGGAACTGTGGAGCTACGTGGTGACGGTGGTCGGTCTGCCCTTCGCCATCGGCATCTTCATTTGGGAGCAACGCAAGGAGCGGGCGGCCGAACATGAGGAGGTTTACCAGCGGTTGTCCGACGAATACGCCGAATTCCTCAAACTGGTGCTCCAGAATTCTGACCTGCACCTGACCGCCGCCCGGGTTTATCCCGAACTCACCGAGGAGCAGCAGGAACGCAAACTGGTTTTGCTCGAAATCTTGGTCTCCCTCTTCGAACGCGCCTACCTGCTGGTTTACGAGCAGGCGATGGACAGCCAGCAATTGCGCCTCTGGAAATCTTGGGAAGACTACATGCGCGAATGGTGTCGGCGTGAAGACTTCCGGGCGTTGCTGATCCAACTACTCGTGGGTGAGGATCCGGAATTTGCCGATTACATTCGCCGACTGGCTCAGGAAGAAGGCCAAGGCCAACTCCCCGGCCAATAATCGGCGCCCCCCGGCTCGGCGGCGAAAGTCTTGGCTCGCGGCCCATAGCTGTGGGGCAAGTGACCTACGCCCCGTCGGCGATCAACCGCACCAGCGCCAACGTGTTCAAGGCGGCTTTGGGCACGAACGAGCTCACCTCACAATACTCCGGCAACTTCGAACCGTCGGCGCTGCGTTCGGAACAGTGGTCGTTGTCCCCGGCGGGCCCCAGCCCATCTAAAGTGGGGAGCGCGTCCCACAGGTAATTACCGTCGCTCAGGCCGCCGCGCGCTTCGCCTTCGATTTGCTGGCCCAACTCGGCGCCGGCAGCTTGGAAGAGGGCCAACAGGCGATCCGTCTCCGGATTGACGGGCCAAGGGCGGCTCTCGTTGAGGATTTCCGCCGTGACCGCGCAGGTAAAACCATCCACCGGACTCTGCACCGATCCCGGGCCTGCGAGGGCCAGCAGCGCCGCACGACCGGCGGCGTAAGTTGTTTCCTCAAACGCCCGCATTTCGCCTTCGGCCACCGCCTCATGAGGCACCCGGTTCAGTCCGCTCCCGCCGCGCACCAACCCGGCGTTGAACGTCAATTGCCGCGAATAATCGGTCAGTGCAGCCACCTGGCCTAGGGTGTGAGCCAGTTGGATCACTGCGTTGGCCCCGTGCCCGTGCTTGACGCCGGCATGGGCGCCCCGGCCCGTGGCGGTGAGTCGCCACGTGGCCCGGCCTTTCCGATTCCGCACCAAGCGCCGCCCCCCGACGAGTTTACCCTCGGCCTCAAATACCAGCGCCGCTTTAGCCCGGGGGAGCAGTCGGGTCCGGCACAGGTCTCCGAAGTCCGGCGCGAGGAGTTCCTCGGAGGCGTCGAAGTATAGCTGCCAGTTTATGGCGGCGAACTGGGCCGGATAAAATTCCCGCAACGCGTGCAGCACCAGCCACATCAGGACGGTCCCGCCTTTGATGTCGTGCGTGCCGGGCCCGAAAATGCGGTCGCCCTCGGGTTGCCAGCGGAAATGATTGCGCGCCTCTTCCTCGGGCGGAAACACCGTGTCCAGATGCGAAACCAGCGCGATGATAGGCGCGTCGGCCGGGCCGCGAGTGAGCACCCAGTGGTCACCGAAATCCGGATTAGTGGAGGGCACTCGTTCCGCCTGAAATCCTAGGGGGGCAAAGGCGTCCGCCGTGAGTTGGCCCACCGCATTGACGCCCGCCCGGTTCAACGTCCACGAGTTGAGCTCGACCATTTGGCGCAGGAGATCGAGCGCCGGCGGCAATTGCCGGTGGAGGTAATCAAGGAGGGGCGCGTGCGCGTTCACCGGCGCAGTGTGCCCCGGTCGTCGGACGGGAGCAACCGGCTCGCGGCACTCCGGGCAGCGGTCAGCCTTGGTGGTCCACTTCAAACCGCTGGATCTCGATTTCCTCATCCGGGGAGATGCCTCCCTTGCGGCGGGCGAGTGCCAGTTGGCATTCAACACTCCCGACTCCCGGCAAGCCGGGCAGGAGCAAGCCGTGGCGACCATCCAAAGCGCGCACGATCACGCCGTAACGCATGGGGTCCAATTCCCCGGGTGAGCCGACCGGTTCGGGCGGGTGCATGATGCTGACCTCAATCCGGAGCGCGGCCAGTTCGTCTGCCTTCAGCGGCGGAAAGCGGCGGTCGTCAAAAGCGGCGGCCCGGGCCATCTCCCAAGTCTCCGTGAGCACGTTGCGATAACGTGGCTCGATCGTGCCCATGCAACCCCGGAGTTGGCCGTCGGCCTGCCGCAGCGTGACGAACACCGCCTTGCGCTCGTTCAGGATGCCGGTGCCTTCCGGCGGTTGCTCGCCTTGCCCGGCGAAGGCGGCCGCGAGTGAACGGCGGGCGATTTCAGGCAGCAGCGAGAACTCAAACGCCCCGGCCTCGCCCGCGGGTTCGGCGCGGCCGGCCGCTGGGGTTCCCGCGGGGGCCTCGTATAGAATTGCCACCCCGTAACCGACGCCAAATGGACCTTCGTAACTGAGCACCCGATGGCCGGTGGCGTTCCAACGCACGGAGGCACAGGCCACAGCGGTGGACTCGATCACATCTTCACCGGCGGCGGTAACTAGGTTGGCCTCGGCGCTGACAGCGCCGGGCAGGTCGCCTCGGCGCAGGTTTTGGATGAAATTTCGGTCGAACAGGGCGGCTCGCGAATCGTAACCGCCCGGGGCCGTCGGGGTCAGACAGTGGCTCATGTCGCCGCTCGCAATCACCGCGACCTGCCGGCCCAACCGGGTGGCGGCGGCGGAGATCGCCTCACCGAGCTCGAAATCGCCGTTCAAACCGGAGGTGGCCAAACTCAGCACGACGAGCGGACCGGCCCAGCCGGCTTCCACCAAAAACCAGAGTGGCACCACGGCGCCATGGTCCAACTCATGGGGCCCGATGAACCACGTAGCGATGCCCGCCGTCTCCGCCTTTTCGGCGATCCCGGTGGCGAGGGGCACGTCGTTGGGCAGGCTGACGGAAATCTCGGGTGCACAAAAGCGGGCGAGGTCGCCCGTGAGTTTGGCCCCGTCCCACACGCCGAAGGAATGCCGCCGGCGAGGGCCGTGCGGGGAGATCACGACGAGGGTGTCCGGCCGGCTTTGGACCACGTGCCGGGCGACTTCTCGCAGGGCGTTGACGGTGGCGCTCACGTCGGCCAAGCGTTCGCCGGCGAGAGCTGGGATGAGCACCGGGGCGTGTGGCATGAGGACTGCCAAGCGGACGCCCGAGGCGGTTGAAGAGGGGAGGGCGGTTTTCATGGCGAATCACCCTCATGTGAGCAGGTGTCCGCCGATCTGCCGCTCGAAAATTGCCCACTGCCAGTCCGGCTTTGGCTGGCCGTGGGTTGGCCCGGTGGCGTCAGCGCCAGGTGATTTCGCTGAGGTCGAGGTGCCACTCGCTGCCGTCGGTCACGCGCAATACGTTGGCTTCCTGTTTGTAGCGCACCTCCGCCAAGTTCACCGAGGCCGGCAGGACGTTAATGAGAACTTCTCCGGAGGCGGCCGAAACGATGCGGGTGCGCAGGTCCGCCCGGCGCACGAACTGAAACGTCATCGTGTCCACGGAATAGACGTGTCCAGTAACCCGCACGACCCCGCCGTCATAGGCCTCGACGGAGCCGACGAAATGCCGGTGAGGTTCGTGTTCAAACAACCGGCGGTGGATGATGTGGACCTTTTCGCCGGGGCTGAGGATTACCTGTTTCACCGCGGCGACTCTGGCGTCGCGCGGCGGCGGACGGAAGCCCCCGTTTTAGGCGGCGGCCGGGACCAGCTCGCGGCGAAAGGTGTCGCTGGGCTCAAACCGAACCGGCGAGAATTCAAGCGCGTGCCCGGGCGTCAACGGGCGGTAGGTGTGGACGATTTCCGGGCGGAGGAAGACCAAGTCGCCGGTGGTGAGCGTCAAGGCGGCCCGCTCGCCGGAAGCCAAATCTTCGACCGTGAGTTCGACGGTGCCCGCCAGCAGGTAGAAAAATTCCGCTTTGCGCCGGTGGTAATGGTTGCCGCGCAGGCAGCCGGGTTTGAGCTCAATCCAAGCCAGATAGCGGATGCCCTCGTCGGCGTCGTAAATTTGCGCCAGCTCGCCCTGTGGGAGGGCAAGGCGCTTGAGTAGCGGCAGACCCGGTTGCCCGGGCGGGAGTAGCGGGAGCCGGGTGTGGGTGACTTGGCCGGCCAGGAAAGAAGTGCTCTGCATGTGCAGGACGGTTGGGGATTTCAGGGAGTTTCCCGTTCGAGGTTGGCCTTCAGCTCGCCGGGAGTGACCTCGCCTTCCCAGCGGCTGATGACGATTGCGGCGACGCCGTTGCCGATGAGGTTGGTGATCGCCCGGCATTCGCTCATGAACCGGTCGATACCCACGAGCAGGGCCAGTGAGGCGAGCGGAATTTTAGGCACGATGGCCAGCGTGGCCGCGAGCGTGACGAAGCCAGCCCCGGTGACGCCGCTGGCGCCCTTGGAAGAGATCATGGCGACCAGCAGCAGCGCGATCTGATCGCGGAGATCGAGCGGCGTGTTGGTCGCCTGCGCGAGGAAGACCGCGGCCATCGCCATGTAGATGTTGGTGCCGTCGAGGTTGAAGCTGTAGCCGGTGGGCACGACGAGCCCGACGGTGGAGCTGGAGCAACCGAGGCCGCGGAGTTTGTGAATGAGTCCCGGCAGCGCCGTCTCTGAGGAACTGGTGCCCAGCACCAACAACAGTTCATCCCGGATGTAGACCAGGAAGCGCACGAGCGAAAAGCCGCTCCCGGCGGCGATCAGCCCGAGCACCACGAACACAAACAAGCCCGAGGTCGCATAGAAGCCGGCCATCAATTTCGCCAAGTGCCCCAACGACTTCAGGCCGTGCGCGCCGACAGTGTAGGCCATCGCCCCCATGGCCCCAAGCGGGGCGAACTTGACGACGAGTCGCATGATGCCGAAGAAGATTTCCGAGCCGCGCTCGATGACGTTCAGCACAGGTTCGCGGTGGGAGCCCAGGCCGCTGATGGCAAACGCGGTGAACCCCGAGACGAGCAGCACTTGCAGCAAGTCGCCGGTGACAAAGGCGCTGAACAGGGTGTTGGGAATGATGTTCAGCAGGAACGCAGCGAGGCCCATGGAGTGGGCCTTTTGTTCGTAGCTTTTCCCGACCGTCGTATCGAGTTGGGCAGCGTCGATGTTCAGTCCAGCGCCCGGCTGGAGCACGTTGACGACGACCAGACCGATCAGGAGCGCGAGGGTGGAGACGACTTCGAAGTAGAGCAGGGTCTTGAGGCCCACGCGGCCCAGCTTTTTTAGGTCGCTCATCGAGGCGACCCCGTGGACCACCGTGCAGAAGATAATGGGGGCAATCATCATCTTCACGAGCTTGATGAACGCGTCGCCCAGCGGTTGCAACTGGCGGCCCGCGTCGGGAAACTGCCAGCCAATGACAATGCCCAGCGCCACCGCCACCAGCACTTGGACGTAAAGGTGGCGATACCAAGCGCGGCGAGGAGCGATGGGTGAAGTCACGAGAGGCTTAGAAGCTCGTGTCCGCCTGCTTGAGGTTCAATTCCTTGATCCAGATATTGCGGTAGCGCACGTCGTGGCCTTCGCACTGGAGCTTCAATCCCTGCGGCGTGTCGGTGATGCCTTTGCCGCCGTCGTTCCCGCCGTCCACCCCGGAGTTGGGCCCGCCCCAGACCTGGCTGATCGGCACGTTGGAGTGGACCTTCTCGCCGTTAAAATACATCGAGACGAGCGGCTTCTCGGTCAGCTTGCCGTCCTGGAAGCGTGCGGCGCGGAACACGATGTCGTAGGCGTTCCACTTCCCGATGCCGGCAAACTTGTCGTAGGGCGAATCGGTCTCGTTGATGACTGCGCCCATGCCGTGCTTGGTCTTGTCGCCCTCGCAGATCTGGATTTCGTAACGGTTCTGGAGATAAACGCCGCTGTTCCCATGCGGCGCCATGACGAGGAACTCCACGTGCAGGCGGAAGTCCCGGTAAGCCTGCTTCGTCACGATGTCGGCCGCGCCGTATTTGCCGCCGGCCGCTGCGGGATCGTCGGTCTGCACCACGGTGCCCCGATCCACGGGATCATTCACGATCTGCCACTTGATCGGCAACGACGAGGCGAAGCGCGGTCCCTGCCAACACGTCCACTGTTCGTCGAGCGTCTTGCGGGTGCCGTCGAGGACGATCTTGCCGCCACGGACCGGTTTGGCACCGACGCCGATATGTTTGTCCGCCGCCACTGACGAAATGGCAAAGGCAGCGGAAGCGGTTGCGACGAGCAGGCGAAGGGACGTGGCGTTCATGATTAGGAGGAAATGTGGGCGAACCCTGCCACGCCGAAGCGCCGGGAGTAAACCACGGCGTGCGGACCCGAATCTCCGCCTCGCCGTCGGCATTGCGCCTGCTTAGTCGGCTCGCGTGAACTTCCCTTGGTTCCACCGCCTTCGCCGGCTATTCCTACGGCGCCATGTCGCTGACCGGGAAAAAACTGGGCGTGCTCCTGTCCGCCAAACCCTCCGAGCCGTCGTTCCATCACGGCGTTGAGTTCGCTGCCGCCGCCATGGGCAAAGGTTGCGACGTTTACCTTTACTGCCTCGACGAGGCGGTGCTCGGCGTGCGCGAACCACGTTTGCAGGCGCTCAAGGCGCAGGGGCTCAAATTCTACGCCTGCGCCTACGGGGCGCATCAGCACGGCGTGCCGGTGGACGACGCGGCGGCCTTCGCCGGCCTGACCGTGGTCAGCGACCTCGTGGTGGCGACGGATCGGTTCGTGAGCTTCAACTGACTTTCCCGCGATGAAACCCAAGCTGCTCCTGCTCGTGACGAGCGATCCCCGCACCAGCGCCCGCCCGGCCGAAGCTGTCCGCATCGCCGCCGGCATCGGCACTTGGAAGAAGGCCGACGTGACGCTTTACCTGCGCGGCCCGGCCGTGCTCGCGGCGGGCGAATGGGTCGATGAACTTCAAGAGGATGACAACTTCACCCGCTACCTGCCGATCGTCGCGGACTTCGGTCGGCCCGTTTACGTCCAAGCGGGCGCGCCGGAACTGGCTGACGCGGGTGAACTCACGGTGAAGACCGAGGCCATCGACGATGCCCGGCTCGCCGAACTCACCGCCCAAGCCACTTACGTGTTGCGTTTCTAATGCCCCGCCATGCCCACCCAATTGCACATTCTCACCCGCCCGGCCGACGAACTCGTCACCACGCTGCTCGAACGCGAACGCGCCGCCGGCCAGACGCAGCTCGAAGTCGTGGATTTGACCCAGCCCAAGCCGGATTACGCCGCCCTCGTGGAGAAGGTCTTCGCCGCGGATTCGGTGGCATCGTGGTAGCCGCCGACGTGAGGTGGCGGAGCGCGACTCTCGGAGTCGCAAGTCGTGGCTTTGCATCCAATGGCGGAATGCCGGACGCGGCTCAGAGAGCCGCGCTCCAGAAACAGGCGGCCAGCCCGGCTGCCACCTTAGAGCCTGTTTGAAAAGTGGGACAGGCATCTTGCCTATCTCCTGGGCTTCCAGCCCGAGGGGCAGATTCTCTGGGGCTGGAAGCCTGTCACACTAACCACGCCCGACTTTTCAGACGGGCTCTTAGACCAGTTTCACGAGCCACCCTGGTCCGCCTCGTTACCTCGACGGCTACTGGTCAGCCGACTCAGCCCATGAATTCCCGCATCTGCTTGAGCAATTGGGGGACTCGCACGTGGGGATCTTCAGCGAGTTCGTATTCGAGCGCGACCCAGCCTTGGTAATTGGCGTCGCGCAGGATTTTGAAAGTTCGGGGAAAGTCCGCAGTTTCCGTTTTGCCGCCGCGCCGGGTGAGCTTGCCCTTGAACTGCACGTTGACGGCCCACGGCGCGCAGCGTGCGAGGTCGGCATACGGGTCTTCCGTGTTGAAGTTGCCAGAATCGAGATTGATGCCGAGCCACGGGGATTTTACTGAGCGCACGATGTCAATCAGGTCGGCGGCTTCGGCGACTATGCCGCCGTGGTTTTCGATCCCCAGAAAGATTCCGTGGCGGCCGGCGACCTGGGCGCATTCTTCCAAGGCGTCGATGCAGTGGCGTTTGGCTTGGGCGAGGGGTTGTCCGTGGGCCGTGCCGGCAAAGACGCGGATGTGCGGGGCGCCCAAGACGGCGGCCTTGGCGATCCACGACTTCACCGCCGCGATTTGGCGCTCGCGCTCGGCGCCGGGTGGATGGCCGAAATCATTGCCGACCGCGGTGCCGCTGATGCTTACGCCGTGCAGGTGGGCGTGGCGGCGGACTTGGGCGAGGTAGTCGTCGGTGACGTTCGGCGGGAAGTAGTAGCTGGTGAGCTCCGCCCCGTCGCAGCCGTGCGCCGCGCAGAAGTCGATGAACTTGAACATGTCCATGCCAGCCAAGAAGGCATCCTTGCCCTTTTGTCCGTCGTCGCGGAACGAATAGGCGGCGAGCGCCAGGCGGAGCTTGGCGTGCCCGGGACGCACGAACGGTTCGACGGCGGCGAGCGGCGAGCGAAGTCCGACCAAGGCGCTGCCCAACAGGAGGCGGCGGCCGAATTCACGGCGGGGCAGGGGCTGCATGGCCGGAGACTAAGGATACGGTCGCCGTTGGAGCAAGTTCGGTCCGGAACGATTGGCATTCCGTCACGGTTTCGGGATGGGCGGAACAATGCCCTAACGCTTCATCAGTGCCGGGTCCGTGCGATGGGTCGCAGGCGGCGCCGCGTTGGTCCGACTGGTCGGACTCTCAGTATTGGTGTCCAAGGCGGGGACAAGTCCGTAGCGCCGCGCCAGCAGCGGGTCCATTTGGAACGGCGGATTGCCGCCGATGACCGGTTGCTTCGGCTGGAAGCGTTCCTGAATCCGGACAAAGGCCTGGTTCCCTTCCCGGGCAATCAGCGCGTCGACCACGGCTTCTGGAGTGGCGTTGGTGGCCACGCCGATCTGGCCGGCGAGTTCTTCGGTGAGCCGGCCGAGTCTCAACTCCTCGCGGACTGCCACCGCGGCCGATGCGCGCAAAAAGACAAAGGCTTCCGCTTGGTTGGCCTGCGCCCGCAGGAGCGCCAGTTGGGAGAAGACCAGGGCTCCGAGCCCGAGCGCCAAGGTCAGCGCCAGTCCGACGCCCAGAAGTTGGCGAGCTAGGGTTGCGCCCGGAACCACCAGCCGGCGGAAATTGCGTCCACCCAGGATCAGGAAGGCGAGGGCGACCAGTCCGCCCACAACGGCGAGAGAGGCGACGGCGAGTTGTTCCAAGGCGGCGGCGGAAGGCGCCCAAGCCGGCACGTTGACGTTGGGGGGCCACTGTTCGACATGACGCTCCATGACCGAGTTTAACCAGGTGCCGCCGGCCATCCCGAGGCCGGCAATCAGGCAGGCCAAGCCACCGCCGATGAAGACGGCCGTGGCGGTCGCCATCATGGTGTTTCGCGCCACGGACGACGCGTAGAGGCTGAGGGTCAGCAGTAGCACGAAAACCGTGCCGTAGGCGACCCCGGCGATGCCGGGAAGTTCGCCGAATGTGGCCTGGAGTTTCGCGGCGTCGAAGCTCAGCCAGATCAGGCCGGCGGGCAGCAGGGCCCCCAACGTGATCGCCAGTATCGCCGCGACCCCGGCCTTGACGACCCATTGGCGGGCTAGGGAAATGGGCTGGCTCAGTTGGTTCTCCAGCGTGCCGAGTTCCCGCTCCTCGGCCACCGCGGCCGTCCCGGCAATGATGAAGCCGAGCGACCCCAACATGCCGGCGAAGACGCTCAGTGTGCCCACGTCGTTGAGAGTCCGGGCGGCTTCGCTCTCGGGCGCCGACCACCGAATGCCCAAGCCCAACGCCCAGAGGCCCACCGTCAGGCCGGCAACCAGCCACGGCACGACGTGGATGCGCAGTTCCTTGCGCACCAATTGCGCGAGGGCGTGGCGCGGGGGCAATACGGCGGCGAGTAACCGGTCCACCGGCCGGCTGAGCGGATGCAGGGCGGTCGATGAGCGGCCGCCGGCGCCGCCGTCGCGGAGCTGCAAGGTGGCGAACGCCCGCCACCCCCAGAGCAGCGTGGTGAGCAGGTAAACGGGGGCACCCAGACCCAGCACCCAAGAAACGGACGGCATGGGCAGCTCCTCACCGGGACGCAGCCAACGGTAGGCGAGGTCGAAGACCAACAGGCTTAAGGCAAACAGCCCGCCGGGCACCGTGACGGTGAAGACGATGCCCGCCAGTGTGCTCCGGCTGAGCAAACTAAACAACGGGCCCGAACCAAGTGCGAAGACTGCGACCACGAGAACTTCCAGAAAGCCTTGGAGATCAAAATGAAACCCGTCCGCCGTGACCAGCGTGAGCAGCAGGTTGAGGCTGGCCAACAGGATCAAGGCCGCGACCACCGCCATCTTTTCGAGGTAGATCCGGCTGCGCGAAATTGGCTGGGTGAGCAGATTGCCGAGGGTGCGTTGCTCGAATTCGGAGCCGAAGGCGCTGGCCCCGATCAGCAGACAACCCAGGCCAAAGGTGCCCACGGCCCACGGCACGGAATCGCCGTCAAGATACCAACCGAACATCCCGGGCAGCAACAATGCCAGCAGGCCGCCGGGTAGTTGGGCGCGCAGCTCTTTCAACAGGCGTTGGCCGGTGCCGGGGAGGGCGTCACCGCGCAGCCCGAATAACGCCCCAAGCAGCAACGCCGCGCAGGCCAGCCGCAGGAACAGGGCGAGGCGAAGTGGGCCGGTGTCCGCCAGGCCGTCGCAAAGAAAAGCGACCAGCGGTGGCACCGGCAGGAGCAGCCAGGCCGGGTGGAAGTGATTCCGGGAAAGGGGGGCGGAGAAGTTCATGGCGGGCCTTTCACCGGACCGTTTGCAGGAAGATTTCCTCCAGGGTGAGCGCCTCCACGGTGACGCTGAGCGGTTGGCGGGCCCGGAGGCGTTCCAGCAGGAGGTCGCCGTTGCCGTTGACGATGAGTTCCAGGGTCCGGCCCCGGAGGCGGGCGGATTTGGCGTCGGCAAAGTCGCTTTCCGGCGGCGGGTCCCCGGCAAATTCCGCGCTCAACCGGCGGAACTGGGCGCGGGCTTCGTCGGCATTCGCCGTGAGCACGGCCTTGCCTTGGTCCACGATGGTAAAACGGTCGATCAGCCCCTCGAACTCGGTAATGAGGTGGGTCGAGACAAAAACCGTGCGTTGGCCCGGCGCGGCGTCCTGATAGGCGCCGATCACGGTCTGGATGAATTCACGGCGGACTAGCGGATCAAGTCCCGAGGTCGGTTCGTCGAGCACAAGCAACTCGGGTTCGGCCGCGATGGCGCCGATCAGGGCAAGCTGGGTTCGCTGGCCTTTGCTCAGGCCCGTGGTCGGCGCGGCCGGGTCGAGTTGGAACTGTTTTAGCAATATGGCTTCGAGGTCGCGGTTCCAGCGCTGACGAAAGCTCGCCTGGTAATCCAGTGACTCGCGCACACTCATCCACGGGTAGAACGCGACGAAGTCCGGCACGTAGGCGAGGCGCGACTTCACCTCAGCCTCCTGCCGCCTTGGGTCCAAGCCGAAGACCCGGACCGTGCCCAACTGGGGGCGCAACAGGTTCAGTAGGCATTTGATGGTGGTCGTCTTGCCGGCGCCGTTGCGGCCGAAGAAGCCGTAGCATTGGCCGGGTTCGACGGTTAGCGAAAGGCCGTGCAGGGCTTCGGTGCGACCGTAACGGAGGACTAAGTCCTGAATCTCAAGGGCGGGAGTGCTCATGACGCTTCGGTGGGGGCAGTTGAGGGGCAGGGGGGAGAAGGGGGCAGTTCAGACCTGGGTTTCGTGATTGGCGGCTTGGCGTTGGCGAAAGGCCTCCAAGCGTTCGGTGAACAAGGTTTTCAATTCGTCGTCGGCAATCTGCAGGTGGTGCGCTTGGACGATCACGGCATCCAGCTCCGCGCCTAGGCGCTCGGAGCGGACTGTTTTACGGAGTGGGGAGGCGCCCTGGGCTTTGAGAAAACAGCCGGCCCCGGGCCGGGTTTCAATGATGCCCTCGGTTTCCAGTGCGGAATACGCCCGGGCCGCGGTGTTGCGGTTGATGCGCAGTTCCTCCGCCAACGCTCGCACCGACGGCAGCGCGTCGCCGGCGCGGAGCGTGCCGCTGGCGGAGGCTGCCTTCACCTGCTGGACGATTTGCAGGTAAACCGGGACTCCTGACTTGAAATTGACGGGCGCAATCATCGGGTGACTGCGTCTTAAGTGTCATAGGACACTATGACAGTCAAGAGTAAGCTGGCGCCGCCGGGAAACCGGAGCGGAAACCCGCTGGGGAAGGAGGTGGGCGAAGCGGCTTATTTCGCGCCGTCGCCGACCCAAACGATCCGCGCCAGTTTGTCCTGCGGCGACGGCGTGAACCAGCCGCCATACTCGATCAGGTAGAGCGCGCCGTCGGGGCCGAGTTCCATGGCCATGATGCCGGCGGTGAAACCGCGGGCGAACGGTTCGGTCTTGAGGACCGTGTTGTTCACCGGATCGACGGTCGCAAAGCGGAGCCATTTGCGCACCCAGTCGGCGTAGAACATGCCGCCCTGATATTGGACTGGGAAATCGCTGGCCTTGCCCGTGGGTCGGTAGATCGGGCCGCCGGTCGCGTTGGCGCCGCCGTCATGGATCCACGAGATCCATGGGGGCGCGGCGTCGGGGAGCGGGCAAGGGGAGCCTCCGTAAGTCGCGTAGTTGGTGCCCATGCAGCGCGGCCAACCGTAGTTTTTGCCGGCCCGCAGCCAGTTGACCTCCTCCCAGTCTTCCTTTCGGTCGAAGCCGATTTCGCCCACGTAAACGAAGCCCGTTTGGGCATCGATGTTGAGCGAGTAGGGATTGCGGTGGCCGTAGGTGTAAACGGCGGGGTGGGCATCGCTCCGACCCACAAACGGGTTGTCGTTCGGAATGGAGCCGTCGAGGTTTAATCGGAACGTCTTGCCCTGGAGCGCGGTGAGCACTTGGGGCGGGTTTTCCGGGTTGTTCCAGAATTTCTCGGTGTCGCTGGAGACGTTGTTATCCCCGGAAGTGACGTAGAGTTTGCCGTCGCGGGGATTGATGCCGAGGGCGCCGCCCTGATGAAACCCGCGGAGGCTGGGCACGGTGAGCAGGACCTTTTCCGAACCCTCGACCAGGCCGGTGGCCCGGGTCGGTTGGTTGACGGTGAAACGGGAAACCCGGTTGCTCCACGCGGTCGCATTGGTCGGCGCCCAAGGAGCGTAGTGCAGGTAAAGGTGGCCGTTGCGGAGAAAATCAGGGTCGAAGGCGAGGCCATGCAGGCCACGTTCGTTTGCCACCGGGCCGTTGGGTTCCCAGCAGACGGGCAACTTGGCGATGGGTTCGGCCCGCTTTTGGGTGAAATCGTAAGCCCACACCTCGCCGCGCCGGCCCGTGAACCAAAGCCGGCCATCCGGGGAAAATTGCAGCGCGACGGGCTCGGTCAGATTCCCCATCGCGAGCACTTCGTAGCGGAAACCTTTCGGGAGGCGCACGGCCGCCTCGGCCTTTTCGACCCCGTTGGTGGGCGCCTCGGCGGCACCCGAAAGGACGGCGGACAGGCACCCTGCCAAGAGGAGAATCGAGAAACGAATCATGTGCGCGGCGATGGACGCACGAGCAATGCGGTTTGATCAGCAAAAATCCTAGCGTCCCCATCGGGGGGGAGAGAGCCTTGGGAAAATTTCGAAGGAACGCATGTTTTGCCGCCCGCTTTATCTCATGTCGATCGTTGTCGTGGCCTTGGCCGGTTGCAAACCCAAGTCCCCCGGCCCCGGTCCGGCGGGCGCTGGCGGGGGCATGGCGGTGCAGGTCATCGCCGTGGCGGCGCGCCAGCAAGCCGTGGTGGAAAGCATTTCGCTGGTGGGCTCGATCGCCCCCAATGAGATCGTGGAACTGAAGTCGGAAACCGACGGCATCGTGCGCGAAATCAACTTCAACGAAGGCCAGAAGGTGCAGAAGGGCGACCTGCTCGTGGTGCTGGACGACACCAAGTTTGCGGCCCAACTCGCCCAGTCCGAGGCCAATTTGCTCTTGGCCAAGACGTCGTTTGACCGCGTGAAGCAGCTCTTGGCCGACAAGCTCATTTCGCAGCAGGAATATGATCAGGCTGGGGCGAACTTCTCCGCCAACGAAGCCGGGGTGAACGTGATGCGCCGTCAGCTCAAGGATGCTCGGGTGATCGCGCCCTTCGCCGGTTACACCAGCGCCCGCCAGATCAGTCCCGGCCAAGTCATCAGCAAATCGACCCTGCTCACGGCGTTGGTGGATCTCGATACGGTGAAAGTCGAAGTTGGCGTGCCGGAACGGTATTTGGGCGAATTGCGAGCGGGGCAGCAGGTGGAATTTAAGGTCGCCGCGTATCCGAAGGAATCGTTTCGGGGGGAAGTCTTCTTCATCTCGCCCCAACTGGAGGCGGGCACCCGCACCGCGCTGGTCAAGGCGCGCATCGCCAATGCCGAGGGCAAGCTCAAGGGCGGCATGTTCGCGAGTCTCAACCTTACCCTCCAGTTGCGTGAGGCGGCCCTGGTGATTCCCGAGCCGGCCATCGTCAACAACGGCGACCAAACGATGGTCTTTGCCGTCACCGCGACCCAAACGGTCGTCATGAAGCCGGTCAAAACCGGCCTACGACTGGCCGGGAAGGCCGAGGTGCTCAATGGTCTGGATGTGGGCGAGCTGGTGGTGGTCGAAGGCACTCAGAAGCTGCGTCCCGGCGCGCCCGTGCGTCTCTCCACAAATGTTCCGCCGGCTTACCTCAACTAGGCGAACGCCATGATCCTTTCCCGCGTTTCCATCCAGCGTCCGATCCTCGCGACGATGCTGAATCTCGTCCTGATTCTGTTCGGGGTGATCGGCCTCTCCCGCCTGCCGGTGCGCGAATTGCCGGACATTGATCCGCCGGTCGTCAGTGTCTCGACCGTCTACCCGGGCGCCAATGCGCAGGTCGTCGAAACCGAAGTCACCGAGCGACTCGAAGAGACGATCAACAACATCGAAGGCATCAAGACGCTGCGCTCGGAAAGTCGGGAAAACGTCTCGAACATCACGATCGAATTCGACCTCTCGCGGGACATCGACATCGCCGCGCAGGACGTGCGGGACCGAGTCTCCCGGGTGCGCGGTCAGCTCCCCTTGGACATTCGTGAGCCCATCGTCGCCAAGCAAGATTCCGACGCCCAGCCGATCATCTATGTCGCGTTGAACAGCGACCGCTATTCGCCGCTGGAGCTCACCACGCTGGCCGAGCGGCAGATCAAGCCGCGGTTCCAAGGCGTGCCCGGCGTCTCCTCGATCACCATCGGCGGCGAAAAACGCTTTGCCATGCGCCTGTGGCTCGACTCCGAGAAGATGGCCGCACGGCAGGTCACCGTGCTCGACGTGCAACGGGCGCTGCGTGAACAGAACGTCGAACTGCCCAGCGGCCGGGTGGAGAATCTGGACCGCGAAATGACGATCCAGACCCGCGGCGAGCTGAAGACAGCCGAGGAGTTCAACAACCTCGTGGTCCGCAGTGTGGGCCCCACCTTGGTGCGCCTCCAAGACATCGGCCGGGCTGAAATCGGTGCGGAAGATTACCGCACCATTGCCCGCGCCCGCGGCAAACCGTGCATCTTCCTCGGCATCGTGAAACAGGCGAAGGCCAACACGGTCGCCGTGGCCCAGTCCATCAAGACGGAGATGGAAGCTGTCAAGCCCACGCTGCCCGAGGGCTGTGACATCTGGGTCGGCTACGACAGCTCCATCTTTGTCGAGAAGTCGATCAACGAGGTGTGGGAAACTCTCGCCATGGCCTTCGGGTTGGTCGTGCTGATCATCTTGCTGTTCCTCCACAACTTTCGCGCCACGCTCATTCCAGTCGTGGCGATTCCCGTGTCGCTGGTGGGCACGTTTGCGGTGCTTTACGCGTTTGGCTATTCGATCAACATCCTCACGATGCTGGCGTTGGTCTTGGTCATCGGCATCGTGGTGGATGACGCCATCGTCGTGCTGGAATCGATCTACCGGCATATCGAGGAGGGCATGCGTCCGATGCAGGCCGCCTTTAAGGCGATGGAGGAAATTAGCTTTGCGGTCATCGCCATCACGATCTCACTGGTCGCCGTATTCACGCCGCTCGCGTTTCAGAAGAGCACCACGGGCCGCCTGTTCATGGAGTTCGCCGTGGCGATTGCCGGTTCGGTGATCATCTCGGCGTTTGTCGCGTTGACCCTTTCCCCGGCTATTGCCGCCCGGGTGCTGAAACCGCTGCGTGAAGAGAAGCTACGGGGCCTCTTTGGTTGGTTCGAGGCGGCACTGAAATGGCTTACCCGGAAGTATCTCAGCTCGCTGCGCTGGGCCTTGAATCACCGAATCGTCACCCTGCTGGGCACCGTCGGCACGGTCGGGTTGATGGTTTTCGCCTACCGGCAGTTGGAGCAGGACTTCCTGCCGATGGAGGACAAGGGACGGATGTTTGCGATGGTCATCACGCCCAATGGGTCCACCAGCGAATTCACCGATCGGCAACTCCTGAAGGCCGAGGAAATCATCAAGGCGGTCCCGGAAGTCTTCAGCTACGGCGCAATGGTGGCGCCCGGTTTCAGTGGCCCGGGCCAGGCCAGTTTCGGCATCGTGTTTGTCACGTTCACCGACCGCAGTGAGCGCCAACGTTCCGTGCAGGAGATCGTCAATGGTCCCGGTGGCATCGCGGGGCGAATGTTTGCTGAGGTCGAGGGCGGACTCGCCATTGCCAACCTGCCCAAGGCGATCGAAGTCAGCTTTAACAGCTCCCCGTTTGAACTGGTCCTGCAGAATCAGGACCTCGACGCCCTGAGCAAAACTGCCAACGGGCTCGCCAATCGGATCCGGGGCCTGACCAACCAGCTGGGCGAGCCGCTGCTGAAAAACGTCCGGGTCAGCTACGAAGTCAACAAACCGGAACTGCGGGTGAACATCGACCGCAACCGGGCCGCGGCGCTCGGCGTCAGCCTCGAGGACGTGTCGCGGACCATGCAGATCCTCTTCGGCGGGCTCGACCTGAGCCGCCTGAAAATGGAAGGCAAGGAATACCTTGTCATGGGCCAGTTGGAGCGCGAGTCGCGCCTCACCCCGACAGACCTCGACCGAATTTTCGTGCGCAGCCGCCAAGGCGACCTGATCCAGCTCAGTTCCCTCGTCACGCGCAGTGAAGGCGCCGCCCCGAACTCGATTAGCCACTACGGCCGCCTGCGGTCGGCGAGCATCACGGCATCGCCCGGCGCCGTGCCCATTGGCACCGTGGTGAAGCAGGTGCAACCGTTGCTGGCGTCCGAACTGCCCGTCGGCTTCCTGCACGCGTGGGAAGGTGATGCGAAGAGCTTGGCCGATACCTCGGGCGAGATCTGGTGGGTGCTCGGCTTGGCCGCGATCATTGTCTACATGACGCTGGCCGCGCAGTTCGAAAGCCTCGTCCATCCGTTTACCGTCATGCTGGCCGTGCCGCTGGCGGGCGTTGGGGCGTTTGGCGCGCTCTGGCTGCTTGATGCCGGTGGCCGCGCCCAGCTCTATCCGGCGATCCCAGCAATGAACCTCAATCTGTTCAGTCAGATCGGCTTGGTGCTCCTCATCGGGTTGGTGACCAAAAACTCCATCCTGCTCGTCGAATACGCCAACCAGCGAACCCGGTCTGGAATCGGTTCCCACACCGCCATGGAAGAGGCGGGCCGAGTGCGGTTGCGCCCGATCCTGATGACGGCGTGCTCGACCATTGCGGGCATTCTGCCGATCGCGATTGGCTTTGGCGCCGGGGCCGAAAGCCGGCGGCCAATGGGCGTAGCCGTCGTCGGTGGCATGCTGAGTTCCACCTTCCTGACCCTCTACGTCATTCCCGTGGTTTACACGCTGCTCGACGACCTCTCGCTGAAGCTCAAGGGCAAGAAATCAACCATGCCCGAGCCCGGGTTCACGGACGAACCCCTGCCCATAAAATAACCGCTGCTCCTCCCCGCTTAATTCATCCTTGGAATTTGGCCCTTTTCTCTCCCTGTGCTTCCCGACATTCGTTCCCAATCCCGAGCCGCCCTCGCCGTTCAGTTCGCCGCCTGGAGCGAGCCGACCTATCGACTCGACCAACTCCTCGGCTGGCTTTACGCGCGCCGGGCCGCCCACTGGGACGAACTGACCAATCTGCCCCGGGCCCTGCGTGAAAAATTGGCCGCCGCCTTTGCCCTGAGCCTGCCGGCGATCATGAAGGTGCAGGGTGCCCGTGACACCACGAGGAAGTTCCTCTGGCGACTCGACGACGGCAGCCTCGTCGAGAGCGTCCTCATCCCCGCCAACCCGGCGCTTTATGGCGACCGTAGCGACCGCCATACGCTCTGCATTTCCACCCAGGTCGGCTGCGCCTATGGCTGCCGGTTCTGCGCCAGCGGACTCGACGGCTGGAAACGCAATCTCGAACCCCACGAGATCGCCGGCCAGATCCTCGCGGTGGAGCGCTGGAACGCCGGCCTTCCGGCTGATCAACGCGTCGAGACCGACCGCGTGGTGAACAACATCGTCGTGATGGGCATGGGCGAACCCATGGCCAACTACGACCACCTGATGACCGCGCTGCGTTCGCTCAACGCTTCGTGGGGCGCGGCCATTGGTGCCCGCAAGATCACCATCTCCACCAGTGGCGTCGTGCCGCGCATCCGCAACTTGGCCGACGAGCCGGAACAGTTCCGCCTCGCCATCTCGCTGCACGGCGCGACCGACGACGTCCGCGTCCAGATCATGCCCATCAACCGCAAGTATCCGCTCCGCGAGCTCACCGAGGCCTGCGAATACTACGTCGAGAAGAAGGGCAAGATGATCACCCTCGAATACATCCTGATCGACGGCGTGAACGCCGGCCGGGAGCAGGTGAAACCGCTGGCCGCGCTCGCTCGGCGCCTGCACGCCAAAGTGAACCTGATTCCCTACAACACCGTGGAAGGACTCGCTTGGAAACGCCCCGAGGAGAACGCCTGCCGCGCCTTCGCCGCGGCGGTCGAAGCCGAGGGTGTCACCACGACGCTCCGCTTGGAAAAGGGCCACGACATTGACGCCGCCTGCGGCCAGTTGCGGCTGAAGACGGAACGGGAGCTGGCGGATGCCCCGGCCTAACCATCCAGCGCCCGTCCCGGTTGGAGCTGGCGACGCGTCGGCGAACCCGTGCTTGGCCAACGCTTCCGGTGGCTCACATGCAGCCCGTCAACCAGCCGGTCTGCACGCGAGCATTCAGGAGTGGCTCGGCGTGGAGGCGTTGACGCCCGGCGCTTCGAGGCGGCCACGGCAGGCGAACTGGGCGTTTCAGGGGGCCGCGGCGGTGCTACAGCGCCCCTCAGTTTGCCCCGGCGACTGGGTTAAAATCGCCGAAGGCAGGCTGCAACGGCCGGCGAGGCGCTGATTTCAATGAGCAAAAAATCCCCCCAGATCGCCGCACTGATCGCTGAACTGCACGGGCAGGGGCAGGCCGCGCATTACCTCGGCTTCTTCGCCTGCTTCAACCGCCAGCTCTTCTATGAGGCGCACGATGTGCTGGAGGAACTTTGGATAGCCCAGGGCAAGACCGGGGCGAACTACGCCTTCTACAAGGGGCTCATCCAGCTCGCCGGCGCGTTCGTGCATCTCCAGAAAAACCGGCTGCGGCCGGCGGTCGCGCTCTTTAATCTCGCCGAAGCCAACCTGCTGAAATATCCCAGCCCACAGGCGCAACTCGATCTCCTCGGCGTGCGGGCTTTGATTGCCGACTGGCGCGGCCGCATTCAAGACGGCGCGTTTGAGGTGAACCCGCTGGTGGCAAGTGAGCCGCCGGTATTGGTTTTATTGCCGAGCTGAACTGCCGTCGGTTGGTGCTTCAACCGTTCAAGACCTTGAGCGCCTTTTTGCAGTCGCTGGCGCGTAGCACGAGCAGGCCAGTCTTGGCGTTGGGCGCGGTGGCGCAGTAGGCGTATTCGATGTTCACCTTCGCGGCGCCCAACTGCTTGGCGATCTTCGCCAGCGAACCAGGCTTATTGTCGCCGGGCACGAGCAGCACGTCGCTTTCCACCACTTGAGCGCCGCGCTTTTCAAAGACCTCAATCGCCTTTTGGGGATCGCTTACGACCAACCGGACGACGGTGTGATCCACGGTGTCGCTCGTGGAGAAGGCGTAGATGTTGACCTTGGCTTCCGCCAGCGCCTCGCAGACCCGGGCGAGCGTGCCGGGACGGTTGTCGAGGAGGAGGGCCAGCTGGGTGGCAAGTTGCATGGCGTTTCTGTGGCGACATCACCGCCCGAAGGCGAGTCGCGATTTGGGTCGTTCCGAAAAAAGGTGCTCCCACGGGTCCGCCCGTCGGGTTAGGGGATCGGTTCGACTGCGGGCTCGACCTCGGTTTCGGCTGCCGGCTCGACCTCCGGTTTGGCGGGCGTGGTTTCGCGGGCGGTCGCAATCGGTGCTTCGAGGCGGTCGGCGACCGGCGCGTGGAGGGGCAGGGCGGTGGATTCCGTCCGGTTTTCCGGGGCGCCTTCGGCCTTGTTGAACTTCACGCTGACGATCCGGCTCACGCCTTGTTCCTGCATCGTCACGCCGTAAAGCACGTTGGCCATCGAGATGGTGCGCTTGTTGTGGGTGATGACGATGAATTGGCTCTGCTCCAAGAAGCGGTGCAAGACCTTTACGAAGCGATTGATGTTCGACTCGTCCAGCGGGGCGTCCAACTCGTCCAGCACGCAGAACGGCGACGGTTTCACCTGATAGATCGAAAAGAGCAGCGCCACGGCGGTCATGGTTTGCTCACCGCCGGACAGGAGCGTGATGCTCTGAAGCTGTTTGCCGGGCGGGCGGGCATAGATGTCGATGCCGGCTTCCAACGGGTCTTCACCCTCGACCAGCGTGATGTCGGCTTTACCACCGCCGAAGAGCTCCACAAACATCGCGCGGAAGTTGTCGCGGATTTTCTCAAACGTCTCGACGAACATCGTCTTCGTCTCGCCGTTGATCTTGTTGATGATCTCGGTCAGTTCCGCCTTCGCCTTCACCAAGTCTTCGAATTGGGAGTTGAGGAAGTTGTAGCGTTGCTCGGTCTCCTCGTATTCCTCGATGGCCACCAGATTCACCGGCCCGATTTCGTCCACTCGCTTTTGGAGCGCGGAGACTTGGCGTTGCACGGCTTCCCAATCCGTGGTCAGCCCGGCGGCATTCATTTCGTCGAGCGACACGGTTTCGACTTGGGCGGGGCCATCGTCGGCGAAGGTGATCTTGATGCCCTCGCCGCGGATGTCTTCGAGGCTCAGTTGATACTTTGACTGGATGCGTTCGCGCAGGTTTTGCACGGACATCGCTTTCTGCGCCAGTTCGACCTCCAAGGTGCCTCGGCGGCTCTGGAGCGTGTTCAATTGGCCGCGCCGTTCGCGCAATTGCTCTTCGCGCGCTTGGATTTCGCCTTCTTGAAACCGCTTTTCCTCCACCAAGCTAGCGATCTGGCCGGACAGCGTCTCGCGCTCCAGGGTGAGGCGTTCGATCTCGCGCTGGCTCTGGCCGATGCCGGCTTCGAAATTGCCGCGCCGATCACCGAAGGCGCCCATCTCGGAGTGCAGTCGGTCGATCAAGGCGGTGAGTTCGCGAATGCGCAGCTCAAGGGGAGGGGCTTGCCGGGTGTGGCTCGCGAGGAGCTGCTCTTCGGTGGCGAGCGCCACGCGCGCCTCGGACAAGGCGGCGTTGGCGGTGTCCCGGTGGGTGCGCAAATCCTCCACTTCGCCGGTGAGTTGGGCGACGAGAGCCGTGGCGTCGATTTCGGCGGCTTCGGAATCCGACAGTTGGGTGGCCAGTTGGTTGCGCTTACCGATGCCTTCGGCCTCGTGGGCGGTCAGGTCGTCGAGCTCGTAGGTCACGGTCTCCAGCTTGTGGGTGAGCGTGCGCCGGGAGTTTTCCAACGCGCGGAATTCGCCTTCGCGCGAGGCGATGGCCACTTCCACCTGGCGGAGTTCCGTCCGGGCTTCCTCCAAGCTGGCTTGGAGCGTGGTCTGCTCGGACTGCAAGGCGCCCTTTTGCCGGCTGGCTTCGTTCACCTGTTCGGCGAGCGCGGCCAGTTCCGCCTGCAATTCGGCGATCTGGTTTTTGCGCCCGAGGATGCTGGCCGGGGCTTTGCCGGACCCGGTGCCCGAGCCGCCGGTGAAGACGCCCGCGCGGGTGAGCAGGTCACCGGCGAGGGTGACAAAGTCAAAGGCGCCCTGCGACTCGCGGAAGGCGGTGGTCGCCGTCGCGAGGTCGGGCACGATGACGGACGAGGCGAGCAGCGCTTCCAGTAGCGGCCGGATCGACTCCTCCGCGGTGATGACCGACAGTGTGCGGGTGCCGTGGGGCTGGGCGTCCGCTGGGTGGCCCGGCGTCGAGCTGCCGGCGGCGCCTTGGAGGGCCAGCGCGGCGATGCTGGCGCGGCCTTTCTTGTGGGTGCTGAGGTCGGCGAGGATCTCGGTGGCCGCCTCGGGTTGCTCCATCAGGACGAGCTGGAGGTGGTGGCCGAGGGCGGCTTCCACCGCGAGGACGTAGTCCGAGGGCACGCGGATCTTGTCCGCCAGCGAGCCGAGCACGTCCTGCGATTGTCGGAGCGCGGCCAAGGTGCCCGCGCTAAACCCTTCGTGCTGGGTGTCGAGCTGTTCGAGCACGTGGAGCCGGCTGCGTTTCTCGGCTTGTTGCCGCACGACGCCGTCCAAGGTGTGCTGCGCGGCGTGGATTTCTTGCTGAATTTCCCGCAGGCGAAGTTGGCGTTCCTCCAGCGTGCCGCGGCTGGTGGCAACTTGGAGCTTTTCGGTTTCGACCTGGAGCTTGAACTCATCGAGACGGGCATCGAGGCGGATGCTCTCCTCGGTCATCGAGGCGCGTTCGGCGTGCAGTTTTTCCAGCCGGACGAGGTTGCCCTGCTTTTGCAGGTCGAGTTGGTTGATCTCGTTGCGCGCCCGGCTGACCTGTTGGGCGGCGCCAAAAGCGCGTGACTGGGCCAGGCGCAGCGCCTCCTGCTTCTGGCTGACTTCGCGCTCGACGGCGCTCAAGGCCTGCTGCTTTTCCGTGAGCACCGCGCGCATCGTCTGCACGCGTTCCTGCGACTCGATCAGTCCGGTCTGGACCAGTTCCAGTTCCTGTTCGGCGATGCTGCGCCGCTCCTCCGACTGGGTGATGTCGTGTTGGGCCCGTTCGTTTTGCTCGGTCAGTTCCTGCAACCGCTGTTGGTTGAATTCGATCTTGCTGTGGTGCCGCTCGACCTCGGCCTTCAACTCCATTCCGCGCTGCTGTTGGACTGAAATGTTCCGGTCGAGTTCCGAAAGCTGGCCGCGCAACAACAGCACCTCGTCTTCGAGCCGGAGGACGGTTTCCTGCCCGACTTCGAGGTCGAGGCGCGCCCGGCTGAGTTCGGTTTCGCGGGCTTGGATCTGCTCCAGCAACAGGTCGAACTGGTGCCGCGCCAACTGTGTTTCCAAGCTCTGCAGCTCCGCGGCAATCGCCTTGAAGCGGCGCGCCTTGCCGGCTTGGCGTTGGAGCGAACCAATCTGGCGTTTGACCTCCTTGATGAGGTCTTCGACCCGCAGGAGGTTCTGATCGGTGTTCTCCAGCTTACGAAGCGCCTCCCGTTTTTGCTGTTTGAACTTGGTGATACCAGCCGCTTCTTCGAACACCAAACGGCGATCATCGGGCTTGCTGGAGAGGATCTGCGTGATGTTCCCCTGGGCCATGACCGAGTAGCTGGCCTTGCCCATGCCGGTGCCGGCAAACAACTGCTGGATGTCCCGCAGCCGGCAACTGGTCTTGTTGATGAAATACTCCGAACCGCCGTCGCGGAACACCCGCCGGGTGATCGTTACCTCGTTGAATTCCACCTCGATCCCCGCCGCGCGCAGATGTTCGGCATCCACGTCGCCAATGGTGATGCTGACCTCCGCCAAACCCAATGGCTTGCGGCTGTCGGTGCCGTTAAAGATCACGTCCGCCATCTCCCCGCCGCGCAGGGCTTTGGCGGACTGTTCGCCGAGCACCCAACGGATGGCATCCGACACGTTGGACTTGCCACAGCCGTTCGGCCCGACGATCGCCGTCATGCCGGGCTGGAAGTTCAGCGACGTCTTGTCGGCAAACGACTTGAACCCAAGCGCGGTAAGGTTTTTCAGATACATCGCGGGCTGGATTGAAGGAATCCGGTTGTCGGCGGGCAAGGTGAAACCCCCTACTAATAGGGGTAAGTTATTCACAATGCCGCAAGATGTAGGGCGACGAATCTGGGGATCCCGGCGAAATTGCGCCAAGCTGGCGCAAATCGAGGCGTGGGGCGGGTTTGTTTTGGTTGGCGCGGAAACGGCCCCGTTCCCTCTGGGTGACAGCGAATGCTCGGTCTTCCACCCGGTCCGGCGGGCCGGGGAGAGGTGGTAAATGGGCACCTTCGTGCGCGCCAATCCGGCGACCCGGAGGGAGTTGGCTCCGCCACCGCGTCCGCTGGGTCTCGGGCCGGCGGAGTTACAAATCGATGAACCGCAGCGTCGGTTCGCCGGAGCCGAGCTCGAGGAGAGCGACCGAGCGGCGCAGGGTGAACCGCGGTTTGCCGGCATAGCCGGGGTTCACAAACCAGCGAGGGCCGCGCTTCTCCGAGTAGGCTTGGTGGGTGTGGCCGAAGATCACGAGGTCAGGTTGGGCGCCTTCCAAACGTTCGCGCAGGGCCGAGCCGGGGTGGTCGGGCGAGACAATGTGGTGAACGAGGAACTTCAGGCCGCCGAGCTCGATGACCTCGGTTTCGCGCCCGGCGAGGTCTGGGTCGTTGTTTCCCAGCACAGCGGTGACCGGGGCGATTTGTTCGAGCTCCGGCACAATGTGCCAGCCGCCGATGTCGCCGGCGTGGAGGATGTGGGTCACGCCGGCGAAGAGCCGGGCGACCTTGGGATCGAGGAAACCGTGGGTGTCGCTGATGAGACCGATCGTCACGGGCGAAGGAAACGACGAACTCGCCGCCGCCGCCAAGTCAGGCTTTAACTTCTTCCGGCTCCGGTTCGCCGTCGGCTTCGGGGGCGGTTTCGCCCTTTTCCTGCGGGGACTCGGCGGTGGTCGCCTTCCAAGCCGCGCCGAAGAGGACGGTGAAAAGGCCGCCGCTGAGCAGGGTGTTGCGGAAGAATTCCCAAGTTTCTGGATAGCCGCCCACGCCTTTGGTGAGCGCAATGATCCAGCCGGTGAGCGTCTTCGTATACTCGGGATTGTGGAATGGGTTCAGCAGCCAGGCGGCGGTGTTGGTGACCAGATAGAAGAGCAGGGCACCCAGCAAGCCGCCCCCGAGCAGGCCCAGCAGCGGCGACTGGGGGCGAAAGCGGCGGCCCAGCCAGAAGAGCACGAAGTAGCCCGCGTAGTTGCAAGCCAAGTAACCCAGACCCGCGAGCGTGAAGACCTCGTAACCGCCCCCGAACTGGTAGAAGCAGTTGAGCGCCAAGTCCGTCACCAGCAAGGCACTCAGCGGCAGAGTCAGCCCACGGCGGCCGGAAAAGAACACCCCGGCGCAGAACATCAGTGCGTAAACGAGGCTGAAATTCGGCGGCAACAGCCCCGGCCAGCGCGACAGCGCCACGACAAGCGCGAATAGCCACGGCAGCAGTTGATGCAATCTTTCCTTCACGGGCGGGCCGACGTTAACCGGTGATTGCTAATTGCCAATTTTCAAAACGCAATGCGCAGCCCGTGACGTTGTTTCCTGTCCTTTACGAAGATGCCGACCTCCTCGTGCTGCACAAGCCGGCGGGCCTCGTCTGCCATCCGACCAAAGGCGACGAATACTCCAGTTTGATCAGTCGAGTGCGGCTTTACCTCCAAGCCACCAGCGAACCCCAGATGGTGCATCGCCTCGACCGCGAAACCAGCGGCGTGATGGTGTTTGGCAAGACCGCCGAGGCGGCCCTCGAACTGCGCCGGCTCTGGGAGGGCGGGTTCGTCGCCAAGGAATACCTCGCTATCGTCCGTGGCGAACTGGCGGCGAACGAGGGTTTGATCAACGCCCCGCTCGGCAAGGACGAGGCCAGCGTGGTGGCGATCAAGGACTGCGTGCGGCCCGACGGCGCCAAAGCCCGCACCCGCTGGTGGAAGGTGCGCAGTTTTGCGCGGCCCGAGGGCGTCTTCACGCTGCTGCGGGTGCGGCTGGATACGGGGCGAAAGCATCAAATCCGGATTCATCTCGCCCACGTGGAGCACCCGCTGGTGGGGGATAAGATCTACGGCGCCGACGAACAGCTTTACTTGGCCTTCGTCGAGCGTCGACTCACGCCGGAGCAGGACGCCCAACTCATCCTGCCGTGGCAAGCCCTGCACGCCGGCCGGTTGTGGCTGCCCTGGGGCGCCCAGGAGCGGGAGTTTAGTTCGCCGCCGGAACCGTGGTTCACGGATTTTTCCGGTCCGCTCCCCTGACTACCGCGGTCCCGCGGTTACCCCCGGTGGATCAAGCGGATGGCGTCGAGGCGGGGGCGGGCGGCGTCCAAGTGCTGTTCGAGCGCCCGTTTTTGTTCGACGAGGTGTTCGATTTCTTCGGGGCGCACGCTCGGGTTTACTTTTTCGAGTTCCCGCAGGCGGGCAATTTCGGCGTCCAGTTGGGCGGTCATCTCCCGGCGGGCTTGGGTGATCAGCGTGGGCATATGCCGCTGCACGATGGCCTCCGCCTGCGTCAGTAGCGCGGGCAGCAGTTCCTCACGGACTTCGCGGCGGCTGACGTGCGGATAGGCGTCGCCGGGGCGGAGTTGGCGGGCGAGCGTTTCGCGGTCGACGACCGCGCTGGCGTCGTTGCCCTCGGAATCCACCAGCACGCGCAACGGCGTGGGCGGGAGGAAGCGATCCACGTGCAGCGCGGGCGGAGCGACGCATTCAAGCAGGAAAATCGCTTCCAAATAAAGGCCGGCACCGCGGCTGTCCGGCCAGATGCCGAAGCTGCTGTTGCCCTGGTCGCTGCCGAGAATGAGGTCCAGCGCCCCGGTGACGAGCGGGTGATCCCAAGTAAGGAACTGCACGTCTTCGCGCGACAGCGCTCGGGTGCGGTCGCTGGTCACCGTCAACCCCTCCGTGGGCAAGCCGGGAAACGAGTCGGCAAACACCCCGGCGGAACCGAGTTGGTAGGTGCGGGGGGCGAGTTCCTCGACGTGAATCCCGAAGTGGTCGAACACCGCGACGAGGAATTGGTCGAGCGTCGGGTCCGCATCCTGTTTTTGAATCTCCTGCACGATTTGCGCGGCGATCTGGGGCCGGAAGGAATTCAGTTCCAACAACCGGTCGCGGCCCTGTTCGAGCCGGGTGGTGAGTTCCTGGCGGGCGACGCGGGTCTCGCCGATCAAGCGCTCGAGTTCCGGCCGGGCAGCGCCGGCCCGCTCGTGGAATTCGTGGGCGAGGTCGGTGATCCGGGCGCCGAACTGCTCCAGCAACGCGCGGCCGCCTTGGAGGTTCTTTTCGAACGAGTTCAACCCGGCGTGATACCACCGCACGAGCACCTCCTGCGCGCTGCCGACGACAAATGGCAGGTGCAGTTGGATCTCGGAAGTCTGCCCGATACGGTCGAGCCGGCCGATGCGTTGCTCCAGCAATTCGGGATCAAGCGGCAGGTCAAACAACACGAGGTGGTGGGCAAACTGGAAGTTGCGCCCTTCACTCCCAATCTCGGAACAGATCAGCAGCCGCGCGCCGTCCGCTTCGGCAAACCACGCGGCATGGCGATCGCGTTGCACCAGCGAAAGTCCCTCGTGAAAGACCGCCAGCTTGACGTTGATCCACACGCGGAGTGCGGCTTCCAGCGTCTCCGCCTTGGCGCGGGTCCGGCAAATCAGCAGCACTTTGTCGTCGCCGAGGGAGCGCAACAATTCCACCAACCAGTGCACCCGCGGATCGGCCGAAAAATCCGGCTCGAAATGCGGAGCCAAGCTCGCGTCGGTGTCCGCCGAAAACTCCTCGGTCAACCGCTCAAACAGCTCCACGTTGTCCGCGTCTTCGTCGAGCGGACACAGGTGGGCTAGCCGGCGGGGAAACCCGCTGATCGTCGCGCGGGTGTTGCGAAACATGACCCGGCCGGTGCCGTGCTGATCGAGCAGCGAATTCAGCAGGCCCGCGCGAACTTGGTCGTCAGCGAGCTTCGCCAGTTTCGGCCGCAGGCTGGTTTCCGGTTCCGCGAGAATTTGGGCCAGTGTTCCCACTTCCGCGGCGGTGAGCGGTTGCGGGTTCAGGAGTTTGTCCGCCAGTCGGGCGATGTCGCGGTAGCTCTCGGCTTCGTGGATGAATTCGGCCAGTTCGTAGAAGCGGTCCGGATCGAGCAAGCGCAGCCGCGCGAAGTGACTGGCCATGCCCAGTTGCTCCGGCGTCGCGGTGAGCAACAGCAGGCCCGCCGTTTGTTGGCCGAGGGCTTCCACTACCGCGTATTCGGGGCTCACGGAGTCCGGCGTCCAGCCGAGGTGATGCGCTTCATCCACTACGAGCATGTCCCAACCGGCCGCTTGGGCTTGCTGCCGGCGGCGCTCATTGCCGGTGAACAGCGCCAAGCTCGCCAGCACCAACTGATCGTCGAGAAAGGGGTTGGTTTCTGCGCCGCCGCCTTCGATGGCGGCGCAGCGTTCTTCGTCGAAGATGTGAAACCACAGGTTGAATCGGCGCAGCAGTTCCACGAACCACTGATGCACTAGCGAATCGGGCACCAGAATTAGCACGCGCTGCGCCCGGCCCGTGAGGATCAGCCGATGCACGATCAGGCAGGCTTCGATGGTTTTACCGAGCCCAACTTCGTCCGCGAGCAGCACGCGCGGCAACAGTCGGCCAGCGACTTCGGCGGCGATGCAGAGCTGGTGCGGAATCAGGTCAATCCGGCCCCCCACAAAGCCCCGCACCTTCGACTTGCGCCGGCGATGCTGATTCCGCAACGCGGCCACGCGTAGGTTGAAGAGGGCGGGTTCGTCCACTTGGCCGGCGTAGAGGCGTTGCTCGGGTTTATTGAAACTGAGGGTGTCACTCAGCTCCATTTCGCCCACTTCGCGCCCGTCGCCGCGGTAAAAAATCAGGGCCCTGCGATCCACCACAGCGTCCACGGCCAAGGTCGTGCCGTCCCGCAGCAGCAGGCGGTCCCCGGGTTGAAACCTCACCCGGCGCAGCGGGGCGTTTTCGAGCGAATATTCCCGGGTCTCGTGGCTCGCCCCGAAGCCGACTGCGACCGTGCGGGGGGTGACGTGACGGATGGAGCCGAGGCCCAGTTCGGGCTCGGTTTCGCTGACCCAGCGTTGGCCGGGATGGAACAAGGCGGACATGTCGTTGTTGAAGCCGCAGTTTCCGCCGCGACGGCGGGCGCAACAAGCTTGGAGGCGGCGGCCGTCGCAATCGATTCTTGACCGAGGCTGCGGAACGCGCAAATTCACGCGCGTGCGAATCCCCCACTTGGCCGTCACGGCAGCCTTGGCTCTTTCTGCCTCGGCCCAGGAGACCCTCCGACTCCAAGACGGCGACGCCCCGCAGGTTTTCGTCATCGCCACCGACGAGGTGCACCTGTCCGGCCCCGGCCTGGACCGTATTGTCCGACTCGATGAACGGGGCGTGGCCCGGACCGCACTGCCCGCCCAGTCCCAGTTGCAGGTGGTGCTCTATCCGGAAGGCCAGCCCCGGACGCTTGGCAACCGTCGGATTCTCACCCGGCGGGTTTCGGCGGAATTGCGGCCGGGCGTGGATGCGGCTCAGTTGGCCGTGCGGCTCGGCGCGGCCGACGTCGAAACGCTGGCCTTCAACCACCGCTTGGCGGTCTTCCGTGCGGCGGAATCTTCCGGACTCGCCCTTGCGGCCCAGCTGCAACGGCAACCCGAGGTCCTGCGCGCCCAAGTGATCCTTGACCGCCGGCTTCAGGGCAGGGCCCTGCCGAATGATCCGCTGTTTTCGCAGCAGTGGACGCTGCGCAATACCGGACAGTCCGGCGGCACCGCGGGGGCCGATGCCAACGTGGTGCCCGCCTGGGAGTCCGGCCGAACCGGCGGCGGCGTGGTGGTCTCCGTGGTGGATGACGGCGTGGAGTCGGCCCATCCCGACCTAGCTGCTCGGATCATTGCCAACGCCGGATTTGATTATCGGGACAACGACGCCTCGCCCGAGCCCGAAGGCCCCGAAGGAACCAACGAGAAAGGCGAACCGGCGGCAGATTCCCACGGGACCGCGGTGGCTGGCGTGGCGGCCGCCACCGGCAACAACGGTATCGGGGTCGCAGGCGCCGCCTACGGGGCAGGCCTGGTGCCCATCCGGCTGATCGGCGGCAACGCGGGGGATGACCAGGAGGCCAAGGCCATTGCCCACCGGCTGGACCTAGTGCAGGTCAGCAACAATTCTTGGGGCGCCGAGGACGACGGCAAGACGATCGCCGCACCGGGACCGTTGCTGGCCGCCGCCCTCGAAGCCGGACTCGCCCAGGGGCGCGGCGGCAGGGGCACGATCTACGTGTGGTCCGCCGGCAATGGCGGCAACGAAGGCGACAACGCGAACAATGACGGCTCCGCCAACCATCCCGGCACCATCGCCGTCGGCGCCCTGACCGACCTGGGCACGCGGGCCGATTACAGCGAACCGGGAGCCTGCCTGATCGTTTCCGCGCCTTCCGGCAATGACAACACCCGGACCCCGGGTTCCTTCACCACCGACCTCTTGGGGGATCGGGGATACAACCGGCAGGACGTGGAAGCCGATATCCAGGACGTGGACTACACGGGCACCTTCAACGGCACCTCATCCGCCGCCCCGCTGGTTTCCGGCGTCGTGGCCTTGGTCCTGCAAACGAACCCGAACCTCGGCTGGCGTGACGTGCAGGAGGTTTTGATCCGTTCCGCCGCGAAGACGGAGCCCGGCAGCCCTGGCTGGTTCACCAACACCGCCGGGCTGCGGTTCAACCATGAGTTCGGCGCGGGCCGAATTGACGCCGCCGCGGCCACGCAGCTCGCCCAGGGCTGGAAAAACCTGGGCGCCCGCCTGAACGACTCCGCCGTCAAACTGACCGACGACCTTCCGCCCATTCCTGATGGCGGCGGAGCCTTCGAACGCACTCTCAGTCTGAGCAAGAGCCTTCGGACGGAGCATGTCATGCTGACGCTTGAACTCTCCCACCCCGCCCGCGGCGAACTGGCGGTTGACCTTATTTCTCCCGGCGGAACCGTCAGCCACCTGTTCGTGCCGCACAACGATCCGAGCCCCAACCTTACCCATCGGTTCAGTTCCGTCTTTCACTGGGGGGAGAGCACCCGCGGCGACTGGCGGCTGCGCATCCGGGACACCCAGGCCGGTAACGCCGGTGCGGTGGTCAATTACCGGATCGAAGTCTTTGGCACCGAGAATCAGGTGGTGGATCCGGCGCTTCAGCTCACAGCCCTGGGCTTCGCTCCCGAGGGGTTCCGGCTGTTCCTCAGCGGGCCTGGCGGACAGGCCGTGGTCCTTCAGCGGTCGGCCAACCTGTCGGCCTGGGTGGACCTCACCAACGGAGTGCTCGAAGAGGGCGGCGTTGAGTTCACCGACGAGGAGTCAACGGGCGGGGAGAACTACTATCGCCTGATTCCGGCGGATCCATAACACCCTTCCGGGAGACGGCGGGCAGCAGGACTAGGCCGGCCGGACCATCTCGAAGCGGTCCACGGTGCGGCAATACCAGTGCGGGGCGGCCATGCGGCCGACGGTCTTCAGAAGGTCCGCGCGGACACGCAGGGTCGCGGGATCAATCAGTTCGTCACGGACATGCGCGCGCTTCACTAGGCCGATGACGAGGCGGTTGTCGCCGATCTGAAGCGTGCCCCACTCCTGGCATTCGAAGCTGGCCGGCGCCTCGGCGATCCGCGGCGGCTTCACGAAGCTGGCCGGCAGCGTGGTCAGACCGAGCCCGGCCAGCTCACTGACGCCGTAGGGCAACGCGGCGGCGGTCCGGTTCATCTCCTCTGCGACCCCTTCATCCACCCGGTTCACGACGAACTCGTGGTTCAGCCGGATGTTGCGCGCGGTGTCCTTCGGCGTGCCGTCGTCGCGGTCGGCCGGGCTGAAGCCGACGATGGGCGGTTCTGCCCCGAGCACGTTGAAGAAGCTGAAGGGCGCGGCGTTGACCACGTCGTCCAGCCCGACCGTGGTGACCCAGGCAATCGGCCGGGGCGTGACAAGCGAAACGAGGATCGGATAGGCGCGATGGGCGTGGGCGCCGACGAGGTCGAGTTCCATGGCGGGAGAGTTAGCGGGTGTAGGGGCCGGGGCAATTCCGGTTCGGAGTGGCGGCTGGAAAGTCGCCGCTCCCGCCGGTGTCTTCCGACGTGATTTTTCCATTCGCCGCCAACCTTGGGATCGCGCAGCCTTTTCCCTCGCCATGATCAAGCTCCCGCGTCTGTTCTTCGCCCTCGTCGCCACTTCCCTGTTTTGGAGCCGTCCGGCGGCCCAAATCAACGAGTTTACCAATGAGACCATCTCCATCGGCGTAGTGGTCAGCGACGTGGAGAAGTCCGTCGAATTCTACACCAAGGTCATCGGCATGAAGAAAGCCGGCGGCTTTTCAGTGGATGCTGCGACCGGTAAACGCACCGGCCTGACCGACGGCCTGCCGGTCACCATCACGGTCTTGAAGCTCGGCGACAGCAAGACGGCCACGGATTGGAAGCTCATGAGCTTCGGCAAGCCGGCCGGGCATCCGCCGCAAAAGCACCTGCAGGACGACACCGGCATGCAATACATCACCATCCACGTGAAGTCGCTGAAGCCGTTCCTCGCGCGGATCAAGGAGCACCACGTCAAGTTGCTCGGCGAAACGCCCATGCCCTTGAGCGGCAGTTCCCACTTCGTCCTCGTGCAAGATCCTGACGGCACCTTCGTTGAACTCATCGGCCCGATGGAATGAACCGCTCCCGGACGTTGCGCTCTCGCTCTTCAAGCCCCATGAACCCCACCCGAATCCTCTGGGCCCTGGCCCTCGGCGGAGCAAGCCTGCTCGCCGCCCTCAACCTCAGCGCGCAATCCATGGAGGCGGCGCCGTCGGCAGTGCGCATGCGCTCCACCGCCACCGAATTGTTGGAGTCGTTGTCGGCGGGACAACGCCAGCAGGCCGTGTTTCCGTCGGACGACCCAGAGCGCAAGGATTGGAGCAATCTGCCGCATACTATTCACCCGCGAAAAGGCCTCAGCCTCGGGGAACTTTCGGCGGCGCAACGGGTCAAGGCGCATCGCCTGATCCAAGCGGGGCTCAGCAGCCAGGGTTACCTCAAGGCGAGCGGCATCATGCAGCTCGACGAAGTGCTCCTGCACCTATCCGGTCAGACCAACTCGCCCAATCCGATGTTTGGTCTGCGTTTTTACTGGCTGTCGTTTCTCGGTGAACCGTCGGCCGATCGCCCTTGGGGTTGGCAGTTGGATGGCCATCATCTCGCGCTGAATTTCACCCTCGCCGGGCAGGAAGTGGCGATGAGCCCGACCTTCATGGGGTCCGATCCCCACGAAGTGCGCGAGGGCATTCACGCCGGTTGGCGGGTTCTGGGCGCCGAAGACGACAAGGGCCTCGCCCTGATGGGTTCGCTCCAACCGGAACAGCGGAAGAAGGCTTTGCTCAGCGCCGACGCGCCTGCCGACGTCATCACCGGGCCGGGCCGGGATAAGTCACTGTCAAAAGTCGAAGGGTTGCCGTTTTCTGAACTGAGCGACGAACAGAAGACGCTGCTGCTGACGTTGGTGGACGAATACGTCCGCAACTACCGCCCCGACCTCGCCCTCCAGCAACTGGACCGGGTCAACCGTTCCGGCTGGAACAAGGTCCATTTCGCGTGGGCGGGGCCCATCGGCCCCACCGCGCCGTATTACTACCGCATCCACGGCCCGACCCTGTTGATCGAATTTGACAACAATCTTCCGCCCGGCCGGAAAACTGGCCCGATCAACCACATCCACTCCGTCTTCCGCGATCCGCAGAATGATTACGGCGAAGACCTCCTCAAACGGCACTACGAGGAAAGTCACCGCCGAGCCAAGCCGTGAGCGGCCCGCGCCGGCGTTTAATGCGCCGGCGGCGGGAGCAGTTCGATGCCAAACTTCGGGGCGACTTCCAGCAGCTTCTGGATCGCTTCGGAAGTCACCGGCACCGGCGCTGAAGCGAACGAAGGCAGGGGCGTGGCAAACTCCGCCATAAAGTGCTCGAAGCCAGGCGGCGACACGTGAATCAGCATGCGCGCCGGGGCTTGGCTCTCGTTCTTGAAGGCGTGCGGAATCCCGCGTGGCCCTTGGATGAACGAACCCGCCCGGGCGACCACGCGTTGATCGCCCAGTTGGAAGGTGACCTCGCCTTCGAGGATGAAAAACGCCTCATCCTCGCGGTGATGAATGTGCGGGGGCGGCCCGCCGCCCGGTAGCACACGGGCCTCGGCCAACGCATAGCTGCCGCCCGTCTGTGCGCCGGTGGCGAGGAATCGGTAAACGTCGCCCACGGCAGAGAAAACCGGGCCTTCGCCGGCGTGGAGTTGAATGATTTGAGCGGCAGTGGCCATAGCTGAAGTTGTTGAAACTGTTCTCGGTCTGATCGCCGGGGAAAAGATCTTTTCCCAGCCCCGGCCCACCGCTCGCCCCACCTGAAGGACGGGCAGCCGGACGGTGGACGGAAGCGCTACGCCGAGGCGTTCAAACGCTCGGCGGTGGAACTGTGGCCGCGGGGCGGTAAGTCAGCGAGCCGATGGTGGTTGAGTGCGCTGGGCGGTGGGGTGGGGATTTTGCCCGCCGCCGCGCGGAGTGTTCGTGCCAGCCGGCCGAAGGCAAATGGAAGATGGCTCCGGCCACCGCGCCACCGTGGCCGGCGACACGCCCGGAAAGCCTGCCACCGGCCGGCAACGTCATCGTTGCCGGGCTGGAAAATCGGTTGAACACTTCCGGTGTCAGCCTCTCACCACCATACCAGGAACTACCATGACCACGATGCACTCTAACCTTCCCGAAGCCGGGATCAGCGCCCACGCCCCCATCCCCCAGGAGGCGTTCGATTGGTATGACGAATACGCCCACGGGGTCATTGACCGCCGCACCTTCATGACCCGGCTTTCCACCCTCGCGGCGGCCGGATTCTCCATGAGCGTCCTGCTCGGCACGCTGCTGCCCAACTACGCCAACGCGGAGCAGGTTTCGTTCAACGATCCCGAAATCAAGGGCCGCTATGTGACTTTCCCTTCACCCAACGGCCACGGCGAAGGACGCGGCTACCTGGTCACGCCCACCGCGCTGAAGGGCAAGGCACCCGTGGTGTTGGTGGTCCACGAGAACCGCGGGCTGAACCCCTACGTCGCGGACGTCGCCCGGCGCGTGGCCAAGGCGGGCTTCGTGGCGTTCGCGCCCGATGCGCTCCATTCGAAGGGCGGTTATCCCGGCAACGACGACGAAGGCCGGGCACTCCAAGGCTCGCTGGACAAGGCCAAGATTGAGCAGGACTTCATCGCCGCGGCGAAGTTCCTCAAGGCGCACGAGCTGAGCACCGGCAAGCTGGGCGCGGTCGGCTTCTGCTTCGGCGGCTATATCGTGAACATGCTCGCCGCCGTCGTGCCGGACGTGCTCAACGCCGGCGTTCCGTTCTACGGCACGCCCGCCGCCAAGGAAGTCCGCAAGAACCTCAAGGCGCCGCTGCTGATCCAGCTCGCGGAACTGGACACGCGGGTCAACGAAAGCTGGCCGGGCTACGAGGCCGACCTGAAGGCCGCCGGGGTGAACTACACCATGCACCTGTATCCCAAGTGCAACCATGGCTTCCACAACGACTCCACCAGCCGCTACGACGAGAAAAACGCGCAGCTCGCCTGGGAACGCACGATTGCCTTCTTCAAGCAGCACCTCGCGTAGCGGGACGCCAGTGTGGCGCAGACAGTCTGTCTGCTGTGTCGCCGACTGGCAGTCGGCAGGGCGTGAATGAGCGTCAGGCGTCGAACCATCGCCCGCTTCCCGTCGCCCCGCCCCGCAGGTTGCCAACCTGCGACACAGCAGACTGCCAGTCTGCGCTACGGCCCTGGCTCGGGCGCTCGCCTACGCCCGCCGTTCCCGGATGGCAGCCAGAATGTCGGCGATGGCTTCGTCCTTGGGTTTGGCGCCGACGTTGCCCTTGCCGTGGAGGCGCACGCTTACGCCGCCGGCCTCGAGGTCGCGCTGGCCCACCACGAGCATGGTGTGGACCTTCGCCGTCTCGGCGTCGGCGATCTTGGCCTTCACGGGGTCGGCGGAGTAATCGCCTTCCACGCGGACGAAGTGGGCGCGCAGTTCAGCGGTGATGGCCTTGGCGTATTCGACCAGCGCCGGGTCGTCGTTGAGCGTGAGCACGCGGACCTGCTCGGGCGCGAGCCAGAGCGGGAAGTTGCCGGCGTAGTGCTCGATCAGGAAGCCGATGAAACGCTCGTGCGTGCCCAGCGGCGCGCGGTGGATGCACAGCGGCGTCTTGAGCGAGTTGTCGCGGTCCTTGTAAACGAGGCCGAAGCGCGCGGGCACGGCGAAGTCCACCTGGTTCGTGGCGATGGTGAACTCGCGGCCGATGGCGCTCCACACCTGCACGTCGATCTTCGGACCGTAGAAGGCCGCCTCGTTGGGCACCTCCACGTAGTTGATGCCGGACTCGATCAGGACGTTGCGGACCATGTCCTCGGTCTGCTTCCAGAGCTCGGGCTCGTTGACGAACTTCACGCCGAGGCGCGCGGGGTCGTGCGTGCTGAAGCGCATCACATACTTCTCGATGCCGAAGATCTTGAAGTATTTCAGATACATGTCGTTCACCGCGCGGAACTCGTCGGCGAACTGCTCCGGGGTGAAGTAGAGGTGCGCGTCGTTCATGTTCATGGCGCGCACGCGCATGAGGCCGAAGAGCTCGCCGGACTGTTCGTAGCGGTAGTTCGTGCCGTATTCGGCGAGCCGCAGCGGCAGGTCGCGGTAACTGCGCGGTTCCGCCGCGAAGATGCGGTGGTGGTGCGGGCAGTTCATCGCCTTGAGGAAATATCGGTCGAGAGGTAGGCGTGCTTCCTCAGTTGTAAGTTTTCGGAGCTCCGTAAATAGAGCCTCGTCTTTCGGAGAAGGGGTCACTCGGCCATGCATCACTTCATCGATATACTCATCCATGAAATTGCCGAACGCCTTCTCGGAAATAGAACTGCCAGGCTCGTTAATGGGATGACGACTTTTGAATTCTTCACGGATGCGATGGTCAGCCACAGCGATTTGCTTTCTGAGCACTTGTCGTTCGGCTGCGAATTCATCTAGCTCCATCGGCGGGAACATCGACTCCGCGTAATATGGCAGGTGCCCTGACGTCTTATACATCTTCTCCTTGGCGAGGTGCGGCGTCTTCACGCGCACGTAGCCGGCGAGGAACTCGGTCTCCTTCGCCAGCTTTTCCAGTTCCTCGACCAGCACCGCGCCTTTCGGCAGCCACAGCGCGAGGCCAGGCCCCACGTATTCCGCGTCGAACGCGAACAGGCCCATCTCCGCGCCGATTTTGCGGTGGTCGCGCTTCTTGGCCTCCTCCTGCTGCAGGATCCACTTGTCGAGTTCCTCCTTGTTCTTGAAGGCGGTGCCGTAGAGGCGCTGGAGCTGCGGGTTCTTCTCGTTGCCGCGGAAGTAGGCGCTGGCGACGCGCAGCAGCTTGATGCCGCCGGGCTTCACGTTGCCGGTGCGCATGACGTGCGGCCCGGCGCAGAGGTCCACGAACTCGCCGTTTTGGAAGAAGGTGATGGTCTCGCCCTCCGGAATGTCGGCGAGGCGCTCGACTTTGAACTTCTGGCCCTTGCCCTCGAAGTAGGCCAGCGCCTCGGCCTGGGTCTTGATGCTCTTCTCGAAGACCTGGTTTTCCTTGGTGATCTGGCGCATCGCCTCCTCGAGCTTGGGGAAGTCGTCCGGGGTGAAGCGGTGCGTCAGGTCGAAGTCGTAGTAAAAGCCCTCGTCGGTGGGCGGGCCGATGTCGAGCCGGGCGTCGGGCCAGAGGCGGAGGACGGCGGTGGCGAGGATGTGGGCGCAGGAATGGCGGAGGCGCATGAGCTCGTTCATCTGCTCGCGCTGGTCGAGCGTCTTGCGCTGCACGTCGGACTTGGCGGCCTCGAAGTTAGCGGGCTGCGGCTGGGATTCGTCGTTCATGGAAAAGGGGAGTTAACCGCGGAGGCGCGAAGGGGCGAAGAGGACGGGGGAGATGAATTTGGAAAGCAGGAAGGCAGGAACGGAGCAGGCTTTTTCCTGCTTTCCTGCGTTCCAGATTGTCTTTGCTTCACTTCGCATCTTCGCGTCTTCGCTATTGGTTTGATCGGGAAACAAAAACGCCTCGGACCAGATTGGGGTGCGAGGCGTGGGGCGTCCGGCAGCAACGGGCTGCGGACGCTAGGCGGTAGTCGTTGTGTTGACCGCGGTGGAAATCACAACGGCAGTGAAACCGGAAGGCGGCGGGGCAGGCAACGGGATTTTCCGGCAGGGATGAGCAGCGAAGAAGCGAAGAAGACGGCGAATTTGGAAGGCAGGAAGGCAGGAACGGCGCGGATGGGGATTGGGACTGCGCTGGCAGGACGGTGCTTTGGCTGCGCGGCCGGAAGCAGTTCGAGCGAGGGGGGCGGTGAGTCGAATCTAAAGCGGAGCCATGGCTCCGCAGTCCAAATCGGTTCAATGCCTGCCTTCGCCGCCGTCTTGGTCGTGACAGAGTTGGTCGATCACCACGGCGCTGGCTAGGAGGAGCACGGCGTCTTCGCCGTCGGCGATGTCCACGGCGTAGGTGTCGCGGAACGAGAACCAATTCTTGGCCACCGTGGCCACCGTCCGTCCGTGACGATGGAAGGTGTATTCGTGGTCGAGAAAGCTGCCTTGCGCCTCGTAATCGTCGGGGCCGGGAACATCCACGGTAAACCGGCAGCGGAAGAGGTTGAACAGGTCCTTGCGCACGGTGGCCACGTGCTGGCCACCAACATGGATTTCGTAAGCCTTGCGGAGGGAAATGAACTGCTCGCGCAGGAAGCCGAGTTCGTTCCCGGCGGCGTCCTTGAGCACGAGCTTTTCCCGCAGGAGGGTGAAAGCGCGTCCGTCGATCAAGAAAACGTTCCGGCCCGCTTCGTCCTGGATCCAGAAGTCGTCGCCCAAGGAGAACAGTTTTTCGCGGATGAGGTAGCGCATGACGGCCCGGAGAATCGGGCTGGGTAGGAATGCAGCCAGAGGAATTCCGGGTCGCAGTTTCAACGGGGCGGTGGAGCAACCCGTGCACGAACCGGTGCCGAAAACGAAGGGAATGGCCGCGCCTGCGTCGGTCGTCTTCGCTCTGGCGGCACGGCCGCCGGCCCAGTTGACCCGGGAGACAAACTGCCTGCGCTACGGAGTTCCGCCGGCACTTTCAGTGACGACTCCGGCTGGGGTCAGCCAAGCCCGGACCGCCGGGAGAAGTTCGGTAAATTCGAAGGGCGCGGTTTCGTGGATACCGTTGGTGAGGCGGAAGTAACCACTTCCGGCGGGCGCGGCGGCGTGGAGCCGTTGGACGGCTGCCGGTGGGGCGATGGGATCGTGGTCGGTGGCGATGAAGAGGGCGCGCACGGGGCGTTTCGTGAGCCAACGGAATGGGTCCAAGCCGCCAGGCTCAACGCTGACTAGGCGCGGCAGGCGGGCTGCCGCCGCCCGAACCCAACCGCGAGGCAGCCAGCGGGCGTAACGATCCCGGAGGGCGAGGATGGCTGGTTGAAGTTCGGCGTAAGGCGTCAGGGCGATGACCGGTGTCAAACGCGGATCTTCACCCGCCCACTTCAGCGCCAGCGCCGCGCCGTAAGAAGCACCCAACACGGCGACGGGGGGGACGAGCTCGCTGCGGCGGTCGAGTTCGGTCGCGAGTTGGGCGAGGTCGTGGCTCTCCCCGGCGCCGAAGAGGACTTTCCGGCCGGTGGAGCCGCCGTGTCCGCGCAAATCCACCAACACACAGCGCCAGCCATCTCCGGCCAGGGTGAGCGCCCATTGGAGCAGGGTGGTGCTGTCGACGCCGTAGCCGTGCAGGAGGAAAAGCGTGCCGCGCGGGGCGGCGGTGAAGGCGTTGGTCGGCCCCGGCACGGTGGCGAGGAAGTCGAACCGGTAGCGCAGGCGCTGGCCGTCGAGTTGTTGGGACCGCTGTAGGTTAAAGCCGTAGTTCGCGGGTTCGACCAAGCGGTAACTGAGCGTGGCGGCGGGCGGGCCGACTTCAGCGGTGCGGACGGGGAAATTCGTGAGCCACCTTTCGGGGAAGGAATAGTAAACCAGCGGCTTCGGTCCAAGCGCGCGGGGAAAACTGTTCGGAGCCTGCTGTAGGCGGCGGGCGAGCCATGTCGTGGGCGTGC